>JBGQMX010000001.1:0-83952 GCA_041500805.1 Methyloceanibacter sp.
GTCGAACTCCTCCACCACCCCGAGCGTGCCGTTGACGAAGCGGCCGGCCGGATCGTTCTTGGTGAACATCACGATCGCCCCTTGCTTGAGCTCGAGGGGATCAGGCGACAGGCAGCCGCGCTTCAGCGCCTGCACGAAGGGGTCGGGTCCCCTGGCGATCATGCTGAACCGGTGCGTCTCTCCGCCAAGCCTCGCGAGCTCGCGCTGGTTGATCTCATCAACGGCGGCGTTGTGGGTGAAGAGGCGCGTGCAGCCTTGGGGCAGCCGGTCCCGATCGATCGTCCGCGCGGCGAGACGCTCCCGATGGATGCCGAGGCACGAATTGTCGCGGATGGCGGCGAGCACCTCCAGAAACGGCTTGTCGCTCTGCCGGTGCTGCTCCGACAAATAGCAGACGGTGGGAGCAAGATCGCGCCAGGCAGGGGAGGCATGGGCGAACTCCGCGCCATACGCGTCAGCCGCGTCGAGCGGCAGCATGCCATGCTCCGTGCTGCGGCGGACCACCGGCGGCAGCTGGAAGAAGTCGCCGACCAGGACCACCTGCATGCCGCCGAACGGGGCCGCGCTTCCCCTGATATGGCGGCAGACCGCGTCCACCAGCGTCAGGCTCCGCGCCGGCAGCATCGAGATCTCATCGACGATCAGGACGCTGGTCCGCTCGATGCGGGCGGCAAGACGCCGGTTGGCGGCGAGCGTGTCGAGATCGCGCCGGTTTAGCGCCTCGCGCACGCCGATGCCGCTCCAGGCGTGGATGGTGACGCCATGCCCGTGGGTGGCGGCGATGCCGGTCGAGGCGGTATAGGCGAATTCCACGCCCTGCCGAGCGAGCCCCTGGAGATAGCGATTGACCGTGTGGGTCTTGCCGCTCCCGGGCTGGCCGGTGAGGAAGATGCTGGCGCCGGTCTTGAGCAGAGCCAGCGCCTCGTCTTGGGTCATGCTCTAAGCCTTATTCCCAGGGACGTGGCGCCACAAGGGAAGGGCCTTGCGCCGATCGGCAAAATCGGTCTCCAGAGGTCGGACCGCGATGCTGCACCCAAGCGGCGGCCTTTGGTTCCCCCTCGTCATGTGCTAATTCTTGCCAATGACAGCTCTCATGGAAAAAGCGCTCAACGCCGTACGCGGCTGGCCGCAGGACCGTCAAGATGAGGCAGCCGAACTCCTTCTGGCGCTGGATCGTCTCGGCCCAGCGCCCTACCGCGCATCCGCCGATGAACTGAGCGCCATCGATGAAGCGCTAAAGCAGGTGGCGCGCGGTGAGCAGGCGAGGCCCGCCGAAGTAGAAGAGGCCTTCGCGCGCTTCCGCAAGTGAGGATCACGTACAGCCCGCGCGCCGTCATCGACCTGGCGGAAATCGGACGCTACCTCGCTGAGCGGAGCCCAAGCGGCGCAGCCGCTGTCGAGAAGCGCATGCGCACCGTGATTGAGCTCATCGCACAATTCCCGGCGAGTGGCCGGAGTGTCTATGCTCGCTCTGCCGTCGGCGTGATCCCGCTTGGGAAGTATCCCAATAGGATCTTCTATACGACCTCCGACGACGAGTTGATCGTTCTTCACATCCGCCATACTGCACGGAAGCCGGTTGATCCAGGCGAACTCTAGAGCCGACCGCGCGCGGTGCTGACCGCACGAAAGGATGACGGCGCTCGAATCGCTGTGCATAGATACGCCCGTGAAGCTCTCCCGCACCCACGTCCTCATCGCCTGCATCGGCATCCTCGCGCTTCAAGCCGCCATCCTGCTGCTCATGGGCCATCCGCTCATCTGCAAATGCGGCTACGTGAAGCTCTGGCATGGCGTGGTGCTGAGCTCGGAGAACTCCCAGCACCTCTCCGACTGGTATTCGTCCTCGCACATCATCCACGGCTTCATCTTCTACGGACTGCTTTGGCTCGCGTCCCGCTGGGTGCCGATGTCGTTCGGCACGCGGCTCGTGATTGCGGTCGGCATCGAGGCGAGCTGGGAGCTGATTGAGAACACCGAATATCTGATCGACCGCTATCGCGGGATCACCGTCTCGCTCGACTATTTCGGCGACAGTGTCATCAATTCGGTGAGCGACACGCTCTTCATGGTGCTCGGCTTCTTCCTGGCAAGCCGGCTGCCCATTTGGCTCACGGTTGCCATCGCCGTCGCGCTCGAGCTGTTCGTCGGATACATGATCCGCGACAACCTTACCCTCAATGTGGTGATGCTGCTTTGGCCGATCGATGCCGTGCTGCAATGGCAAGCGGGACGGTAGGCCCGGTCACAGCGGGACGCGGATCTCGAACACCATGAACAGGACGAGCCAGGCATAGACCACGACGGTCGGATAGAAGGTGATGCCGAAGCCGAAGGCGCGCAAATACGGGTTGACGTGATAGCCGGCCCAGAACAGGACGCGCCCAGCCACGAACAGGCTGGTGAGGATGATCAGCGTGCGCGCCTCATCGGGCGGGCAATAAAGGGCGAGCGCCGCGTTGCCGATGAAATAGAGGATGAACTGCTCGAACGTGTTGAGGATGAAACGGGTGTTGATATCGAGCGCGGAGTTGGGCTTGGCCACGCGCCCGACCCACATGGTGGGATCGAGGCGCTGGGCGGCGACGATGCAGATGCCGAGCACCGCCGGCAGGATGGCGAAGACGGCATCCTTGATGACGAGGGCGATACGGTCGCCGAGGGTCCAGTCGGCCGGCACCCAGTGCCAGAGCAGCTTGGCGATGCCGAAGGCGGCGCCCGCGAACAGCCAGTTCCCGACCAGGACATAGATGAAAGGCCATTGCCCCGATGTGAAGCCGAAATACGGCGCGCGGGGGTGGCGCCGATTGGGCGCCCGGCGCTTCGATGCTTGCCGCTGCTCGACGGACCGCTGCATGTCTCCCCTCGTCCCCAGCTTCAGGCGCGCCACCCCGTAAAGCCGGATGCGCTGCCAGAAAACCCATTTGTCGATTGCCCTTCTAAGGCATAGGGCGCGCGGGCGGAAACCTCAAGATGCGAGGCTAGACGATCTGGAACAAAACGGGTACATAGCACGGATGGCCGCTGGCCTGTGGACAGGGGCTCTGCTGTCTGGCAGGTGGCGCCTTGCGGGCGGTAGACTGGGCCAAGCGCTGTGTGAATCCTGCGGGGAGGTTTGTTAAATGGCCGGATCGGTCAACAAAGTCATTCTGGTCGGCAATCTCGGAGCCGACCCTGAAGTGCGTCAGACCCAGGATGGACGCCCGATCGTCAATCTCCGCGTCGCTACGAGCGAGAGCTGGCGCGACAAGGCGAGCGGCGAGCGGAAAGAGAAGACTGAGTGGCACCGCGTGGTCATCTTCAGTGAGGGCCTGTGCCGCATCGCCGAGCAATATCTCAAGAAGGGCTCGAAGGTTTATCTCGAGGGCGCGCTTCAGACCCGCAAATGGCAGGACCAGTCCGGCCAGGACCGCTATTCCACAGAGGTCGTGCTGCAAGGCTTCAACTCCGCGCTGACCATGCTCGACGGTAGGCAGGGGGCGGGGGGCGAGGATCGGCAGGGCGGCGGCGATTTCGGCCGCTCCTCGGCGCTCGGCGGCAAGAGCGGCGGCTCGGGCGCCTTCGACAAGGAGCTCGACGACGAGATCCCGTTCTAGCCGGCACGTCTCGCTGTGCGCTGCCTCGTGACGGGGGCTTACGGCTTCATCGGCAGAGAGGTCGTGGCCGCGCTTCAAGGCTTGAGACAGGCCGCGCCTTGAAGTTGCGATTTAGCGCAACGAGACTTTGCTACTGGGTCGAGTTCTCGCGATCGCTCTTCTCGCCCACCGTGATCTGTTGCTCGTCGAGCGTCTCATAGTCGGGCGCCGAAGCGATCGTCTGCTGGCTGATATCCGTCATCACCTTCATATCGTTGTTCTCGTCGCGGGTAACAGTGACGTCCTCGAAACGAATCGCAACGTCCTTCTCGCCAATGCCGAGGAACCCACCGGCGCCGATCAGCACGGCGATGATCTTGCCGTTCTGGTCGGTAATGAGGTCGGTGATCTCGCCGATGGATTCATTCTTGGCATTCACCACGGTCTCGCCGATCAAATTGCCCACCAGCCAGTCGCTGCTTGCCTGCCTCTTGAGAAACGGCGAGCTGTCCGCCGAAGCTTCTGCCGACTGTTCCGGAAGGATGGATTTCGGCGCCTCAGACTGCGCCTGGGGCAGGGCCTCCTCAGAGGGCTCTGCCGGCTGTTGCAGCGCGGGCCGATCCTGAGAGGCACCAGAAGGGAGCTGGCTTTCAGCCAGAGCCGGCGCCAGGCCCAAGACGAGGCCAACGGCCGTGTAGGCAAGAAGTCTGTTCATGGTTTCGCTCCTTGTGGGTTGCTAACCAAGGTTGACGCAGGAGAGCAGAAAGAGCCCTCGCGGCGCCTATCCCAACAACGTCTCCGCGATTCGATCGTTTCCCGCATCGTGCTTCGGCGCGCTTTCCGGCGGCTGACGAATCGCTCCCTTGTACGGCGCCAAAATGGCGCTCCTAAGGCCGAGTAACGTATTGAAATAATTGTGAAAAGCAAACTGCTTTTGCGCTCCTTGTTCGGTTGCGGAAGAGGCGCCAAATCAGCTATAGAGAGACATCTTACAGCAATCGCTTTCGCCCTTGTGCGGGAGGTTTCTCCCTCTCGTTGGCGATCGCGTTTACGGGCTCCGCATTTCTTAGAACAGGCTTCCTCCTTCCTTGGCTGACAACGACAAGACAGAGGTCGAGGGACCGGCTCCCTCCGACATCAGACCGATCTCGCTCATCGATGAGATGAAGCGCTCCTATCTCGATTACGCCATGAGCGTGATCGTGGCGCGCGCGCTGCCCGACGTGCGCGACGGGCTGAAGCCCGTGCATCGGCGCATCCTCTACTCGATGCACGAGAACAACTACACGCCCGACCGGCCCTACAACAAATCGGCGCGCGTCACCGGCGACACCATGGGTAAGTATCACCCGCACGGCAACCAGGCGATCTACGACGCTCTGGTGCGCATGGCGCAAGAGTTCTCCATGCGGCTGCCGCTGATCGACGGGCAGGGGAATTTCGGCTCGGTCGACGGCGACCCGCCCGCGGCGGAACGCTACACCGAGGTGAGATTGGCGCGTCCTGCCATGTCGCTGCTCGACGACCTCGAGAACGACACGGTCGGTTTCCAGGCGAATTACGACGGCCGCGAGCAAGAGCCGATGGTCTTGCCGGCGAAGTTTCCCAACCTCCTCGTCAATGGCGCGGGTGGCATCGCCGTCGGCATGGCCACCAACATCCCGCCCCACAATCTCGGCGAGGTGATCGACGCCTGCATCGCCTATCTCGACAATCCGGCCCTTGGCATCGGCGAGCTCGCCGAACTCGTTCCCGGCCCGGACTTTCCCACCGGCGGGCTGATCCTCGGACGCACCGGCATCCGCTCCGCCTATCACAAGGGCCGCGGCTCGATCCTCATGCGCGGCCGCGTCACGACCGAGACCGTCCGCAAGGAGCGCGAGGCACTGGTTATCACCGAGATCCCCTATCAGGTGAACAAGGCGTCGATGGTGGAGAGGATCGCCGAGCTCGTGCGCGAGAAGAAGATCGAGGGCATCGCCGATATCCGCGACGAGTCCGATCGCGAGGGCATGCGCGTCGTGGTCGAGCTGAAGCGCGATGCCATGGCCGATGTGGTGCTGAACCAGCTTTACCGTTTCTCGCCGCTGCAGAGCACATTCGGCTGCAACATGGTGGCGCTGACCGGAGGTAGGCCCGAGCTGCTCAATCTGAAGGACCTGATCCGCGCCTTCACCGAGTTCCGCGAGGAGGTGGTCGGCCGCCGCATCAAGTTCCTTTTGCGCAAGGCGCGGGATCGGGCCCATATCCTGGTCGGTCTCGCCATCGCCGTCGCCAATATCGATGAGGTCATCGCGCTGATCCGCCGCGCGCCGGACCCGGCCACGGCGCGCGAACAGCTGATGGCGCGCGACTGGCCAGCCAAGGACGTGGTCGCGCTCGTCGAGCTGATCGCCGATCCCCGCCACAAGGTGTCGGCCAAAGGCACCTACCGCCTGTCGGAGGAGCAAGCCCGCGCCATCCTCGATCTCCGCCTGCAGCGGCTGACCGCGCTTGGCCGCGACGAGGTCGGCGATGAGCTGAAGAAGCTTGGGGTCGAGATTGCCGACTATCTCGACATCCTGCGCAGCCGCGCCCGTATCGTCGCCATCGTCAAGGACGAGCTCACCGCCATCAAGACCGAGTTCGGCACCCCGCGCCGCACCGAGATCCTGGAAATGGAAGGCGAGGTCGAGGACGAGGACCTGATCCAGCGCGAGGACATGGTCGTCACCGTCAGTCACAAAGGCTACATCAAGCGCGTGCCGCTTTCGGCCTATCGCGCCCAGCGCCGCGGCGGTAAAGGCCGCGCCGGCATGGCGACGCGCGAGGAGGATTTTGTCTCCCGCATCTTCATTGCCAACACTCACACGCCGGTCTTGTTCTTCTCCTCGCGCGGCATGGCCTACAAGATGACGGTATGGCGGCTACCGCTCGCAGCACCCCAGGCGCGCGGCAAGGCGCTCGTCAATCTTCTGCCGCTCGACAAGGACGAGACCATCACCACCATCCTGCCGCTCCCGGAGGATGAGGCCTCATGGGCCAAGCTCGACGTGATGTTCGCCACCAATGGCGGCACGGTCAGGCGCAACAAGCTGTCCGACTTCATCGAGGTGCGGCAGAACGGCAAGATCGCCATGAAGCTCGAGGGCACCGACCGCATCATCGGCGTGCAGGTGTGCAACGAGCAGCAAGACGTGCTGCTCACCTCTGCCGAAGGCCAGGCGATCCGCTTTCCCACAACCGAGGTGCGCGTGTTCAAGGGCCGCGAATCGGCGGGCGTGCGCGGCATCAAGCTCGAGGGTGCTGACCAGGTCATCTCCATGGCGATACTCGCCCATATCGAGGCCGTGCCCGCCGAGCGCGCCGCCTATGTCCGCCAGGCCAACACCATCCGCCGGGGTGGGGCCGAAATCGAGCAGGACATGGAGGCGGAGGGTGACGGCCAGGAGACGGTGGTGCTGAGCCCCGAGCGTTACGCCGAGCTCAGCGCGCACGAGGAGTTCGTGCTGACGGTCTCCGAGAACGGCTACGGCAAGCGGACGTCGGCCTACGAGTACCGCATCTCCGGCCGCGGCGGCAAAGGCATCATCGCCATGGTGGTCAATCAGCGGAACGGCAAGCTGATCGCGTCCTTCCCCGTCGAGGAGACCGATCAGATCATGCTCGTCACCGACGGCGGCCAGCTCATTCGCGTGCCGGTGGAAGGCATCTCCATTGTGGGCCGCTCGACGCAAGGGGTGATCGTGTTCGACACCGCAGAAGGCGAGCGCGTGGTCTCGGTCGAGCATATTCCCGACGAGAACGGCGGCGAGGAGGCGGTGGCCGAGTAGGCCCCTTTTCGCCCGGGGTCACAGCCCCTTGCGAACCGGCGGTTCTGCCTGACAGTCCCCGTGGATCGCGATGAGCGATCGAGCCGCCGGAGAGAGCGCCGCAAGCGCGCGAAAATCGCGGACCACGGCACGGTTCCGTTCGGAGCGGCCGATCAGGCCCGCTATCCTCAACCGCGACATGACCCGCGACAGCGTATCGGGGTTCAGGCCGAGATAGTCGGCGACGTCCTTGCGGCTGAAGGGCATGTCGAACACCATGCCGCCGTCTTGCGAGCTCACCCCGGTGCACAGGGCAAGCTCGATAAGGAAAGTCGCGACCCGCTGCTCGCAATCGAACTGGCCGAGCGTGGCGGCGTGGATCGCCTGGCGTGCCACCTGATGGGCCACGGCATCCTCGAAGTAGCCCGCAATCGCGGGGTCGCCCGCCGCCAGCTCCGCAAGCGCCCCCCAGCGCATCCGCAACACTTCGCTTGTGCTCGCCGCGACAAGCGCCCCTTCGGCACAAGGCGGCACATAGCTCGAGCGCAGCACGTCGCCGGCAAACAGCATGGCTACCACCTGCCGCGACGTCCCCGGCATGGTGACCTGGAGCGTAAGGACGCCCGCGCGCACGATGAACGCCGTCTCCAAGCTGTCGGACATGAGAGCGACGGTCTGGCCGCGGCGGGTGCGCAAAGTGGCGGCGTGGGCCGCGAGCACGACGGTGACCGGAGAGAGCGCCGCCCCCTTGGACGCGCTGCAAGGCGCGCCGCCCCTTAATTGGCCCTCGCTCTCTATCTTCACGCCAGTTGTCATGGCCAAGGTCTTTCCCCTTTAAGGCAATGGAGCCACCAGAGGACAAGCAGTCGGGCGGGCCGCGAGATCGCGCCTTGACATCGATCAAGTTGGATGCGTGGGCGGGGTCTTGCCGGACAGGCACACGAGGCGGCAAAGGCGCTGCCGGGCCCTTTTCCTTTTGGCTGTGGGCGGCTCGGGTCCTGGCCGGGAGGCTCCAATATGCGGCCTTGCCGATGACGGACTTGCGCGGCTAGAAGGTGGCGCACCGCGACTGGCGTTCCGGCCCCTTTAGAGAGGCTGCCGGCCATCGCGTCTGGAGCACGAAGCATGCGCACTGGCCTTTATCCTGGCAGCTTCGATCCCGTCACCTTCGGCCACGTCGATATCGTGCGCCGGGCGGGCCATCTCGTCGACAAGCTCGTAATCGCCATCGGCACCCATCACGACAAGCACCCCCTGTTCAGCGCTGAGGAGCGGGTGAATCTTGCCTCCGCGGTGCTCAAACCCGTGGCCAAGAAGATCGGGCTCAAGCTCGAGGTGACCACCTACGACACGTTGACGGTCGCTGCCGCGCGCGATGCGCACGCCGCGGTCGTGATTCGCGGGCTCCGCGACGCCGGCGATTTCGACTACGAGATGCAGATGGCCGGGATGAACGCGGCCCTTGCGCCGGAGATCGAGACGGTGTTTCTGGCCTCCTCGCCGGAATCACGGCACATCGCTGCAAGTCTCGTCCGCCAGATTGCCGCGATGGGCGGCGACGTTTCGGCCTTCGTCCCTGCCGTCGTGCAGGCGGCGCTCAAAAAGAAGTTTGCCGGCTAGTCCGGCTGGAAACCCTTTCCAAGGAGGTCTCATGAGAATTCCGGCAATCGTCTTGTTCGCTGCTGCGCTGGCACTCGGTGTCCTCTTCTCGCCAGGGGCGAGCCGCGCGGGCGACCTCACCAATCCCGCCAGTCTGAACGAGAAGGCGCCCGCCGTGTACAAGGTCAAGTTCGACACGAGCAAGGGCAGCTTCGTGGTCGAGGTGCATCGCGATTGGGCGCCGAACGGCGCCGACCGCTTCTACAATCTGGTGAAGAATGGCTTCTACGACGACGCCCGCTTCTTCCGCGTGATCAGCGGCTTCATGGTGCAGTTCGGCATCGCCGGCAATCCGAAGGTCTCGGCCGTGTGGCGCGACGCCAACATCAAGGACGATCCGGTCGAGGAGAGCAACAAGAAGGGCTACCTCACCTTCGCCACCGCGGGGCCCAATACGCGCACGACGCAGGTGTTCATCAATTTCGGTAACAACGCCGGGCTCGACGGTCAGGGCTTTGCGCCGTTCGGCAAGGTGGTGTCGGGCATGGAGATCGTCGATGCGCTCTACGCCGAATATGGCGAGGGCGCACCCGGCGGCGACGGACCCGACCAGGGCCTCGTCCAGAGCCAAGGCAACGCCTATCTCGAAAAATCATTCCCCAAGCTCGACTTCATCCGCAAGGCGACGATCGAGCCCTAGAGCATCATCCAGAAAAGTGGGAACCGGTTTTCCGACAGGATGATGCTCAGACAAGAGCATCATCCAGAAAAGTGGGAACCGGTTTTCCGACAAGATGATGCTCAGACAAGACACAGCGGCCGGATAAGGAGGACACCATGGCTAAACCAGAGGACACCCTCGTCATCGAGACGACGAAAGGCCGCGTGACCGTGGAGATGCGGCCCGACCTCGCGCCGAAGCATGTCGCCCGCATCAAGGAGCTCGCGCGCAAGGGCTTCTATGACGGCGTGGTCTTCCACCGCGTCATCGAGGGGTTCATGGCCCAGACCGGCGACCCGACCGGCACCGGCCGGGGCGGCTCGGGCCAGAAGCTCGGCGCCGAGTTCAACACCGAGCCGCATAGCCGCGGCGCCGTGTCCATGGCCCGCGCGCAGTCGCCCGACTCGGCCGACAGCCAGTTCTTCATCTGCTTCGACGACGCGAGCTTTCTCGATCGCCAATACACGGTGTGGGGGCGCGTGATCGACGGCATGGAGAATGTCGACAAGCTTGCCCGCGGCGAGCCGCCGGCCAAGCCTGACAAGATGCTGACGGTGCGGGTCGCCGCCGACGCCGCTTAGCCTTAGCGTCGTGCGCGTCGATGACTTCGATTTTCATCTGCCGGAGGCGTTGATTGCGCTTCGCCCGGCGGTGCCCCGCGACGCCGCACGGCTGCTGGTGGTCGATCCCGGCGCGCCCGATCCCTTTGCCGATCGGCTGATCTCGGCGCTGCCGGAGCTGCTCGCCCCCGGCGATGCGCTTGTCTTCAACGACACCAAGGTCATCCCGGCGGAGCTGAGCGGCGTGCGCGCACGCGAGGAAAGCTCGGCGCATGTCGGAGTGACCCTGATCGAACGTCTCGACGGCCATCGCTGGCACACCCTGGCGCGGCCGGCGAAGCGGCTCAAGCAGGGCGACCGCGTTCTCTTTGGCGAGGGGAGCAATGTCTGCCTGCTCGGAGGCCTTGCCGCAACCGTCGAGGAACGGGGGGAGGAGGGCGAGGTGACGCTTGCCTTCGATCTTGCCGGTCCCGCACTCGACGAGGCGATCGCCGCTCTGGGCGCCATGCCGCTGCCGCCTTACATCGCCTCGCGCCGGCCAGCGGACGAGCGCGACAGACGCGATTATCAGACGGTGTTCGCCCGCGAGGACGGCGCCGTCGCCGCGCCAACCGCGGGGCTGCATTTCACGCAAGCTCTGATGGGCGCGCTCGAGGAGCGCGGCGTCTCGCGCCACTTCGTGACGCTCCATGTCGGCCCCGGCACATTTCTACCGGTGCGCTCGGCCGACACCGAAGGTCATCATATGCACCCTGAAAGGGGCTCCATCACGCAAGCGACCGCAGAGGCTTTGAACGAAGTAAAGGCGAGGGGAGGGACGATCGTCGCCGTGGGCACCACCTCGCTCCGCCTCCTGGAAAGCGCGACCGGCGCCGACGGCAGGCTGGGACCCTTCCAAGGCGAGACTGGTCTCTTTATTACGCCGGGCTATCGCTTCCGCTTCGTCGATCGCCTCTTGACCAATTTCCATCTGCCGCGCTCGACTCTGTTCATGCTGGTCGCTTCTTTCTCCGGGCTCGATCTCATGCAGCGCGCCTATGCTCATGCTATTCGAGAGGGCTATCGCTTCTATTCCTACGGCGATGCCTGCCTGCTCAGCCCGGCGCGGCACCCATGACAGCCGAGCGCTTCTCCTTTGCCGTCAAGGCGCGGGACGGGGCGGCGCGGACTGGGGCGATCACCATGCCCCGCGGGATCGTCCGCACGCCCGCCTTCATGCCGGTCGGTACGGGGGGTACGGTCAAGGCGATGTTCCCCGAGGACGTGGCGGCAAGCGGCGCCGATATCATCCTCGCCAACACCTATCATCTGATGTTGCGCCCCGGCGCCGAGCGTATCGCCAAGCTCGGCGGCCTGCATAAATTCATGCATTGGGACGGTCCCATCCTCACCGATTCGGGCGGCTATCAGGTCATGTCTCTGGCAAAGCTCAGGCGCATCGAGGAGCAAGGCGTCACCTTCCAGTCCCATGTGGACGGCGCCACCGTCGAGCTCACGCCCGAGCGTGCCATCGAGGTGCAATGCCTGCTCGGCGCCGATATCCAGATGGTGCTCGATGAGTGCACGCCATATCCGGCCACGCGCGAGGAGGCCAAGGCCTCGCTCGAGCTGTCGCTTCGCTGGGCCGAGCGGTGCAGCCGCGCCTTCGCCGCGCGCGCGGAGCCAGGCCAAGCCTTGTTCGGGATCGTACAGGGAAGCGTCTACCCCGACTTGCGGGAGAGGAGCGCCCGGGCGCTCATCGATATCGGCTTCGACGGCTATGCCGTCGGCGGGCTCGCCGTGGGCGAAGGGCAGGGCGCGATGCTCGACATGGTGGAGGCCACCACCGCGGTGCTGCCGGAGGATCGGCCCCGCTATTTGATGGGCGTCGGCACGCCGCAGGACCTGCTCGCCGGAATCGCGCGCGGCATCGACATGTTCGATTGCGTGCTGCCGACCCGCTCAGGGCGCCATTGCCAGGCCTTCACGTGGAGTGGGCGCCTCAATCTGCGCAACGCGCGCTATGCCGAGGACCAGGATCCCCTCGACGCCGAGAGCGCATGCCCTGCAGCGCAATACGAGCGCGCTTATCTGCACCATCTGGTGAGGTCGGGCGAAGTGCTCGGCGCCATGCTGCTTACCTACGCCAATGTGCAGTTCTATCAGGAGCTGATGGCGCGTGCGCGGGAGGCGATCGAGGAGGGGCGCTTCGCCAGCTTCGCCGATGACGTGCGCCGCCGCTACGGCGCCACGAGCGATGATGAAGCGCTAGAGAGCTAGCCGGCCAAACGCTACAGGCCGCAGTCTTCACCTCTCCCCACAGGGGAGAGGGGGTCACTGCGTGGCGATGTCGGAGGCGGGGCCGCCTTTGGCCGGGCCCATCGCCATACGCTCCCGCGCCAGCAGATAGAGCCCAGATACGATCACGATGGCCGCTCCCCCCAAAGTCCACAGCGTCGGCAGCTGGTCGAAAACGAAATACCCGGCCGCCGACATCCAGAGCAGCCCGAGATAGATGAAGGGCGCGAGCACCGGCGCGGGAGCGCTGCGATGGGCGAGGATCAGGAACCAATGTCCAAGCCCGCCCCAGAAACCGAGCGAGGCGAGAAGCACCCAGACCGCTTCGTCAGGTGGCCAGTGCCAGGCGGCGAGTGCAAACGGCGCCATGATCACGACGCCGGCGAGCGGCGTATAGGTCTGCGTCACTTCCGGCGGATCGAAAGCGGCAAGATAGCGCGTGGCGAGGTTGTAGAGCGCGTAGCCGAACGTCGCCACCAGGACGAAGAGCATGGCCCAGTGAACCGTGCCGAAGCCCGGATGCATCACCAGCAGCACGCCGAGAAAGCCGGCGACGATGGCGAGCATGCGATGCCAGCCCACCCATTCGTCAAGCAAAGGCCCGGCAAGGGCCGCCACCAGAAGCGGCGTGAGGAAGAAGATGGTGACGGTCTGGTCGAGCTGCAGATATCTGAGCGCGATGAAGTTGAAGCCCGTCGTCACCACCATAAGCGCGGAGCGAAAGATTTGCACGAGAGGCTTGGCCGAGCGGAGCGAGGGCTTGAAGGCGAAGGGCCACAGCGCCACGGCGCTGAACACCATATGGCCGGCGAAGCGGAACCAGGTGACCTCGGCGACGGGAACGCCCTTCACCGCAACGAGATATTTCGCCGTGGAGTCGAGCCCGGCAAAGCAGACCGTGGCAAGGGCCATGAGCCCGATCGCCTTCAGCCTTTGGCGAGGATCGACGTCAATTTGCGGGAATCGGCGGGGCGTCATGGAGGTGCGGTCTATGCACGACTCTTTGCCAAAACGCCATCGGCCGATAAGGTCGAGAGGTCATGAGACAGACGCCACGTCAAAAAGGAGGAGAGAATGGCGGCTGAGATACGCGCCATGTGCGCCATAGGCCTGCGCGGGCAATTGGGGCTCAAGGGCAGGCTTCCCTGGGAGGGCAACAAGGGATGGCAATATCTGGCCGACGTGGCGCGCTTCTTCGACCTGACCAAGGGGCATGTTCTCATTGCCGGCCCAACGACGATCGCCTCGATCCCGCCTCTGGCCTACCAGCACCGAACCATCGTCGAGGTCCGCTCTCACATGGACCCTGCCGAGGTGCTCGCGCGATTTCCCGAGCGCGTCATCTATGTCGGCGGCGGCCCCCCGGTGTGGGAGACTTACGCGCCTTTCATCGACCATTGGGACATCACGCGGCTGCCTTACGATGGCGAGGCCGACCGCTGGTTCGATCCCGCTTGGCTCGTCGCCGCGGAGACGACGGTCCTCAGCTAAGTCCCGGTGTAGCGGCGGGTCCCGGCCCCGTGTGGCGTTGGCAATCCCGAAAGCATGACCCAAGGATCGATTAGGGGGCTGGTCGCCCAAAGGACTAGGGTGCTACCGCTTCAAGCACCGGTGAGGCTCGGAGGAACCGACATGATCATGCGTGCAACTGGGTTCAAACGAATTGCCGGGATCGTGCTGGTCGCCGCTCTTGCAGTATCAGGCGGCATGGCGTCCGCAGCGACCGGCGCCACCAAGGACGAGGCCGTGGCCATGGTGAAAAAGGCCGTCGGCGCCATCAAGGCCGAAGGCCCCGGCAAGGCCTATGCCGAGATCAGCGACCAAAAGGGCCCGTTCGTCGACCGCGACCTTTACATCGTGGTCTATGGCCTCGACGGCATGGTGCTGGCGCACGGCGCCGACGCCAAGCGCATCGGCACCAACCAGATCGGCGACAAGGATGCCGACGGCAAGCTGTTCGTGAAGGAGCGCGTTGAGCTTGCCAAGACGCAGCCGAGCTTCTGGCAGGAATACAAGTTCATGAACCCGGTGACCAAGAAGGTCGAGCCGAAGCAGATGTATTGCGAGAGGCTCAACGAAACGGCGGTCTGCGGCGGCGTCTATCAGTAAGCGAGCGAAAAGGCCGTTAGCCGGCTAGGCGGCGGTGCGCAGCATTTCCGCCGGCGCGAGCGCGACGGCGAGCGCCTCGAGGCTCCGCCGGGAATCCTCCGGGTCCTGGTAGGTCAAGGACTCGGCGTATTTGGCCATGTCGAATTTCGGCGCGACGCGCAGGATCTCCTTCCCTTGCACGCGCGCGAGCTCCTCTTGGCCGGCTTGCGCATAGCAGATGGTGAGCCCGAGATGGGCCGCGATCTGGTTGGGCGCGAGCGCAATGGCTTGCTTATAGACCTCGATGGCCTCGTCATAGCGAAGCATGAGCCGATAGGCGTGCGCCAGCACCGAGAGATACCAGGCGGAGTGGATCGGGCTTAGGCGCATCGCCTTCTTGACCAGCTCGCTCGCCTCCTCGGGGCGGCCGCACCAGTTGAGCGTCATGGCCAGCGTTGCGGTGGCGTCGGCGGCATTGGGCTCGAGCTCGATGGCGCGGGTGCCGTGGGCGATCGCCTCGTCGTAAGACTTCTTCATCAGATAGATGGCGCCGAGCAGCGCATGGCATTCGGAATAGCCGTCGTCGATCTCCGTGGCGCAGCGCGCCAGCTCGTCGGCGCGCGCCAGCGCGTCCTTGGGCGATTCGGTCCAGTGAAACCGCGCATCGGACCAATACGCCCAGGCGAGCCAAACGAGCCCCATGGCGCAGTTGGGATCGAGCTCGATGGATTTGCGGAAGAGCGCCCTTGCCCTGTCATTGTCGCCGCGGGTGAAGAGGCGGAAGAAATGCAGGCCCTGCATCAGGCATTCCCAGGCCGCGAAGCTCTTCGTCGCCTTATGCCAGAGGCGCGCCTGCTCGCCCTCGACGAGCTTGATGTGCAGCGCCGCCACCACGTTCGAGGTGATCTCGTCCTGCAGCGCGAAAATGTCGGTGAGCTGGCGGTCGTAACGTTCGGCCCAGAGCTGCTGGCGGCCGGCAGCCTCGACGAGCTGGGCGGTGATGCGCACGTTGCTGCCCACCTTCCGCACGCTGCCCTCGAGCACGTAGCGCACGTTGAGCTCACGTCCCACGGCGTGCACGTCGACGGCCTTGCCCTTGTAGGCGAAGGTCGAGTTGCGGGAGATCACCAGCAGATTGGAGATCTTCGACAACGCCGTGATGATGTCCTCGGCGATGCCGTCGGCGAAATATTCCTGCTCGGGGTCGCCGGAGAGATTGGTGAAGGGGAGCACGGCGATCGAGGGGACGCGGCGATGCGCCCCGTGCTCGGCTTCGCTCCCTTGCGCATGCGCGCGTGAGATGCGCTGAAAGGCGACGGCGCCCGAGGAGGTGGCGCGCAGCGCGAAGCTGCGCACCGGCCGCGACAGGTTCTTGACGATCTGGTCTCCGAGATCCTCGAAGCCCAGGCCCTGCAGGCTTTGGATCTGCTCATGCACCGAGGCCGAGATGCAGATGCCGCCGGGCTCGGCGAGGGATTCGAGTCGCGCCGCCACGTTGACGCCGGTGCCGTAGATGTCCTCGCCCTCGGTGATGATCTCGCCGAGATTGATGCCCATGCGGAATTGCAGGCGCCGGCCAGGCGGCACGGCCGCGTTCCGTTGCGTCATGGCCTCTTGAATATCGAGCGCGCTCTGCACCGCCTCGGTGACGCTCGAGAACTCCATCAGGAGTCCGTCACCGGTCGTCTTGACGAGACGGCCGCGATGCTCTGCGATCTTGGGATCGATCAGCTCGCTGCGGAGCGCGCGGAGCTGCGCAAGGGTACCCGCCTCATCGGTCTCCATGAGCCGCGAGTAGCCGACCATGTCCGCCGCAACAATGACGGCGAGCCTACGCGAAAGCACGTCTTTAGCCATGAAACCCAACCCCAGGGGTAGACGATATTACGTCAAAATCCTGGGTTGTGCCGCTGAAATTTGCGCAAAAAGCACAGGAAAGGCTGGTCTTCGGGGGGCGAGCTTATGGTGAATTAAATGTTCCGATTTGGATCAGCCGAGGCTACCATCCTGGGGGGCACGATTGGGGCAGGGCACTCCCAATTTGCCTCCGGGAAACCCAAATCCCCTATCAAGCTCATGACCATGTCCTCTGCCGACGACCGTAAGGAGGTCGCCATCGACCCGCGAAGCGAGCAGACGTTCAACGCCGAGCAGCTCGGCTGGCGATTCGCGCTCGGCACTGTTCTCATCGTCGGGGGTTATGGCGCCTGGTCGCTCATTCCCTTCGTGATCGAGGCTGACCTCGAGCCGAGCGTCAAGGCGGCGCTATCGGGCCTGTTCGGGGCGACGCCGTTCCTCACCAAGGTCGTCGCTGTCGGCCTGATGGGGCGGCCGGCCTATAATTTCCTGAAACGGACCGTGTTCCAGTACGTCCGCCGGAAGTTCGGCCTGCCGGCCGAGTGAACTGCTCGCGGCGCTCTCGGCTTCCCTGCCGGCGCGGGGTCAAGCGCCGCACCGCTTAGCCATCACTGCTTCGGCTGCTGGGCGGCTTCCCAATTGGCTTCAGCGTCGACCAGCATCTTGTCGAAACTGTCATTGGTCGTCAGTTCGGTGATGCCTTGTCCGAACTTGTCGGCCAGGGAGCGGCAGGGCGATTTCTTGGAGAAGGCGACGAACATCTCTTGGGAGAGGAGCGCCTGGTTCAGCGCCACGACCTTATCCTTGAGACCCTCTTTGGCCGCTTCGGCAACGCCTGGATAATAGCCGGCAATGAGATAGTCGGCCTTTCCGTCCAACAGGTCTTTGAAGGCGGCGTCGATGCCGGCAGCGCGGGCGACATCGAGCTTGTCCTTCATGAAGGCGTCGAACTCATCGCCGTAGCTTTCGCCTTGATTGGTGACGCCCTTCTTGCCGATCAGATCATTTTTGTCGGTGAAGGGGAACTCCTTGCCCTTGACGACGAACACCGCCACGTCGTCGTACGTGAAGGGCGGCTGGACATAATCGAGATAGGTGGCCCGCTCATCGTTGTAGTAGATGCCGAAGATCATATCGGCCTTGCCGTCGCGCGCCGCGGCTTGAGCGTCCTCCCAAGACCCCATGTATTTCGACTCAAGTGGGATGTTGAGCTGCTTGGCGATGGCCTCGACCAGCATCGGCGCCGCGCCAACGATGTTGTCGCCGTCCTTATAAGCGATCGCCGGATATTGCGGATGGCCTGTCGCGATGATCTTGGCGCACTCATCTGCGGCGAAGGTGGCATTGCCCGTCAGCGCCAGGGCCACGAACAGGCTCAAGCAGAGAAATCTTTTCATGATCAAGGGTTCCTTGTTCGATATCGGAGGGGGTAAGGATAGGGGGAGCGTCCAGTCCAGCGCGACAGCCGCTCAGGTTGCTCTATTTTACCGCCCTTTCATCTGCGCCTTGATGCGATCCACGTCGGCTTGCGAGACCTTCCCGGCTTGAACCAGCGCCTGCACGCAGGCCGGCGACAGGCTCGGGCCCGCCTTTTTCATGCACAGGTTAAGAGCGTTGGATTGCAGTCCGTAGTCTCCGCAGAATTTTTTATAGTCGTTGGCGCAGTTGTTCTGCATGCCCGGGGTTATGGTCCCGGCCTGTGCCCAGGCCGCTGACGGCGCCGAGCCGACGAAACAAATGATCGCAACCGAGGCGACCGTCAGTTTTGCGCGATAGGATGTCATCCGCGGCTCCCTCTCAATTTGAAGGTGGGTTCTATCACGCTTATCGAGAATCGCCACCCCGGCATGGTTGCTTGTGCCGACAATAGCGGAAAGTGGAACTATGTCCAAAAGAGGGACGATAAGCTGTCCGAAAGCCCAAAAGGGAGACTTGCATGCGCGCATTTAGAGCAATAGTTCTCGCCCTTTGCACGATGGGATTCCCGATGCAAGCGCACGCCTTCGGCATGAAGTTCTGCGATGACATCAAGGACGATCAGAGCCGGATGGCCTGCTTGCAGGAACATATATCGCACTTGGAAGAAACCATCGTCGCCTTAGGCGGGCGGGTCGCGGCGCTGGAGAATGAGCTGACACAAAAGCTGAGCGCGCAGGCGACCTACAAGCTGCGGTCAGTAGCGCAAAGCAAGTGCCTCGGCTTGGACGGAGACAATCACGCGCCGACCCTGATCACATGTGACGATCCTGGTTCCTGGACGCTGTTGGCCGGGGTGCCAATCAAAAAGCCTGAAAAGCCAGCTTCTCCTGCGTCGAACCCGGCACCTGACGCGGCAAGCTCTGAGAAGCCGCCGGCCGAGACGCCTGCGGCAGCGGATCAGTCGAAGCCGGCGAACCCCTGCAAAGGCCTCGACCAGCCGGGCTGCACCGCGAAATCGGCAAGCTGCGAGTGGAAACCCGACAAGAACAAATGTGCGCGAAAGGCCAGTCAGTGAAATGGTCCTGACGAACCTAAGCGGGCGGATCGATAATCACTTGAGAAGGAGCACCCAAATGTTGCAGCGCCTTGCTCTGCCTTGCGTGACGGCAATCGCCATGGCCTCAAGTCTCGCACTTGCGCAGTCGCCGTCGCCGAATGGTGTCAAAACCCTCGATCCTCCTGGTGCTATCAAGGCGGAGGGCACTTGGAGCCTCGGCGCCAGGGCTGGGGACTTCGTCTTTGTCGCCGGCATGCAAGGCATCGATCCGGCGACCAACACATTGGTGCAGGATCCTCAAGCCCGAATTCTTCGCGCATTCCTCAATCTCAAATTGATTGCTGAATCGGAGGGCGCGAGCCTCCAGGATTGCGTGCGGCTCACCGTTTACGTCAGTGACCTGCACCGGTTCGCACCCATGGTCGACAAGGCGCAAGCCGAGCTGTGGGGCAAGCCGCCCTATCCACCCCGAACGATGGTCGAGGTCCAGCGCCTGTTCGACGATGATATCGTCGAGATCGACAGCGTCTTTTACGCCCCAGTGAAGAAGTGAGCTGGCATGGTCAGTCGACTCGGCCCTGCGGAAGCCTAAGAGAATCCGCAGGGCCGCGATGAATTACAGCCTGGAGGCTAGTCGGCGACCTGGCAGCACAACGTGTCGCCGTTCCCCAAGTTTTCGCATTCAGAGTGGAAGCCCGGGATTTTTGTAAAACCCCCGCCCCCATTTGGGGTGTTAACTATGCAAGACTGCTTCTTCGGCTTGGCATCGGGGGCCTTATCGGTCGTGTCCTGCTTGGGCGTGTCAGTACCGGTATCATGCGCAGGCATGTCAGTACCGGTATCGTTTTTAGGCGTGGCCGCATCGGTATCGTCGTCGTGATGCTTCTTCTTGGTCTTGCAGACCTTGATGCCGCCGATCATCAGACACCCCTGCGATTTGGTCAGTACGAGCAAGCTCGAAGCGTCTGAAATGTGAAGGCGAGGATCGGATTGAGCGGGCGTGCCTGCACCCAGCATGAAAGCACCAATCGCTACGGCGGAGACGGTCAATGCAGATGAGAGTCGCAAGTGAACCTCCATTGGCTTGGGTTGTGACGATTACTCGTCGATTGCATTGCCACTCTGGCAAAGCACGCCTGAACCCCTGCTGAATGAGCCATGCAACTTCGGTTCACCTGGCAAAACGTGGCTGCGGCAATCGAGGCGCCCATATCGAGCAGTTATGATGGAGACAGGCACTCGCGATGACCGCGAGGAGGAGCACGACGGGCGCGAGCCAGAAGACTATGTCTAGGCCAGGAGATGCAGGAAGGGGAGTCGGCTTGCCCGCCGCTCTTTTTTCGAGCATGCGTGTCTCAAGTGTCACGGTTTTCTGCTCGAACACCCGTTACACTGGTTGCCTATACGGGACTATCGGGGGATCAATCCATGCGTGTCTTTCTAGCTTGCGCCATCATCATCACCGCAACGATCGGACTTGGTGGCTGCTTCGGCCACCACGAGAAGGCCGTGGCCACCACGCCACTGAAGCTCGGTTAAGATGACGGTTAGATAGCGTCCTTAGCCTTTTTTCTCCGGCAAAAAGCCAAACCCCGGCCGAATAGCGGCCGGGGTTTCTTCATTTGCGTCTCCTAGCGGCTTCGCGCCTAAGGGGCGGTCGGCTTCGGCCGGCGTCTTCCTCAATTCAGGCCTAAAGCAGTCAATACCGCCACACCGGCGGTTATCGCTTTCGGCGTTAGAGTGCCGGCAACCACTCCTTCGATCACGTTCCGTATTGTGCGCCCCGCCCCTTTGATAAGGGCGCGGGACGGCGTTGGTTTTGCAAGCTGAGGCCCCCCTAGCCGGGGGTTGAGACCGGGAGGACTTTGTTTATGCGGCTCCTGGCGGGCCTTGCTATTCAGGTCCTGGCGGGTACGGGAGCCGGTGCCCGAACGTCTGAGGTAGGCATAGCGTCGTGCGCGCGCGGTTAGGAACGCGAAATCGCTAGCCGGAGGACAGCATCGGCGCCTTCACCTTCGACCTGCTCCTCGATCGCTCGCGCGCGGTTCCGCAAAAATTTCCGTTCCGTTAATCCTCAGGGCCTCGACTCTATTGGATTGATTTAACGTGTATCTAACTCGTCGACGCTAGCTTCCACATCAGGTTCCGCCGTCGGGCAAAAACGGCGAGGGGCCCCAAAAAAAAGGGAGTGTCGAAAAATGAGGACGTTTGCACGTTTCGCCAAAGACGAGTCCGGCGCCACCGCCATCGAGTATGGCCTGATCGCTGCCGGCATTGCGGTTGCCATCCTGGTGGGTGTGCAAGCGGTCGGTACCAAGCTGTTGACCCTGTTCAACACGATCGCCGGCGACCTCACGCCGCAATAAACCTTTCAGGCATAAGGGCGCCGGCCGAAGCCGGCGCCCCCTTTAGACACTCTCTGTAAAGCTACTACATGCTTGGCTTTGTGCACTTCTTCGTAGCATCGTCCCACGTCATTTTGGCCTTTTCACAAGCGGCTTTGGTCGTGGGCGTCTTTTCGGCGGCCAGAGCCGGAGCGGTGAAGGCCACTGCGAGGCCGAGCGATAGGATTGCTGCGATGACTTTGTTCATGACATTTTTTCCTCCTTTTGACGCTACCGGTTAACGGTAGCTCCCAAGGCTTATCTCCACAGGCTGGCAAGTAGTTGAGGCGCAATGGCGCTGGGACAAAATGACCGCTCTGAGAGTGTCTGAAAGGCTTAGGCTCGTCGCGAAGGCTTAGGCTCGTTGCGGTGGGTTTACCAACTGATCTACACCTCAAAAGCCCCGCCACATTCTCCTCGGGGCTTTCTTTTTTCGTAACGGAAAGGGCCGGCGCGAGGCCGGCCCCTTCCGGCATCTCCTGGCCCTAGCTTGCGGCAGGTATTTGTTCCAAGGCTGCAGCAACCCGGCATCTTCGCCGAGACTGGCGACTGCCGCACCGGTGCCAAGGGCGACGGCAGCGGGAACAGCGGCAACGATTGTGAGCGCCCTGCGGCGGTCAATCTTCGTGATGGCTCGTGGCATCAATCCCTCCTGTCTGGTGTTACCTCAAGGGTTACCTACGGAGGGGAAAGGCTTGGACGCTGAGGCCGGAAGTCTTTGAATTGCTTGGTGAGCCCGTCGGGATTCGAACCCGAGACCCCTTGATTAAAAGTCAAGTGCTCTACCGGCTGAGCTACGGGCTCTCACGGCGACATATGGGCCCCGCCGAGCGGCAAGGTCAATATTGCGTGGGCCTCCCTGAAGCGCTCTATATTCGCCGTCGCGCGCGTCGCGCGCTTTCGAGTAAGCTCGCGCGGCCTGCTTAGGCGCCCGTGCTGGCGGGGAGGGGGGCCGCGCCGTGACAAGCAAAAAGGCCAATTCCGGCTGGCTGCGCTATTGGCCGCGCCTCTTGCTCGCCATTCCGATCCTCGCCGCGTTGTGGGTGCCTGCCTATAACCGGATCGAGCCCACCCTTGGCGGCGTGCCCTTCTTCTATTGGTATCAGCTTGCCTGGATTCTCGGGGGCGCCGCGCTCGTCTACCTCGTCTATGTGATCGAGACCCGAATCACGCGCGTGGCCGACGCGCCGCCGGCTGGATTGGACGATACGACGGGCGCGCCGGGGGACATCCTGTGACTTTGAATTTGACGGCCACGAGCATTTTCGTCTCGCTGTTCCTGCTCGTCACCTGGATCGGCTTCGTCGCGGCCCGCTGGCGCAAGGCCGATCTCAATCTCTTGCATGAATGGGGCCTCGGCGGGCGCCGCTTCGGCACGGTCGTCACCTGGTTCCTGCTCGGCGGCGATCTCTACACCGCCTATACCTTCATCGCCGTTCCGGCGCTCGTCTACGGCAAAGGCGCGATGGGATTTTTCGCCATTCCCTATGCGATCCTCATCTATCCCATCCTCTATCTCATCTTCCCGAGGCTCTGGGCGATCGCGAAGGAGCGCGGCCATGTCACCGCCGCCGATTACGTGCGCGACCGCTTCAACAGCCGCCTGCTCGCGCTCGCCGTCGCCGTGACCGGCATCGTCGCCACCATGCCTTACATCGCGCTCCAGCTCGTCGGCATGGAGGTGGTGATCGGCGCGCTCGGCTTTCCAACCGGAGGCTTCGCCGGGCATCTGCCGCTCATCATCGCTTTCATCGTGCTTGCGGCCTTCACCTATACGAGCGGCCTACGCGCGCCCGCGCTCATCGCCGTCGTCAAGGACGCGCTCATCTTCGTGACGGTGTTCGCCGCCATCATCATCATTCCGGCAAAGCTCGGCGGCTATGGCGCGATCTTCGCGAGCGTGCCGCAAGAGAAGCTTACGCTTGCCCCACCGCAAGGGGGCAGCCTCGGCGCCTACAGCGCCTATGCCACCCTGGCGCTCGGGTCGGCCCTTGCGCTCTTCCTCTATCCCCACGCCATGACCGGGATCTTGAGCTCCTCGAGCGGCAACGTGATCCGGCGCAACGCCGCCATGCTCGCCGCCTATTCCTTCATCCTGGGGCTGATCGCGCTGCTCGGCTACATGGCCATCGCCGCCGGCGTCGATAAGGATCCTGCCTACGCCGCCGGCTTCACCGAATACGGGGCGAACTTCGCAGTGCCCGCGCTCTTTCTCGCCTCGTTTCCGTCCTGGTTCGTCGGCGTGGCTTTCGCGGCCATCGCCATTGGCGCTCTGGTTCCGGCCGCGATCATGTCGATCGCTTGCGGCAATCTCTACACCCGCAATCTCTACAAGGAGTTCCTGCGCCCCGACTGCACCGAGGCCGAGGAAGCCCGCATGGCCAAGATCGTGTCGCTTGTGGTGAAGATCGGCGCGGTGGCGTTCGTCCTCGCCATCCCGCAAGCCTATGCCATCCAGCTCCAGCTGCTCGGCGGCATCTGGATCATCCAGCTCCTGCCACCCGTCCTGCTCGGTCTTTACACGCGCTCCTTCAACGCCTCGGCGTTGCTGAGCGGCTGGGTCGCCGGCATCGCCGTCGGTACCTATATGGCCTCAACGCAGCACTTTATCTCGTCGACCTATCCGCTCACGGTGCTCGGCGTCACGGTGCCGGGCTACGCCGCCTTGTATTCGGTGCTGATCAATTTCCTCGTCGCCGCCGCCTTGTCACCGCTCTTCGATCTCGTGGCGCGACGCGCGCCCACGCCGGCAGCGCGCTGATGGCCGTCGCGGGCCTCGACCGCGGGGAATTTCCTCGTTAGGTTCAGGCGTCGACTCAAGCGACCCTCGAGAGGGAGGAAATTGACAATGGCTAACGACAACCAGGGCAGCAGGACATTTCTTGCGATCGTTCTAGGCGGCATCGTGCTCGCCCTCGTCATCGCTGCCTATTTCATGTACGGGAACAAGGGCGACACGGGCGTCAAAGTCCAGCTGCCTCCGTCTCAGGAGCAACCCGCCGAAACGCCTGCCGCACCTGAGGCGCCAGCTGCCGAAACGCCAGCTGCCCCCGAGGCGCCGGCCGCAGAGACGCCGGCTCCCGAAACGCCAGCTCCCGAGGCTCCCGCTCCCGAGGCTCCGGCACCTTCGACGCCAAATCCATAGAGGGTCGACAAATGGGGGCGGCCTTTTGACTGGGTTGCCCCCTTTCGTCCCGCCGTCCTTTCGCTAACCGTCATTCCCGTTCATGCGAGGTTCAGACTGAACACCGTCTCCTGCAGGTGTTAAATTGCCTGGGTTGAGTAGCGGGAAGCGGAACGGATGGCGCAGAGAGGCGGCAGAAGCGTCGGCGCGTGGCTTTTGGCCGCCAGCCTGACGCTTGCCTGCTCCGCGGCGGAGGGGCAGGACAACAAGGGCGGGGCCGTGGCGGTCGAGGCCGCCAAAGTCGTGGCCGCGCCCTTGAGCGAGCAGGTGACCGCCATCGGCACGCTTCTTTCCAACGAGGCGGTGACGGTCAGCTCCGAGATCCCCGGCCGTCTCAAGGAGATCCACTTCCAGGAAGGCCAGCCGGTCGAGAAGGGCGCGCCGCTCTTCACCCTCGACGATTCGGTCTATCGCGCCCAGCTCGCCGATGCCGAGGCCAAGCTGACGCTCGCCGAGCAAACCCACAAGCGGACCACCCAGCTCTTCAGCAACAAATATGCGACGGCCCAGTCGGCCGACGAGGCGAACTCGAACCTCGCCGTGAACACGGCCTCCGTCGAGCTTGCCCGGGTGCAGCTCGAGAAGGCGCACATGGCAGCGCCGTTCTCCGGCATCGTGGGCCTACGCCATGTGAGCGTCGGCGAATACATCACTGCCGGCCAGGCGCTGGTCAATCTCGAGTCCATCGATCCGGTGAAGGCCGACTTCAGGGTGCCGGAAAAATTCCTCCCCGCGATCAAGGTTGGTCAAACCATCCGCGTCAAGGTCGATGCCTTCCCCGACGACAGCTTCGAGGGCAAGGTCTACGCCATCGATCCGCGCCTCGATGTTGCCGGGCGCAGCCTCCTGGTCCGCGCCATCGTTCCCAATCAGGATCAGCGTCTCCGCCCGGGCCTGTTTGCGCGGGTGACGGTCCTCTTGCAGCTCAAGGAGGATGCCTTGAGCGTGCCTGAGCAGGCCATCGTTCCCCAGGGCGACAGCCAGTTCGTGTTCAAGATCGTCGACGGCGAGGCGAAGCTGACCAAGGTGGTGACCGGCACGCGCCGCGAAGGCCGCGTCGAGATCGTCGAGGGGCTTGAAGCCGGCGACCAGGTGGTGACCGCGGGCCAGCTCAAGATCCGCGACGGCAGTGCGGTGTCCGTCGTCAACCCCGCCGGGGCATAGGCCGTGACGCTCCCAGAGCTGTCCATCAAGCGGCCGGTGTTCGCCACGGTGCTGAGCCTCGTGCTGGTGCTGGTCGGCCTCGTCTCCTATGACCGCTTAAGCGTGCGCGAATATCCCGCGATCGACCCGCCGGTCGTCACCGTGCAGACGACCTATCCCGGCGCCAGCGCGGCCATCGTCGAGACCCAGGTCACCCAGGTGCTCGAGGACTCGCTCTCGGGCATCGAGGGCATCGATTTCATCACCTCGATCAGCCGCCAGGAGTCGAGCCAGATCACCGTGAGATTCAAGCTCGACCGCAATCCCGATTATGCCGCGGCCGACGTCCGCGATCGTGTCGGGCGCGTGCGCGGACGCCTTCCCGACGAGATCGAGGAGCCGATCATTCAAAAGGTCGAGGCCGACGCCCAGCCGATCTTCCATCTCGCCTTTTTCAGCGACCGGCATTCGGAGCTCGAGATCACCGACTACGCCAATCGCTATGTGAAGGATCAGCTGACGACGCTCCCCGGCGTGGCCGAGGTGCGCATGTTCGGCGATCGCGAATATTCCATGCGCATCTGGCTCGATCCCGAACGGCTGGCCGCCTACGAGCTGACGCCGCAAGACGTCGAGGCCGCGCTCAGGCGCCAGAACGTCGAGGTGCCGTCGGGCCGCATCGAGAGCCTGCAGCGCGAGTTCACCGTGCTGGCCGAGACTGACCTCAAGACGCCCGAGCAGTTCAACGATCTCATCGTCAAGGAGGCCAATGGCTATCTCGTGCGGCTCTCCGATGTCGGCCATGCCGAGCTTGGCGCGCTCGACGAGCGCCGCATCGTCCGTTTCAACGGCAAGCCGGCCATCGCGCTCGGCGTGATCAAGCAGGCCACCGCCAATCCGCTCGATGTGGCGGAGGAGATTCAGAAGGTGCTGCCGAGCATCACCGCCTCGCTGCCCGACGGCATGCAGGTGCGGATCGCCAACGACAAGTCGGTGTTCATTGCCGAGTCCATCAAGAATGTCTACCGGACCATCGGCGAAGCCATCGTCCTCGTCGTCTTCATCATCTTCTTGTTCTTGCGCTCGCTGCGCGCCACGCTGATCCCGCTCGTCACCATTCCGGTCTCGCTGATCGGCGCGTTCGCGCTGATGTACGCCTTCAACTTCTCCATCAACACGCTGACGCTGCTCGCCCTCGTCCTCGCCATCGGGCTCGTGGTCGACGATGCCATCGTCATGCTGGAGAACATCTACCGCCACGTGGAGAAGGGCATGCCGCCGGTGAAGGCGGCCCTTCTCGGCAGCCGCGAGATCAGCTTCGCCGTCATCGCCATGACCATCACGCTGGCAGCGGTCTATGCGCCGATCGGCTTCATGACCGGCATCACCGGGCGTCTCTTTACCGAGTTCGCCTGGACCTTGGCCGGCGCCGTCATCGTCTCGGGCTTCGTGGCGCTGACGCTCTCGCCGATGATGTGCTCGAAGCTGCTGCGCCATCAGGAGAAGCACAACCTTCTCTACCGCGCGAGCGAGCGCGTGTTGCAGGGGATCGGCGCCGGCTACCGCGGCCTGTTGCGGCGCGCCCTTGCCGTGCGGCCCTTAGTGCTGCTGATTGGCCTTGGCGTGGCCGGCGCAAGCTTCTTCCTGTTCGGGATGCTGAAGGCGGAGCTCGCCCCCATCGAGGACCAGGGCAACATCTATGTCATGTTCCGCGCCCCGGAAGGCGCCACCATCGATTACACCGACGCCTACGCCAAGCAGCTCGAGCAGATCTTTCTTTCGGTGCCCGAAGCCGACCGCATCTTTGTGGTCGCCGGCAACCCCACGGTGTCGCAAGGAACCTCCGTGGTCAGGCTCAAGCCGTGGGCCGAGCGCCAACGGAGCCAGCAAGAGATCGGCAGGTCGATCGCGCCGCGCATGGTTGCCGTTCCCGGCGTCGTCGCCTTTCCGAGCAACCCGCCCTCGCTTGGCCAAAGCCTTAAGGACAAGCCCATCAATTTCGTCATCCAGACCTCGAGCTCCTATGACGAGCTGCAGAAGATGGTCGATGCGATGTTGGACAAGGCGCGCGACTATCCCGGCCTCGTCGATGTGGACACCGACCTGAAGCTGAACTCTCCCCAGCTCGACATCTCGGTGGACCGGGAGAAAGCGGCCGCCACCGGGGTCGAGATCGACACGCTCGGCCGCACGCTGGAGACCATGCTCGGCGGCCGCCAGGTCACCCGCTTCAAGCAGAACGGCGAGCAATACGACGTCGTGGTGAAGATCGCCGATATCGACCGCCAGAATCCCGACGACATGCGGCGCATCTATGTGAAGGGCCGCGACAGCGCCATGATCCCGCTGTCAAACCTGATCACCATCAAGGAGACGGTGGCGCCTAAGGAGCTCAACCACTTCAACCAGCTGCGCGCCGCGACCATCACCGCGCAGCTTGCGCCGGGCTACACCTTGAGCGACGGCTTGAGCTTCCTCAACAAGACGGCGCAAGAGGTGCTGCCGGCCACCGCCCATATCGAATATGCCGGGCAATCCCGCGAATTCAGGGAAGCCAGCGCCAATATGTATCTGACCTTTCTGCTGGCGCTCGCCTTCATCTATCTCGTGCTCGCCGCCCAGTTCGAAAGCTTCACCGATCCCTTCATCATCATGCTGACGGTGCCGCTCTCGGTGACCGGCGCGCTGCTGGCGCTGTGGTGGAGCGGCGGCACGCTGAACATCTATAGCCAGGTCGGCCTCGTCACCCTGATCGGGCTCATCACCAAGCACGGCATTCTCATCGTGGAGTTTTCCAATCAGCTTCGCGCCAAAGGGCAGGTCATGCGGGAGGCCGTGATCGAGGCGGCTTCGCTCAGGCTCCGGCCCATCCTGATGACGACGGGCGCCATGGTTCTCGGCGCCGTGCCGCTTGCGCTCGCCACGGGCGCAGGCGCGGAGAGCCGCCAGGATATCGGCTGGGTGATTGTCGGCGGCCTCCTGGTCGGCACGCTCTTCACCTTGTTCGTGATCCCGGTGGTCTATACCTATCTCAGCCGGCGCGTTTTCATGGAGGCCGACGAAGAGGGCACGCACGATTCGCTCGCTTTGCCCGCGCCCGATAAGGGTAAAGCGCGCGGCGTGCTGGAACCCGCCGAATAGAAGCTGGAGCACGATCTTTTTCGGAAACCCGGTTTCTATCTTTCCGGAGCGTGCCCTAAGGTGCTGCTTCCGTTGCGCGCGCCCGGAGATGCCAGGCAGGTCCGCCCAAGAGCTGGTGCGTGCAGAGATTGGTTTCGACGTTCCCGCCGCCTTTGACCGCGCCGCTGATCGCCGAGCAGCTCAGCTTGTACTCGACGAAGACGGAGACGTGGGGGCTGAAGCGCCACTCCACGCCGCCAAGCACCTGCACCGCAGGCCCGGCAAGCTGATATTCGTAGGTGCGCGTCTTGGGCGGCCACCCGCTCCGACCGACCTCGACATGGGGAATGGCGACGCCAGCGCCTGCGCCGGCATAGGCGAGGAGCTTCTCCGAGCCAAGCGCGCGCCGGCGCACGAGATTGAGGGTCAAAAGATTATAGCCGTGGGTGAATTCGAGCTTGCTGAAGGTGGCGGAGAGTTTCTCCCGCGGCGGCACGGAGAGCCCGTCACGCATCCCCGATTGATTGACGACGCTTTCCTTCACCGCCTTCGCCTTGATGTGGGTGAAGTCGGCCATGATCCCTTGCCGCCCGTTTGCTGGCCAAAAGATGCCGCGCAAGCCGTAATAGATCGGCGGCCTGAAGGGCTGCCCATCCCAAGGGACCGCCCCGAAGCGCAGATCGGTACCTCCGCTTTGCGTGAATTTGAGCCCGCTCGCCATCGTATAGGCAGGGCCGCCATAGGCTGCGAGCTGGAGATCGGGACCGTCCCGGGCTCCGTCGCCCACGCTCAAGAACGCGGGCCAGGCTAGCAGGCCAAGGTAGATCGCTCCGGGATAGACCTCGAACGGGAGGTGGAGCCGGACGCCGCCGGAAGGGTGGCTGAGAGATGCAAAGACAAGAGCGGATACAACGGCAAGCGTTTCGGCGAAGAGGCGGCGGCGGGGCCTTGCGTGCATGGCCAAAGCTTATGCACGACTGCCGAGGCGGTGCCGCAAAAAAGAAGAGCCCCGGCGCGGGGAGTGCCGAGGCTCGTACGCATTACACAGAACGCACTACCTACCCAGACCGAACACAACTGGGCACGTACAGCATGCTCTGGCCCTGTGGCAGTTTTTTGACGATTCCTTGTCAATCTCTTTAATAGCAACAAGGATTTGCGGGCGCGCTTTCACACCGCATGGTGCGCCGGGCGCACTTATCCATGAGGTTGAACGCTTCCCCGACCAAAGCGTTGCTTGGATCACTGGGAAGCCTTGTGCCGCGCCTCGCGCCATGCACAATGATCGAAATTCGGGCAGGCTCGCCGAGATCGAGGTGACCAGGCTATGCGCTGGCGTGGCGGAAGAGAGAGCGAGAATGTCGAGGACCGCCGGGACGAAGGGGGCGGTTATGGCATCCCGCTCCCGGGCGGCGGCGTCCGCTTTCCCAGCGGCGGTTCGGGACGTGGCGGCGGCATCGGCATCGTCGGAATTCTCATCATCCTCGGCCTGATGTGGTTTTTCGGCATCGACCCGAGCGTGCTCATGCAAGGCGGCGGCGGACCGTCAGGGGATGGGTCGAACTTCCCCGATATTCACCTGCCGCAATCCCACCCCGATACCACCAATGTCCCAGTCCCCGGGACGCAAGGCCCGGCGGTCCAACATCCGCAGACCAACAGCGAGGACGATCTCAAGCAATTCGTCTCCGTCGTTCTCGCCGACACCGAGGACGTGTGGCAGGGGATCTTCAAGCAGTACAGCGAGACCTACAGCGATCCCAAGCTCGTCCTGTTCACCGGCGCGGTGCGCTCGGCCTGCGGGACGGGGATGTCGGCCATGGGCCCCTTCTACTGCCCCAACGACGAGAAGGTTTATATCGACCTCAGCTTCTATCACGAGCTGAAGGACCGCTTCCGCGTGCAGGGCGACTTTGCCCAGGCCTATGTGCTGGCCCACGAGGTCGGCCATCACGTGCAGAAGCTGCTCGGCATCATGGATCAGGTGGAGGCGGCGCGGCAGCGCATGGACGAGAAGCAAGGGAACGCCTTGCAGGTCCGCGTTGAGCTGCAGGCCGACTGCTTCGCCGGCATCTTTGCCAACCACGCCCAGGAGAGCAAGAACATCATCGAGCCCGGCGATATCGATGAGGCTCTGGCAGCGGCGAGCGCCATCGGCGACGACCACATCCAGAAGCAGACGCAAGGCTATGTCGTGCCGGACGCCTTTACCCACGGCACCTCGGCGCAGCGCTCGCGCTGGTTCCGCCGCGGCTATGAGAGCGGCAAGCTCGAGACCTGCGACACCTTCAACGCCGATCCGCTTTAGCCCGCGGCGCCCGCGTGAGAGCTCCCGCGTTAGAGCAGGGCCGCGCTGCATTACAACCTTCGCTGGCAAGGGCCTGAGCGCGACCCGCGATTGAAGGGGGCGCCGATAAAGGCGTAGTCTCGTACCGGTACAAGATTCGCAAGAAAAACTCGGCGGCGGGGGTTGGAGGCAGTGCGGTCTGGGCGATGGTTGCCGGCGAGCCTGGTGGCTGCCTTTATCGGCACGCTGGGGAGCGTCGGCATGGCTCCAGCAGCCGAGGATGTGATCGTCCTCGGCGCTGCGGTGTCTCTCACCGGCAAATACGCGCAGAACGGCCTCAACACCAAGAACGGTTACGAGCTCGCCGTTCGCAAGATCAACGACAAGGGCGGCGTCAAGATCGGCGGCACGAGCTACAAGCTCGTGGTCCAGTATTACGACGACGAGTCGACGCCCGCACGCGGCACCGAGCTCGCCGAGCGGCTGATCAAGCAGGATGGCGTAAAATTCATCCTCGGGCCCTACAGCTCGGGCCTGACCAAGGCGATCTTGCCCGTCGTCGAGAAGTACAAGGTACCCATGGTGGAGGCCAACGGCGCGGCGCGCGAGCTGTTCACCAAGGGCTATCGCTACATCTTCGCCGTGCTCTCCACCTCCGACCAGTATCTCACGCCGGTCATCGATCTCGCCGCCGAGTACGCCGAGAAGCTTGGCAAGACGCCTGGGACGCTCACCGTGGCATTGGCCATGGAGAACGACCCGTTCGCGCAGGACGTCCGCGCCGGCGTGCTCGATGACGTTGAGCGTCACGGCATGCGGTGTGTGATCGACGACCAGCTGCCGCCGGAGCTCAACGACATGTCGGTGACCCTGACCAAGGTGAAGGCCTTGAAGCCCGACGTGCTCGTGATCTCCGGCCATGAGAAGGGGGCGCTCACCGCGATCAACCAGATCAAGGCCTTGAAAGTCTACGTGCCGATCCTCGCCATGACCCACTGCGACTCCGCGCAGATCGCCGAGAAGCTCGGCGAGGCGGCCGAGTATGCGTTCTGCGCCCATCAGTGGCACGAATCGCTTGGCTACAAGGATGAGGTGTTCGGCACCGCGGCGGACTTCGCCAAGCAATTCAAGGATGCCTATGGCTACGAGGCGCCGTATCAGTCAGCGCAGTCGGCCGCGGCCGTGCATGTCTTTGCCGACGCCTTCAAGCGGGCGCAGAGTCTCGACCCTGAGAAGGTGCGCGAGGCGCTTTCCGCGACCGAGCTCGAAAGCTTTTACGGCCCCGTCAAGTTCGACGCATCGGGCCGGAACATCGCCAAGCCCATGGTCTTGAGCCAGGTGCAGGGCGGCAAATACGTGGTCGTCGCGCCCGCCAAGTGGGCAACCGGCAAGCCGGTCATACCGCGCCCCCGCCAATAGAAGTCGACGGCGCCCTTCCGCCTTTGTAAGCATCAGTCTGCCGCTTGAGGGTCGCGGCGGCATGGAAAGCGCGGACGCTTGCGGGGCATGATCGGCAATCTTCTCATTCTGTTCGATGCGCCCGCGCTTGGCCTCCAGCTTTTGATCGACGGCATCCTGGTCGGCGCCGTGTTTGCGCTCGCCGCTTACGGCATGGCGCTTGTCTGGGGCGTGACCAATATCGTCAACGTTTGCCAAGGGGAGTTCGTCATGCTCGGCGGCTTCATCGCCGTGCTCTGCGTCGAGCAGGGGATGCCGCCGCTGCTTGCCGTGCCGATCGCGGCGGCGGCGCTTTATGCGCTGGGCTGGGTCCTGTTCCAGACGGTGATCGTGCACCTGATCGGCCGCGACATGTTCAATTCGGTGCTGGCGACGTTCGGCATCGCCATCATCCTGCAGCAGCTGATGGCGCGCGTCTTCGGCAGCGCCGACCGCATCGCCGACAGCGGGCTCGGCAGCTGGTTCTTCTTCGACGGGCTGGTCGGCGTGGCGAAGGTGAAGGTGCTCGTCTTTGTCGCCTGCATCGCGCTCGGGGCGGCACTTTCATTCTTCCTTGCCCGCTCGCGCCAAGGCCAGGCGATCCGCGCCACGGCGCAGGAGCCGCGCGCCGCAAGCGTTCTCGGCATCGAGACGCGCAAGGTGTATGGCATTACCTATGCGCTCAATGCCGCGATCTGCGGCGCTGCGGGCGCGCTCGCCTCGATGGCCTATACCATCCACCCTTATAGCGGGCTCTCTTATACCGTCCGCTCGTTCATGATCGTGGTGCTGGCGGGGCTGGGCAATCTTGCCGGCGTGGTCTGGGCGGCGTTAGGGCTCGGCATCGCCGAGAGCTTCGCGGGCTTCATTCTCGGGCCGCAATATCAGATTGCCTTCGTCTTTGCGCTTCTCGTCGCCCTGCTCGTCCTGCGCAATTGGCGGCTGAAGCGGAAGCGCCTCTATCTCAAATAGGCAAGATGCGCATTCCACTCGCCCTCACGCCAGCGCGCCTCGTTCTCATCGCGGCGATTCTTGCGTGCGGGGTGGCCGCGCCGCTCATGGGCCCGGCCTATCAGTCGCAACTGACCGAGCTTCTCCTCTTCATCGTGTTCGCTCTCGCCTGGGATTTGGTCGGCGGGCAGATGGGCTACAACTCCTTCGGCAATGTCCTCTTCTTGGGCGTCGGCATGTATGTCTCGGCCATCGTCCAGGTCGGGCTCTTCTATAATGTCGGGCTCTACACCGAGGCGAAGGGCGGCGGCACGGAGTTCGTGTTCGACGCGACCCAGTTCCTGCCGGGCTTGCGCTTGGGCTGCCGGCGGCGGCGGCGGCGAGCGCCCTTGTCGCCTGGCTGCTCGGCTCTCTCGTGCTGTCGATGCGCGGGCATTATTTCGCCATCTGCACCCTCGGACTGGGGCTCGCCGCGGGACAGGTCGCCGCCGGCATTCCCTGGATCGGGGCTGGCTCCGGCATGCTCACCCCCAATCCGCCCGCGAGCCTCGGCGATGTCGGGCTGCTTCTCTATTATCTTGCGCTTGGGCTTGCCGTTGCCTGCACGCTTGTCTTCGCCTGGCTCCTGTCGACCCGCTTCGGTCTTGCGCTGAACGCGATCAGGGACGACGAAGACAAGGCCGAGGCCATGGGGCTTAAGGTCCACGCCGCCAAGGTGACGGCCTGGGTCATCGCCGCGGGATTCTTAGGAGCCGCCGGCGCCATCTACGGCAATCTCGTCCGCTTCATCGATCCGACCGAGACGGCCTTTGCCGGTGCCACCATCGGCGTGTGGATGATCCTCATGGCGCTGCTCGGCGGCAAGGGGACGCTTCTCGGGCCGATCGTCGGCGCGATCGTCTTCCAGCTCGCCAAGGAGCTCTTCTGGACCTATCTGCTCGGCTGGCAGAGGGTCGCGCTTGGCGTCCTCATCGTCGCCGTCGCCGTGTTCTTCCCCGCAGGCATCATGGGCTTCGTCCACGAGCGCTTCGGACGCGAGCGTGGCATCGCGGCAGAGGAGGGGGCCCCGGCTCCCAAGAGGGCGCGCCCATGAGCGCGTTGCTCGAGCTTGCTCAGGTCACGAAAGCCTTCGGTGGTGTCGTCGCCAATGACGGGGTGAGCTTGAGCGTGAAGCAAGGCACCATTGTCGGGCTGATCGGGCCGAACGGCTCGGGCAAGACCACCCTGTTCAACGCCATCACCGGAGCCTTTCCGATCGATGCCGGCTCGATCCGCTTCAACGGCAACGAGATCTCGAAGCTCCTGGCCGGCGAGATCGCCCGCGCCGGCATCATCTGCACGTTTCAGCAGCCCCGCATCTATCGGCGCATGAGCGCCCACGCGAACCTGCTGGTCTCGGCCTCGATCAGGACGGCGTCCTTTGCCGGGCTCTTTCGCGCCGCCCACAGCGAAGCCGACGCCCACGCCTCTGAGCTGCTCGACTTCGTGGGTCTTGCCGAGAAGCGTGACATCCTGGCCGGCGATCTCTCCTTTGGGCAACAGAAGCTGCTCGAGCTCGCCATGGCGCTCATCAACGATCCCGAGATGCTCCTGCTCGACGAGCCGACCGCCGGCATCAACCCGGTGCTGGTCGAGAGCCTGATCGATCGCCTCAAAGCCGCCAACCGGACGCGCGGGCTGACCTTGCTCGTGATCGAGCACAACATGCCGGTGATCATGGGCCTGGCCGAGCACATTTATTGCCTCGCCCACGGCCGGCTGCTCGCCGAGGGCTCGCCGCAAACCATCAGGCGCGACGCAAAAGTGCTCGACACCTATCTCGGGGCGGCCTGATGGCGAGGAGCGACGCAGTGCACAATTTGGAGAAAGGCGACGCTAGCGTCCCCGTCGCCGAGCTCGACCGTCTCGCCGGCGCAACTCCGCTCCTGGCGATCGATCGTCTCCATGCCGGCTATGGGCGGATGCACGTGATCAGGGATGTCTCGCTCCGTGTCGCCCGCGGCCGCTCGCTGTGCCTGGTTGGCCCGAACGGGGCCGGCAAGTCGACCGTGCTCAATGCCATCTACGGCTTTGCCCGCATCTTCGCAGGGACCGTCACGGTGTCGGGCAGCGACATCGGCAAGCTGCCCGCGAGCGAGAAGCTGAAATCCGCGCGGCTCGCTTATGTGCTGCAGAAGGACTCCGTGTTCCCCGACATGACCGTCGAGGAGAATCTCTTCATGGGCGGATATCTGCTCGATCTCCCATCAGAGGCGAAGCGAGCGGCAGAAGCCGTGCTCGACCGCTATCCTGCGCTTCAGGCGCGACGTCATGAGCGCGCCCGCGTGCTGTCAGGCGGCGAGCGGCGGCTGCTCGAGATTTCGCGGGCGCTGATCATGGACCCCGAAATCATCCTCATCGACGAGCCTTCGATCGGGCTCGAGCCGCGCGCCATCGACATGATCTTTGAGACCTTGGCCGAGTTGCGCGATGCACGCGGCAAGACCCTCATCCTCGTCGAGCAGAACGCGCGCAAAGGTCTTGAATTCGCCGATGTGGGCTACGTGCTGGTGGCCGGCCGGCTGGTCAAAGCGGGCCAGGGCAAGGCGCTTCTCGCCGACCCCGACATGGGCCGGCTCTTTCTTGGCGGTGACTAGAGCAGGCTCAACTAGAGCGCGTCGCCCGCGTAGACCGTGGCCTCGCAAGGCCTCTGCGCCTTCTTGAACAGAGCGCAAGCTTGAGCTGCCTCGGCGGCATTGGCGAAGGGGCCGGCGATCAGCCGCCATTTCTTGTCGGGCGCAAGTACGCGCCTTGGCTGAAGCCCTGCGACGAGAGCCGAATGATTGGTGAGGAACTCGCGCCACAGCGGCCGGAGACCGTCTTGCTTGGCCACAACGCCGATCTCGATGCCGTATCGCGTGCTGCCGTCATTGGCGGCGGGCGGCAGAGCGACCGGATCCAAGCTGGCGCTCTCGTTGGCGCCTGCGGGCTTCGCGCTCTCATTGGTTTCTGAAGGGGACGGGGAGGCCGCTTCCCCGGACGCGGCCGGCTCCGGCGCCGAATTGGCGCTGTCAGAGCTGTCCTCCTCGGGGCCTTCGTCCATCGGTGCCGTTGCGACCGACGGGGGCTCGGCCGGCTTCTGGCTGGGCTTCGCTTCGACCGCGGGCTTCGGCTCCAGCGCAGCTTGCTGGGTCGGCTTCGGTGCTTCCACCGGCGGCTCGGCGGGTTTGGCCTCCGCGACGGCAGCGGGCTTCGCCGGCTCGGCAGGCTTGACGGACGGAGGCGTCGGCTTCTCGGTCGCTTTCGCTTGCTCGGCCGGCGGGGTGGCTGGAGGCGCCGGAGAGGCTGGCGCTGATGCCGCCTCGGGCTTCTTGTTGATCGGGCTCGATGGCGCAACCGAAGGTGCGGCCGGCTCGGGCGTGGAGGGCAATGCGGCGACGGGGCCCACGACCTTCTCGATCGGCTTCAGCCGCATGTTGATTTCGGCCATCTGCTGCGACAGTTGGCGCAGCGTCGCCTTGATCTCGGCAAGCTCTGGATCGCCTGTGCTGCTCGTGTCGAGCGAGCCTGAGTTGAACGCATCGGCCCCGGTTGGCGTCCCTGAAAACGGTGCCTCTCCGGAAAGCGGATTCAAGCGCACGAGCTGGCCGCCAAGGGCGCTCGGGTCGGTGAAGGCGCTGAACAGATAGATGCCCGAAAATCCGGCGAGCACGATCCAGAAGAACGCGAACACGCCTCGTGTCCAATTCCGAGGGCCGCTCCGGCGATCCTTGACCATGGGTTTGAAGCCTCCCGTTCAGAAATTCAGGCGCAAAAGCGACTTCAATAAGGCTTGGTCCGAGATTTGCGCCGCCGACATGAGGGAGATTTACTCACTCTGTGCTACGGGTCAATTTCCTCGTGCCCCCGCCCTGGCTGCGCCTGACTGGCGCAGGGTTATGGCCCTCGTCTTGGCTTTGGACTAGACAGTCGCCTTCCGCCCGCCAGGAACAGCGATTCGGGCCTTGCCCCTCGCAAGACATGATTAACCGCCTTAAGTGTCACCAACTCCTTTCCACGTCGCGGGGCATGCTTTTTGCTGGATCTCCAAGGCGTAAATCGACAGCGATCTAGACCGGTATGACCCAACCCCCTTGTCTCGCCATCGTCCTTGCTGCCGGCAAAGGCACGCGGATGAAGTCGGAACTGCCCAAGGTGATGCACAGGCTCGCCGGTGCGACCTTGCTCGCCCACGTGCTCCGTGCTGCCAAGGAGGCTTCGGTCGACCGGACCGCGGTCGTCGTGGGGCCCGGGATGGAGGCGGTCGGCACGGAGGCAAGCGCGCTCGATCAGAAGCTGCAGGTTTTCGTCCAGGCCGAGCAGCGCGGGACTGCCGATGCCGTCAAGGCAGCGCGGGACGCTTTCGAGGACTTCCAAGGTCACGTGCTCATTCTTTATGGCGACACGCCGCTCTTGCGGGCCGAGACGCTTGCCAAGGTCCGCGCCGAGCTTGAGGCGGGTGCCGATCTCGTCGTGATCGGCTTCGAGGCGGAGGACCCGACCGGCTATGGCCGGCTCCTGCTCGACGACCGGGGAGGGCTCGCCGGCATTCGCGAGGAGAAGGACGCAAGCGAGCAGGAGCGCGCGCTCACCCTCTGCAATTCAGGGATCATGGCCTTCCGCTCGAGCAAGACGCTGCTCGGTCTCCTCGGACGGATCGGCAACGACAACGCCAAGGGCGAGTTCTATCTCACCGATGCCGTGGCGCTCGCCCGCGGCGACAGGCTCGAGAGGCGCATGGTGCTGTCGGACCAGGAGGAGGTGCTAGGCGTCAACTCCCGCGCCGAGCTTGCGCACGCGGAGGCCGCCATGCAGCGGCGCCTCCGCGCGCGCGTCATGGAGAATGGCGCCACCCTGACCGCGCCCGAGACGGTCTTTCTCAGCCATGACACGCGCGTCGGCAAAGACGTGGTCATCGAGCCCCATGTGGTGATAGGCCCGCGCGTGGTCATCGAGGACGGCGCCACCATCAGGGGCTTCTGCCATATCGAAGGCGCCAAGATCGGACCGGGCGCGATCGTCGGACCTTTCGCGCGGCTCCGGCCCGGAGCCTCGCTCGCCAAGGACGCTCATGTCGGCAATTTCGTCGAGATCAAGCAGGCGGAGATCGCCGAAGGCGCCAAGGTTAACCATCTCACCTACATTGGCGATGCGAGCGTCGGCGCCCGCGCTAACGTCGGGGCCGGCACCATCACCTGCAACTATGACGGCTTCGCCAAGCACCGGACCGAGATCGGAGCCGGGGCCTTTATCGGCTCGAACTCTTCGCTGGTCGCTCCCGTCAAGATCGGAGAGGGCGCCTATATCGGATCAGGGAGCGTCATCTCCAAGGACGTTGCCGCCGATGCTCTGGCGCTGACCCGTGCGCCGCAGGAGGAGCGCAAAGGCTGGGCCGCGCGCGTGCGCGAGCGGCGCAATCGCGGCACGCCTAAGAACGGCGGAAACAAAGGGACATAGCTCGTGAATTGCGACACACAACCGCGCCAATTAGCCAGTAACCAGGGTCTGAGGGAGTAGGGGACGATGTGCGGCATCGTTGGCGTCCTCGGCAAAGGTCCGGTCGCCGAGCAACTGGTTGACGCGCTGAAGCGCCTCGAATATCGCGGCTACGACTCCGCGGGCGTGGCCACCGTCGAGAATGGCCATCTCGGGCGGCGGCGCGCTGAAGGCAAGCTGCGCAATCTCGAGCAACGCCTGAAATCAGAGCCGCTCCTCGGCGATACGGGCATCGGCCATACCCGCTGGGCCACCCACGGCAAGCCGATCGAGGCCAATGCCCACCCGCATATGACCGAGCAGGTCTCGGTCGTGCATAACGGCATCATCGAGAATTTCCGTGAGCTGAAAGAGGAGCTCATCGCGGACGGGGCCGAGTTCACCAGCGACACCGATACCGAGGTCGTCGCCCATCTCATCACCCGCGAGCTGAAAGCCGGCAGCGACCCGGTCCGCGCCGTGTACACCGCGCTGAAGCGCCTCGAAGGCGCCTTCGCGCTGGCCATGATCTTCCGCGGCTACAACGATCTCATGATCGTGGCGCGCCAGGGCAGCCCGCTCGCCATCGGCTATGGCGAGGGCGAGATGTTCGTCGGCTCCGATGCCATCGCGCTCGCCCCCTTCACCGACGAGATCAGCTATCTCGAGGACGGTGACTGGGCGGTGCTGACAAGGAAAGGCGTCGCCATATGCGACCGCAACGGCAAGGCGGTGGAGCGGCCGATCACCCGCTCGCAAGCCGCGGCCCTCGTCGTCGATAGAGGCAACTACCGCCACTTCATGGCCAAGGAAATCCACGAGCAGCCGGAGGTGATCGGCCATACGCTGGCCGGCTATGTCGATCTCGCCGCGAACCGGGTGGACATCCCCGCACTTCCCGTCGACTTCGCCAATCTCCGCCGCCTGTCGATCTCGGCTTGCGGCACCGCCTTCTACGCCTGCCTCGTCGCCAAATACTGGTTCGAGCGCTGGGCGCGGCTTCCCGTCGATGTCGATATCGCGTCCGAATTCCGCTACCGCGAGACCTCGCTCGACGAGGGGGGCGCCGCCCTCTTCGTCTCCCAGTCGGGCGAGACGGCAGATACGCTGGCGACGCTCCGCTACTGCCGCGCGCAAGGCCAGCACATCATCTCGGTGGTCAATGTGCAGGAGTCTTCCATCGCGCGGGAGTCCGATTCCGTGCTGCCGACGCTCGCCGGTCCCGAGATCGGGGTGGCCTCGACCAAGGCCTTCACCTGTCAGCTGACGGTGCTCGCCTGCCTCGCCATCGCCGCCGGCAAGGCGCGGGGCGCGATCGGCCCTGAGCTCGAGGCCGAGCTCGTCCAGGCGCTGGCAGAGGTTCCGCGCCATATGGCGACGGTGCTGCGCGACGAGCGGCCTTACGAGACGCTCGCCCAGCGGCTCTCGAAGGCGCGCGACGTGCTTTATCTCGGCCGCGGCTCGAGCTACCCGATCGCGCTCGAAGGCGCCCTCAAGCTGAAAGAGATCTCCTACATCCACGCCGAAGGCTATGCCGCGGGCGAGCTGAAGCACGGACCCATCGCGCTGATCGACGAGAAGATGCCGGTCATCGTCATCGCGCCGCACGACGACCTTTTCGAAAAGACCGTCTCCAACATGCAGGAGGTCGCGGCGAGGGGAGGGCAGATCGTGCTTGTCAGCGACGCCGATCCGGCGAGCACCGGCTGCGCCATTTCGACCTATCTCGCGGTGCCGCAGGTGCACCGCTTCGTCACTCCTCTCGTCTATGCCGTGCCGATACAGCTGATTGCCTATCATACCGCGGTCTTTATGGGCACCGACGTGGATCAGCCGCGGAACCTCGCAAAATCCGTGACCGTAGAATAGGCTACAGCCTCGGATTTGCCCGATTTCTTTGTTTGAGCAATGACATGGCGGATCATCGGAGGTTCTTCCGGCCGCGCCGTCTTGCATTCGGCGGGCGTCTCTTCCCGCGCGGGCGCATTTTCGGCGCGGCGTTTGTGCTTCTCTCCGCCCTTGGCCCGGCGCTGGCCGAAGACGCTGGTCTCAAGAGCGGGGCCGCTTCGCTCGCCGCCGGCAAATACGACAATGCGGTGCGGCAGCTCTCGGCCACGGTCAACTCCGAGAACGCCTCTCCGGGCGAGGCTGCCAAAACGCTCTATCTCCGGGGCATCGCTTATCGCAAGCTCGGCCAGCCTGCCCGCGCCCTTGCCGATCTGGGCGCTGCGATCTGGCTCGGGCTCTCCGATCAGGACCGCGTCAAGGCGCTGGTCAATCGCGGGCTTGCCTTCCAGGCCGCGGGCCTTGCGAGCCAAGGCGAGGCGGAGCTTGCGCAAGCGCGCAAGGTTGGAGGGAGCGGCGCGGTCGATCAGCTCATTGCCGAGGGTGGGGGATCTGCCGGCACGACCGCCGACATCGCTGCCTTCTCCACGGAAGTTCGCCCAGAGGATCAGGGCGGGTCGAGCGCTGGTGCGCGTGCCAGCGCCGAGCCGATGCCCGGCTTCAATACGACGGTCTCTGGCGGCGAGACCGCGCCGCCGCCTTCGACCCGCACCGCCGACGCTTCGCCGCGAGCCGCTGGAGACGCGCCAAGCGCCTGGAGCACCTCGGTCGACGGAGATGCGCCAAAGGGCAATAGCGGCAATCGCCTCACCCGCTGGTTCGGCTCGCTGTCGGACTCTTCTGAGAGTTCCCCTGCGGAGGCTCCGAGCCAGCCTGCACCTGCCCAGAGTAGCCAGCCGCGTGCGGCGGCGGTTCCTCCACCCGCACCCGCCAATTCGAGCTGGACGACCAACACCGAAACCCAGGATGCGGCCTCCGGCAGCGAAGGCGGCGGGCAGAGCAAGGGCTGGGGACGCTGGTTCAACAAGACGGCCGATGCCGGACCGCCAGCTGAGCCGGCGGCACCGCCTCCCTCGGCCGGGGGTGGCGGCTATCGCCTACAACTCGCCACCAGCCAATCTGAGGAGAAGGCGAAGGCGCTCTATAAGAAGGTCGCCAGTCAGAACCCGGAGCTCGCCGCCAAGCAGCCGGACATCGAGAAAGTCGACATCGGCAATTTCGGCACCTTCTACAGCCTCAAGATCGGACCCTTCCAGGACAAGGCGGAAAGCCTTAAGCTTTGCAATGCGCTGAAGCGAAGTGGAGTTGATTGTCTGCTCGCAACGCCGTAAAGCGCATCATTCCCGCATGACCGCTTGCAAGCTTGAGGGCATGTCCAAGCTGCCTCAGGTTTGATAACGAGGCATGCTATCAACGCTTTCGCACCATCTCGCGAGCCCGTTCGTTTCCCTCTGTCACCCCCCTGAAGTTCCATGAACGCCAAGGACAAGCCGACGCCTTTAGCCGATCAAGCCGGCGAGACCCCCGGTCAGCAGGAGGACCAGCTCGCACTGCTCGCGGCAGCTGGAGAGCCTGCTTCCTCGCATCTCGGCGCGCGTTTGCGCGGCTATTTCCTGACCGGCCTCATCGTCGTCGGCCCGGTCGCCATCACCGTCTATGTCGTGTGGTGGTTCATCAACCTGGTCGATGCCTGGGTGAAGCCGCTTCTGCCGCAGGCCTACCTGCCGGAGAACTATCTTCCCTTCAACGTGCCGGGCGTGGGTCTCATCGTCGGCATTTTCGGCCTGATGGTGGTCGGTGCGCTCACCGCCAATCTGTTCGGCCGCACCATCGTGAGCTACGGCGAGATGATGCTCGACGGCATGCCGGTGGTGCGCGGCGTCTATCGCCTGCTCAAGCAGATTTTCACGACCATCTTCTCCAAGAGCGGCACCTCCTTCAAGCGCGTGGGGCTGATCGAGTTTCCCCGCAAGGGGCTTTACGCCATCGTGTTCCTGGCCGGCGACCCGCCGCAAGAGATCGAGAAGAAGATCGGCGGCGGCAATCCGCTGATCACGGTCTTCATGCCGAACGGCCCGAACCCGACCACGGGCTTCATCATCTTCGTGCGGGCAAGCGAGGTGATCACGCTCGATCTGTCCGTCGAGGACGCCGCCAAGCTCGTCGTGTCGGCCGGCCTCGTCTCCCCTGAGCATCAGGACAAGCTGCAGAAGCTCGCCAGCCCCAAGCCCCTGCCTGAGGAAGAGCCGGTCGTTTAGGCCGCTCGTTCCTAGCCCGCCCGCATCAGCTTGATCGCATCGTCGCGCTCGAACAGATAGAGCAGGAGCTTGAGTGGCTCAGCCTCCGGTCCTTTCAGCTCGGGGTCGCGCGACAGAATGAGCCTCGCTCCGTCGCGGGCCGCCTGAAGCAGGGCCTCGTTCTCAGGCAGGCGAGCGATGCGGAAGAGCGGCAACCCGCTCTGCCGCGTGCCGAGCAGCTCGCCCCCGCCGCGCAGCCGCAGATCCTCCTCGGCGACGAGAAAGCCGTCCTCGGTGCGCCGCATCACCCCGAGCCGCTCGCGTGCCGCCTCTGAAAGCGGCGCCCGGTAGAGCAGGATGCAGGAGGACAAGGCGGCGCCCCGGCCGACGCGGCCCCGCAACTGATGGAGCTGGGCGAGCCCGAAGCGCTCGGCATGCTCGATGACCATGATGCTCGCCTTGGGCACGTCGACGCCGACCTCGATGACCGTGGTCGACACCAGGATCGACAGCGCGCCGGACGCGAACGCCGCCATGACGCGGTCCTTGTCCTTCCCCGCCAGCCGGCCATGGACGAGGCCGACTTTATCGCCGAAGCGGGCATGAAGCTCGGCGTAGCGCGCCTCCGCCGCGGCGAAGTCGAGCACCTCGGATTCGGCGACCAGCGGGCAGACCCAATAGGCCTGCGCGCCGCCCTGAACCGCGCGCTCGATCCCGGTGATGACCTCCTCGAGCCGATCGAGCGGCACGGTCCGGGTGGCGATCGGCTTCCGCCCCGGTGGCTTCTCGTTGAGCCGCGACACGTCCATGTCGCCATAGCTTGTGAGCAGAAGGGTGCGCGGGATCGGGGTGGCGGTCATCACCAGGAGCTCGGCACCGCTGCCGCTCCCCTTGGCTTGCAGTGCGAGCCGCTGATGCACGCCGAAGCGGTGCTGCTCGTCGATGACGACGAAGCCGAGATCGCGGAAGACGACGCCCTCCTGAAAGATGGCGTGGGTGCCGATGAGGATGTCGATGTGACCCTCCTTCAGCGCCTCCACGAGACCCGTGCGCTCGCGGCCGCGCTCGCGTCCCGTGAGCAAGGCGATGCGTAAGCCCGCAGCGGCGCCGAAATCGCCGATGGTCTTGAGATGCTGGCGGGCGAGAAGCTCGGTCGGCGCCATCAGCGTGGCTTGCGCGCCGGCCTCGACCGCGGTCGCCATGGCAAGGAGCGCCACCACGGTCTTGCCGCTGCCGACATCTCCCTGCAGCAGGCGCAGCATGCGATGAGGGCTGGCGAGGTCGGCATCGATCTCGGCAAGCGCGCGCGTCTGCGCTCCCGTCAAGGCGAAAGGGAGCTTGGCGAGGATCGCCTTGCGGAGCTTGCCGCGTGCGGCGAGCCGCCGTCCGGCGCGCTTCTTGAGCCGCTGGCGGATGACGGCGAGGGCGAGCTGGTTGGCGAGGAGCTCGTCATAGGCAAGCCGCGCCCGCTCCGGCGCCGACGGGAGAAGGTCGGGCTCGGCCTCGGGCGCATGCAGCCGCAAAAGCGCCTCGGCAAAGGATGGCCAGGCGTTCTGCGTGCGAAAGCTCCCGTCGATCCATTCAGGCAAAGAGGAAAGCCGCGCCAGAGCCTCGGCGATCGCCTTGCGCAGCACCGTATTGGTGAGACCCGCAGTCAGCGGATAAATGGGCTCGAGCAGGGGGAGCGCGCCCGCGCCGTCGATTGCCATCACGTGGTCGGGGTGCGGCATTTGCAGCCAGCCGTCATAGGATTCGAGCTTGCCCGAGATGAGGCGCTTGCTGCCCTCCGGCAGGAGGCGCTTGAGATAGGCTGGATCGGCGTTGAAATAGACGAGCTCGAGCGCAGCCGAAGCGTCCTCCACCAGCACGCGATAGGGTGCCCGCGCGCCTCTACGGCGTCCGCCCCCGGGCCGATGCTCCGTCACGGTGACTTCAAGCGTGGCGAGGTCGCCGATCCTCGCGTCCACGATGCGCGGGGTGATGGCGCGGTCGATCAGCCCGACCGGCAGGTGCCAGAGGAGATCGATGACGCGCGCATGCGCCGATGGCTGGCGCGGGGCGACGAGCTTGTTGAGCAGCCCCTCGACCTTGGGCCCCACACCCTTGAGAGAGCGGACGGTGGCGAAGAGGGCGGCTAACCGGGGAGGGCGCATCGAAGACATTATGCCGTAGGGTGGGCAAAGGCGCAGGAGCTGCGCCGTGCCCACCATCGTTCCCCGCGTGGGCAACGACAAGAGCCGTTGCCCACCCTACCGTCGCAAAACTTGACAGAGTAAGCGCGCTCGCTCTAACCCACCCAATGGGGCTCTGGAACCAGATTCATGTCCAGTGATCTTGGAATGCGCCGCCGCCGGGCGCTGTGGCGGGCGACGCACCGTGGCTACAAGGAGATGGATGTCCTGCTCGGCCGCTTCGCCGAGCAAACGCTTGACGGAATGAATGCCGCCCAGATCGGCCTGTTCGAACGCCTGATCGAGAGGCCCGACCCCGAGATCGAAACGTCCCTGTTTGAGGGACGCACGCTTGGCGAGCCCGACCTCGACGAACTCATTGAGCGCATGCGGCGTTTCCACGGCCTCGACCAGCCCGAATAACCGACGATACTCCCCTTATGGCAGTCACTCCGAAGCTTCCATCCCTGCCGGTCGAGCGCCTGCTCAAAGCCCCGCACACCATAGCAAGCGGCGTGCCCGAGGGGCTGGACGCGCTCCTCCTCGGCGAGCTTGCCCGCCATGGGCCGCAAGGCGCGCCGATCCTGTATGTCGCGCGCGACGCCAACCGGCTCGCCACGCTGGAAGAGGCGCTTGCCTTCTTCGCTCCCGATGTGACGGTGTTGAGCTTCCCCGCCTGGGACGGCGTGCCCTACGACCGGGTGGCGCCCCATGCCGAGACCATCGCCCGTCGCATCAGCACGCTCGCCGCGCTGAACGGCCGCACGCCCGGCGACACCAAGCCTCTCATCGTGCTGACCACGATCCACGCCGTGCTGCAGCGCGTGCCATCCCGCGCTTTCATCGCCGCATCGAGCGAGCGTCTCGCGCCCGGCAACGTGTTGAGCATGCAGGGGCTGATCGAGCGGCTCGAGGCTTCCGGCTATGCGCGCGCCGGGACCGTGATGGATCCCGGCCAATACGCGGTCCGCGGCGGCATCCTCGACTTCTATCCTCCCGGCAGGCAGCCCATCCGCCTCGACTTCTTCGGCGACACGCTCGAATCGATCAGGGCCTTCGACCCGGAGACGCAGCGGACGGAGGCAAGGCTCGATTCCGTCCAGCTCCTGCCCATGAGCGAGGTGACGCTCACCCCTCACGTGCGGCGGCACTTCCGGCAACGCTACGTCGAGCTGTTCGGCACGGTCACCGGCGACGACCCGCTCTACGAGTCGATCTCGGCGGGGCACCAGCATCAGGGCATGGAGCATTGGCTGCCGCTCTTCCACGACCATCTAGCCACCCTGTTCGATTATCTGCCGGGCGCCGTCGTTGCCCTCGATCCGCTGGTGGACGATGCCCGCGAGAAGCGGCTCGAGCAGATCGCCGACCATTACGACGCCCGCGCGCAGGCGCTTGAGCGCAAAGCCTTCGGTGCGCCGCCTTATAATCCCGTGCCGCCTGAGAGCATGTTCTTGAGCGAGACGGATTGGCAGGGGGCGCTTGGCAGCCGTCAGACGATCGCGCTCGATCCTTTCGAGCGCCCGGGGGAGGGCCAAGGCGGGGCAATCGTCTCCTTCGGCGGCAGGCAAGGCCGTTCCTTTGCCGCCGAGCGGCAGACCGAAGGCGCCAATGTCTTCGATGCCGTCGTGGCCCATGCCAAGCGGCTCCGGAGCGACGGCAAGCGCGTCATTGTCGCCTGTTGGAGCATCGGCGCGCGGGAGCGGCTGGCGACGCTGCTTGCGGAGCACGACGGAGGCGACACCAAGGCCGCCACGACTTTCGCCGACGCCCTTGCGGCTCCGCCATCGGCGACGGTCTTCGCCGTGCTGCCGCTCGAGACGGGCTTCGAGGCGCCCGGGCTTGCCGTGATCGGCGAGCAGGACATTCTCGGCGACCGGCTCATCCGCAAGTCACGCAGCAAGCGCGGCAGCGATGTCCTCACCGAGGTGTCGAGCCTGAGCGTCGGCGATCTCGTGGTGCATGCCGACCACGGCATCGGCCGCTTCGCAGGACTTGCCACCATCGAGGCCGCGGGCGAGCCGCATGACTGCCTCGAAGTGCATTACCAGGGGGGAGACAAGCTTTACCTGCCGGTGGAGAATATCGAGCTTCTGAGCCGCTTCGGCTCGGATGACTCTGGCGTCCAGCTCGACAAGCTCGGCGGCGTCGCCTGGCAATCGCGCAAAGCCCGCCTGAAGAAGCGCATTCGTGACATGGCGGAGAAGCTGATCAAGGTTGCCGCGCTGCGCGAGCTGCGGCAGGCGCCGGTCCTCACGCCGCCCGACGGCCTCTATGACGAGTTCTCCGCCCGCTTTCCCTATGAGGAGACCGAGGACCAGGCCACGAGCATCGGCGCCGTGCTCGACGATCTGGCAAGCGGCCGGCCCATGGACCGGCTGATCTGCGGTGATGTCGGTTTCGGCAAGACCGAGGTCGCCTTGCGCGCCAGCCTCATCGCCGTGCTCGCCGGCAAGCAGGTCGCCGTCGTGGTGCCGACCACGCTGCTCGCCCGCCAGCATTTCCACACCTTCACCGAGCGCTTCCGCGGCTTTCCCGTGAAGATCGCGCAAGCCTCGCGGCTGGTCGGAGGGAAGGAGCTTGCCGAGGTGAAGAAGGGCCTCACCAGCGGCGACATCGACATCGTCATCGGCACCCATGCGCTGCTCGGCAAAGCCATCGAGTTCGCCGATCTCGGGCTGCTCATCGTCGATGAGGAGCAGCATTTCGGCGTCAAGCACAAGGAGCGCCTGAAGCAGCTCCGCGAGGACGTGCATGTGCTGACGCTGACCGCCACGCCCATCCCTCGCACGCTGCAGCTTGCTCTATCGGGCGTGCGCGAGATGTCGCTGATCTCGACGCCCCCGGTCGACCGCCTTGCCGTGCGCACCTATGTGACGCCGTTCGATCCCGTGATCCTGCGCGAGGCGCTGCTCAGGGAGCGCTTCCGCGGCGGCCAGACCTTCTATGTCGTGCCGCGCATCTCCGATCTCGACGACGCGGCCGCCTTCCTCGCCGAGCATGTGCCGGAGCTGAAGGTCGCACGCGCCCACGGCCAGATGGCATCCCGCGAGCTCGATTCCGTGATGAACGCCTTCTACGACCGCCAATACGACATTCTGCTTTCGACCTCGATCGTCGAGTCCGGCCTCGACATTCCCTCGGCCAATACGCTGATCGTGCATCGCGCCGACATGTTCGGGCTCGCTCAGCTCTATCAGCTGCGCGGCCGGGTGGGGCGCTCGAAGGTCAGGGCCTATGCGTATTTCACCATCCAAGCCGACGCGCGCCTTACCCCGGCGGCCGAGAAGCGGCTGAAAGTGCTCCAGTCGCTCGATACGCTCGGCGCGGGCTTCGTGCTGGCGAGCCACGACCTCGACATCAGGGGCGCCGGCAATCTGCTCGGCGAGGAGCAGTCGGGGCATATAAGGGAAGTGGGCTTCGAGCTTTACCAGTCGATGCTGGAAGAGGCCGTGGCGGCGCTGCGGGGAGGAGAGGGGGCCGACATCGAGGACCAATGGTCGCCGCGCATCAATCTCGGCACCTCGGTGCTCATTCCCGAGGCCTATGTGCCGGACCTGCAAGTGCGGCTCGGGCTCTATCGCAGGCTCGCCGCCGTCGAGAGCCATGATGCGATCGAGTCCTTCGCTGCCGAGCTGATCGACCGCTTCGGCGCGCTGCCCGAGGAGGTGCGCCATCTCCTCGACATCGTCGAGATCAAGGGGCTGTGCCGGCAGGCGGGCATCGAGCAGATCGATGCCGGGCCGAAGGGCGCGTTCATCGCCTTCCGCAACAAGAGCTTCGCCAATCCCGAAGGGCTGATCGCCTTCATCCGCGAGGAGGGGACGAAGGTGAAGCTCCAGCCCGACCACCGCCTCATCTATTACGCCAATTGGCAGACGCCGGAGGCGCGGCTCGCCGGCGCAAGCACGCTGCTTCAGCGCCTGGTCAAGATCGCCGAAGCGGTGAAGCAGGCGGCATGAGCATTTTCCCATGACCACAAGCACCTCCGAACTCACTGAAATGGAGACGCACCGGGGGATTCTATGCGGCTTGCTGGCGAGGCAGGTGAGGCTGATCGACCTCGCGATTGGTGAGCTGGTGGCCCGTGAGAAGATCGCAACCAACCAGAATGACGAGATCGACACGATCCTGCTGATGACTCAAGGTATGGGCGTCTCAGCACACTCGATCCTGAAGCTTACCCAAACCATTGACATGGCCGTTCGCGATTGCCTTGGCATCTCGCGCTCCATCGTCGAAACAGCGATTAACGTCGCTTACATTATTGCTGGTGGGCCCGAGGTCGCACGGCTGGCGCAGCGACATGCAATGCAGAAGAGCTTTCGGGATCTGAATCGGTCAGGAGACTTTGGACCGATCGTATTTAAAATCTCGCGTTCTGAGCCACTCCCCGACCCCCAAACTATCCCTGGCCTCAGGGAGGCGCTGGACGAATTCAGCGACGCGAAAGGGCGCGAAGTTCGAGACTGGACGACGGATAACATTGATCGCCGCTTACAGATCATCGAGGCAAAATTCGGCGGTGCGGCATTGAATTTCGCTGCGCCACTCGCCCTAGTTTATCGTCACTCCTCGGAAATCCTCCATGGGACATATTTCGGGGTTGTCTATTTTTGGACAGCGGGTGGCCAAAGGCCCAGCAGTCGCGCCGACGCGGAGTGGACGTTTTTCGCCTCGCATCTAGTGGCAGCGGTTTCGGCCGCGTTGTTTGCAATCAGGGGTGTCATTGAGGTGATCGGAAGGCAGTATGACATTCCGCAGCTTCAACAAGAGAATGCCGAGATACTCCGTCTATTCAATGAGTATTTTGAAAAGCATCTGGCGAACTTGACGCCTGACCAGCTCCAATCAAGCTCGGCTACACCTGCTTGAGGATCTGCTCGCGCAGAATGCGGCCTGCCGCGTCGTGCGGGATTTGCTGCACCACCAGAAGCTTGTCCGGGAATTTGTAAGGCGCGACCGCGCGCTCTTTGAGATGGAGATGCAGCGCCTCGAGCGAGATGGGCTCGTCAGGCCTCGGCACGATCGCCGCGAAGATGCGTTCGCCCACGATCGGGTCGGGGAGCACGAAGCACGCCGCGTCGAGGAAACCCGGGAAGCTCTGATAGAGCCGATCGAGCTCGCTCGCGGCGATCGTGAAGCCGCCATGATGCAGAAGCTCACCGTCCCGCTTGAGCTGTAAGCGTTTGCCGTCGTGGCCCTCGGGCGCGGCGTAAAGACCCGTCGCGACGAAGCCCTCGCGGTCAACCGCGATCTTCCCGCCCGCCGGGCCATGCGAAACGACCGGCCCACGCAAGAGGAGCTCGCCGTCGCCCGCTCCGTCGCGGCGCGTGCCGAGCTTCGTTTCCACGAACACGGCGCTGTCGCCATCCTCTTCGAGATGCACTTTGCCGAGCGGAAGGGCGGCGGGATTTGCTCGCGCCTCGCGCCGAAGCACCACGCTGGCGAGATCACCCAGCGGATAGAGGTCGAACAGGAGCGGGGCCGCGCCATAGAACGGCGGCGGGGGCAGGGCGAGCTCAGGCAGCGACCATACCGCGCCGAGCCGCCTTAAGCGGCAATCGGGCCCCTGCAACACGCCGTCCTTGGCAAGCTCGGCAAGGATCGCGGCCGGGAGCGCCGTGACCGTCGCCCCCGAGACCAGGAGCTGCTGCACGAAGTCCGCATAGTCGAAGGGATGATGCTGGGCGAGTGTGGCCCCGCTGATCAGCCACGGCATGAGCCCGAGCGAAAGTCCCACCGGCCCTGTGCATGGGTAGGGATTGAGGATCACGTCGCCCCTGTCGAGCGACAGCGCAAGCACCGTCATGGCCCCTTGCGCCAAGAGCTCGTCCTCCCCGCGGACCACGGGCACCAGCGGTGCGCCGGCCCGCGCGGTGAAGGTGATCATGGCCGGACCGTTGCGCATCGGCGCTTCGATGGGACGCTCCGCCGCGCCCCGTCGCGCCTCGATCACCTCATCGAGTGAGGCTGCGCCGTCGGGGAGGTCGGGACCGAACCCAAGCACGAAGCGCACGGAAAGATGGGTGGAGGCAATCTCGCAGAGCTTCTCCGCCGGGTTCTCACCGCCGAAGCGGGAAACGCCGATGAGAGCTTTGGGCTCGACCTCATCGCACGCTCTGCCGATCTCGTGTGCCCGCCACAGCATCGGCAGGGCGGCGACCGTCAATCCAGCGCGCCAGGCGGCGAGCAGCGTGAGCGGCTGCAACACGAGATTGGGAAGCTGCACGGCGATCCGGTCGCCGGGCTCGAGGCCGAGCTCGATGAAGAACGCGGCGAGCGCGTCGACGGCGTCGTCGGTCTCGCGATAGGTGAAGGATCGCGGGCGTCCGAAGCCGAGCGCCGGCAGATTGGGCGGATCGGAAAGGGCGACGACCCCTGGCCTCTGGCGGGCGCGCCGCCGCAACAGGCCTTCGGCCGTGAGCGGGCCGCTCTCCTCTGTCCTCTGCATGGCCTCGGCTTGGAGCGTGCTCATGGTCGGGTCAGGGCTTGCTCTGGCCTTCGCCAGGCGGCGTGGCGGCGGACGGATCGAGCCACCAAGTGTCGATCTGATAGCCGTAAAGGGGCGTGGTGGAAGGCCGCTTGAGGTTGGCCCAGTGGGCGACCCACTGGCGCGGCAGATGGAAGAGCGGGATGACGTAGTCGCCCGAGAGCAGCACGCGATCAAGCGCGCGCACCGCTGAGACGAAGTTTTCGTCGTCGTCGGCCTTGAGCACGGCCTCGATCATGGCATCGACGCCTTGGCTCTTCACGCCGGGATAGTTGAACGAGCCATCCGTCACCGCAGCCTCGCTCCCCCAACGAAACGACTGCTCATTTCCCGGCGACAGCGAGACCGGCCAGTAATACTGGATCATGTCGAAGTCGTAGGTCTGCTTGCGCCGCTGATACTGGGCCGAATCAACTTGACGGATTCGCGCCTCGATTCCTACCTGTTTCAAGGCCGCGGCATAGGTGAGGAGCAGCCTTTCCTGGGCGCGGGTGGCGGCGAGAATCTCGAACTCGAAAGGCTCTCCCGTCGCCACCTTGACGAGCCTGCCGTCCTTGAGCTGATAGCCGGCAGCTTCGAGCAGCTGAAGCGCCTCGCGCCGTCCCTCGCGGTTCTCGCCGGTGCCGTCGCTGACGGGGAAGGCGAAGCTCCCATCCATAATCGAGGGCTTCACCTCGTTCGCATAGGGCGCGAGCAGCTCGCGCTCGGCCACGTCGGCGGGGCGCCCGTGCGATGAAAGTTCCGAGCGGGCGAAATAGCTTTCGCTGCGCGCATATTGGCCGTGATAGAGGGTGCGGTTCACCCATTCGAAGTCGAACAGCTTGATCAGGGCCTGGCGCACGCGCGGGTCGGCGAAGATCGGCCGCCGCGTGTTGAAGGCGAGAGCGGACATGCCGGCCGGCGTTTCCACCGGCAGCTCCTCCTTGATGACGCGACCGTCGCGGAGAGCGGGAAAGTCATAGCCTTCCGTCCAGCGCGTCGGATCGTCCTCGTTGCGGAGCTGGATGAGGCCGGACTTGAACGCCTCGAACATGCTGCCCGCGTCCCGGTAATAGTCGAAGCGGATCTCGTCGAAATTGTAGAGCCCGCGATTGACGGGAAGATCGCGGCCCCAATAATCGGGATCGCGCGCGAAGGTGATGCTCTTGCCGGGGTCCACCTTGGCGATGGTGTAGGGGCCGCTGCCGATCGGGGGAACGAGGCTCGTCTTCTCGAACTGGTCGGGATCGATGAGATGGTGCGGCAGCACGGGCATCAGCCCCATGATCAGCGGCATCTCGCGGTCGCCGCTGCCGTCGAAGGTGAAGCGGACTTTGCGCTCGCCGGTCTGCTCCACCTTGGTGACCTTCCTGTAGTAGGAGCGGTGGTTCGGCCGGCCATGATCGCGCAACAGCGCATGCGAGAAGATCACGTCCTCGACGGTGATGGGCGTCCCGTCGGAGAACTTCGCCTCGGGGCGCAGCGTGAACTCGACGAAGCTGCGGTCGGCGGGCGTCTCCACGCTCTCGGCGATGAGGCCGTAAAGGGTAAAGGGCTCGTCGTTGGCGCGCGCGAGCAGGCTCTCATAGATGTAGTCGCGAACCCCGTCGGCCGGGGCCCCTCTGACGATCAGCGGATTGAGGCTGTCGAAGGAGCCCTGGATGGCGAAGGTGACGCGTCCACCCTTCGGCGCGTCGGGGTTGGCGTAAGGAAAGTGGGTGAAGCCTTTGGCCTCTTGCGGTGCTCCATGCATGGCAAGCCCAGGCTGAGGCTCTGCCCGAGCGCTGCCGGACAGGAGCAGGACGAGGCTCAAGACCAGTAATGAAATAGGGGCTTTCAACGGGGCGCGCGCATGGCTATAGATGCTTTCCGCATTGCAGCACGGAGTTAAGGGTAACATCGCTTGCAACGCAAATCCGGCGCTTGAGCTCGGGCAGTAATGAAGAGGGTTAGCGCTTGCCAGCGAGAGGTGAAGAAGCCTCCGATTCGAGGCGCATAGCCACGTCTACGCCTCAATTCGGGTATTGACCCTTTAAGCAAGGGACGCGGGGTACGGGGTCATCCGGTAATGACCTGAACCGGCCCGCGGAGAGAGGAAAGGTCGATTGATGATCTGGTCCAGGGATCAATGGAACACACTGCGCCGCGTTGCGGGTCGTGGGGTGCTGTATGCAGGTTTTGGTGCTCTCGCTTTGGGGCTTTCGATGCCTTTGGCGATGGCCCAACAGCCGGTGGGCGGCCAGCCCAAGGCCACGCAGGCACCGAAAACGCCGGCCGCAGCACCTGCAGCCCCTGGGGCTGCCGCGCCTAGCGCCGCTGCTGGGGCTGCGCCTGCGGCGGCAGCTGCCGGCGGGGCGCCTGAGGACGCCTGGGTCAAGCTCTGCATGAAGAGCGACCAGACCAACAACAAGGAGATCTGCCTCACCAATCACGAGGGGCTCGAGCCCAATACCGGCATGGTCCTGATCGCCGCCGCCGTGCGCAAGGTCGAGGGCGAGGATAAGCAGCAGCTTCTCGTCAGGGTGCCGACCGCCTATGCGCTCGTGATCCCCGCGGGCGTGCAGATCAAGATCGATGACGAGCAGCCGATTCAGCTGCAATACACGATCTGCTTTCCCACGAGCTGCCAGGTGCAGCTCGAGCTGACCAAGGAGCTGTTCGACAGCATGCGCAAGGGCAAGCAGATGGTCGTGGCCGCCATGAACATCCAGCAGAAGACGATGGGCTTTCCCGTCCCTCTGACCGGCTTCGGCAAGGCATACGACGGCGCGCCGGTTGACAGCGCCAAATATGAGGAGTCGCGGCGCCAGCTGATGGAAGTGTTCCGCAAGCGTCAGGCTGAGCTCGCCGCCAAGGCGGCCGAGGCGCAGCAGAAGAAAGAGGCTGAGCAGACCGGTGCTCCGCCAGCCGCCGGCGGCCAAGCCCCGGCAGCCAACGCGACCACGGCGGCGCAGAAGAAGCCTGCCGCACCGGCAACGCCGTAATCGCCGACTTATAGGTCTGGAGACTTAAGCAGGCCGCGCCGGGGTTCCCGGGGCGGCCTTTTGCTTGACCCGGCGACAAGCTCGTCTTGCGGGCTCAGTGCTCTTGCAGGAAGCGGAAGCGGAAGACGCCGTCCTTCAGGTCCTCGAACAACTCAGGCACCTGCGGGTGGCGCAGCGGCTCGTCGGAAGCATCGGGGATGAGATTCTGCTCGGAGACATAGGCGATATATTCAGTATCGGCATTCTCGGCGAGCAGATGATAGAAGGGCTGGTCCTTGTTGGGCCTCGCCTCCTGCGGAATGGAGCGGTACCACTCTTCTGTATTGCTGAAGGTCGGGTCCACGTCGAAGATCACGCCACGAAACGGATAGACCCGGTGGCGCACCACTTGGCCGATCTGGAATCTGGCGCTGCGGACGGTAGACATGACACGACACCTATCCCCGAGTCTTTTTAAGATAAGAGCGAAGCCCGGCGGTGCTGTCAACGGTAGTTGAGGCTTGTGCTCAAGACCAGCGCCGGTTGGACCACATGAATTGCTCAGGCGTCTCGCGGATCCAAATCTCGAAATGGCGCTGGATGGCGGCGGTGATGGAGCGGATGTCCTCGGCCTGGTTGCTGGTGCGCGGGATTCTGAGCTCGTTGACATTGACGTCGAAGCAGGCGCGATTGCCGATGCGGATGCAGCGTCCGATCCAGATGCGGGCGCCGACCCGGCGCGCGATCATGGCGGCGATCGGCATGCTCTTGGCGGGATAGCCGAAGAACGGCACTGCGATCCCGTTCGCGTCATAGAGATCGGAGATGAAACCGAGCCTGCCGCCCTGGCGCACATAATCCATGATGAGGCGCGCCGTTTTTTGGGTCTCGTCCTGCCCTGGGGCGCGGCCGCGGCCGAACAGGCCGCCGGGATAGAGGCCCTGGCGCTGGGAGCGGAGGTAGCGATCCACGTAAGGGTTCTTGACCTGCCGGTAGACGCCGGCCGGACGCACCCCGGCTAAGGTCACCGGCCACATGCCGAGCTCCCAATTGCCCATATGCATGGTGACGATGAGGACGGGCCCCATCTTCTCCTTGTAGCGCGTGATCCAGTGCCCGTTGGTGGTGTGCAGCCGCCCGGGATCTTTCAGGATGCGATCGATGCACATGGTCTCGACCATGACGCGGCCGAGATTCGCCCACGCGGCACGCGCGATCTTCTCGCGCTCCTCGGGCGTCTTCTCGGGGAAGGCGCGTTCGAGATTGGCGAGCGCGCGCTTGTGCCGGCGGTTATGCGGGCCGATCAGCCGCCACGCCGTGGCCGAGATCGCGCACGCCAAGTCGAGAGGGAGCAGGCGGACGAGGCCGATCAGGAAGCGCAAGCCGAGATACTCGAACCGGTAGCGCAGGTCGCGAAGCGGCGGGATGTCAGAGCGTTGGGCCACTGACACGCTCCTTGTCATTGGATTGTCGAATTGGCGCGGGGCTGAAGGCCATCCTCGTGGCAAATGCGGGGAGGGGCGTCAAGCCCGGAAGAGCGCTGAGCTGGGGGCCGGCCGCATCAGGGTCGGCAGCTCGGTCGGAGAGGCGAGCCCGAGACGCATGACGATGCGGCGCAAAGGGGGCAGCGCCTTCAGCCCGTGCGAGACGATGCCGCGCGCCGCCTGCAAGGGAACGAGCGAGGTGAGCAGCGAGCGGCTGAGGAGGTCGACGCCGACGGTCCGGGTCAGCACGTCGAGTTGCCGGGCGCGTGTATAAGCGGCGAGCACGTCCTCGCCGCCAGGATCGCCGCCCCGCCCGAGCGCTTCGGCAACGCAGTCGGCAAGGGCCGCGGCGTCACGAAAGCCAAGATTCAATCCCTGCGCACCGATCGGCGGCAGGATGTGGGCCGCATCGCCCACGAGAGCGGTGCGGTTGCGGGCGAGCGTATTGGCGCTGAGGCCCGCCACCGGGAAATGGGCACGCGCGCCAACCTCCGAGAGGCTTCCGAGAAGGCCGCCGAGGCGCTCGCCGAGCGCGTCCTCGAAGCGCGCCTCGTCGAGCTGCATCAAGGGCATGATCTCGGAAAGGGGGCCGACCCAGATCAGGCTCGAGGCGCGAGGATCGGGCAGCGGCACGGTGGTGACCGAACCTTGCTCCTTGTGCAGCTCGGTCGAGACGCCCTGATGGGGAAGCGTGTGAAGAAAGCTCGTGGCGATGGCAGCTTGGTCGTAACGCCGCTCGGTCACGCCGATCTTAGCGCTTTCACGGCAGATCGACCGCCTGCCGTCGGCGCCGGCCACGAGACGCACGGCGATCCGCGCCCCCTCGCTCGACGTAAGGACGGCCTCGCTGTTTTCGAGCGCAATATGCGTGACGCTTGCCGGGATGACCGCGGGGAGCACCTCTTGCGCGCGCGCATAAAGCGCCTCGACGAGTGCCATGTTGGCAATGTTGTAGCCGAAGGCTTCAAGGCCGAGCTCGCTCGCCTTGAACTCGATGTCCGGCGCCCTGAGCAGGCTCCGCGAGGCATCGATGATGCGGATGGCTTTGAGCGGCGCGGCCAATGGCGAAAGCGACTGCCACACCTGCAAGGCCTTCAACAGGTCGACCGAACTTGTCAGCAACGCTGCCGTTCTGGTTTCGAGCGGCCCGGCGCTGGTCTTGGCCGGCGGAGGCCCGATCAGCGCGACATCGGCGCCCACATGGGCGAGCGCGAGGGCCGTAGCAAGCCCGGCCGGGCCCGAGCCGACCACGGCGACGTCGCGCGCCTGCTCGACCTTGGAAACGTCGCTGCCGCTACTCATTACGTCCTTGAAACGCCGGAGGAATGGGAAGCCAAAAGAGGTTTTGATCAGCCTAACGCGGTTTTTGCGGCTCCGCCATTTCGGCCGGAGCGCAAAGTCGACGGCCCCGACACTGCCTGAGGCCTCCAGCAAAACGTCTGACGTCTTGCCGCTGTGGCAAATCTGTCACGAAGCAAAGCCGTTCTAACGACCCGGCAAACAAAGAAATGTGCGCGCATTGTCAAACACGACCTGTTTGGTAGTGTTTAGTCACATAAAAACGGGGGTTAGAATCATGGTTTGGGGATTGGGGCTTCGTTCTCGCCTGCTCATTGCCGCCGGCGCGACCATAATCATGGGGGCGTATCCGCACGCACCCGCTAGAGCCGCCGACCTTGGCGGCGATTGCTGCGCCGATCTCGAGGAACGCGTTGCCGAGCTCGAAGCGACCACGGCCCGCAAGGGCAATAAGAAGGTCTCGGTGACTCTTTACGGCCAGCTGAACAGAGCCGTTCTCTTTTGGGACGATGGCGCCGAGAAGAATACCTACACGGTCGATAACAACTACGAATCCTCGCGCTTCGGATTGAAGGGCTCGGCAAAAATCACCGGCGATTGGTCAGCAGGCTATAGGCTCGAGGTCGAAACCACGGGAGCGAACTCAGCGAGGCTCAATCAGTTCGACGACAACAACGCCTCTGATCCTGCCGGGGCACTCAACGTTCGTCATGATTTCATTTACTTGAACAACAAGAAGTTAGGTGAACTGCGACTGGGTTTGACCGCGACGCCCATTTACAACATCACGAAGGACACGAACGTCACCGAGCTCGAAGACACCATGCACTCCGACAACCGGATGATGCAGGGCTTCTTCCTGCGGCCCAAGGGTTTTGATAATGCCGAGGGTCTGGCGAAGATCAAATGGCAAGATATCTCGCGGTGCTTCAGTTCTAGCAATGCCTTCGTCTGCTCGACGCGCAAGAACGGTGTCGCCTATTGGTCGCCCAACTGGCAGGGCTTCAGCGCCTCAGTCGGCTGGTTCTCGGACGACGAGTGGGGCACTGCCGTGAGGTATACGAAAGAGTGGGGCGAAGCCTTCGAGGTAGGCGCCGGCATCGGCTACGCGAATATCCGCGACGAGCGCTTGCTCAATGGTGGCGGCGGATTGGCCGGCTTCCGACGCAACTTCGACGAATGGGCAGGTTCGGCGTCCATCAAGCACAAGCCGACCGGCCTCTTTGCCTTCACCGCCTGGAGCTTTTCCGACACTGGCGATACCAACGCGATTGGCCTCTACAACCACCAAAGACCACCCGAGATGAACGCCTGGGATGTCCAGGCCGGTATCCAGCGCAAAATATCTTGGTTCGGATTGGATCAGCTCGGTGAGACGTCCTTGTGGGGCGGTTACTCTAATATCAATGATGGTTTTGCAGAGGGTAGCAGTGCCGTCAAGGTCGGCGAGCTCGTCTTTGACAACCCGGGATCCACCAAGCTAGGGGGCGTTCCGGCCAATGGCATACTCAGCGCGAACACCATTCCGGGTGTCGCCATTCCAACCCAAATCATCGGCTCCAACGTTAATCGCTGGTCCCTCGCCTTTGATCAGGAGCTTGAAAAATCGGGCATGCACGTCTACGCGGTCTATCAGCATTTGACGGCCGATGTCAGTTTGATCGACAGAAATCTCAATCCCGTGGCTGCGCCCTTGGATGACTTCGATCTCTTCTACACGGGCGCCCGAATCTATTTCTGAAACCGACGCGGCAGTCGCGGCAGTAAAGACGAAGCCAGGCACCGGCTTGACCTGAACAGAAATCCCAAACGCTCCTTAGAGCCGCCCCAAGGCGGCCTTTTTTTGGCGACTCCACCGATCAGGATGAACAACAGCGCCATTTGCGCCCTGCCTAGAGCCGGCAGGTCGCCCAATCCAAGTGCAAGCTGGAGCTGATGCAGCTCGCTCTATCGTGGCAGAAGCGCAACAGAGGAGTGAAAAACCCTTTTGTCGTGGGTTTGTCACGAGAACGTCATTGCCCACCAAATAGAACGGTAGGCGAGCCGAAGTTGCACAGCAACCGGGGTTTCAAACGCGAAATAAACGGGGGCAAATCGGAATCTTTGAACAAAGATAGTGGTTAGAAAAAAAGTCATCCAAACAGAGTGGAGAGGGGTCATGATCGGGGGATTTCAAGGGGCTGCCAGTCGCCTCGTGCTCGCTGTCATTGTGGGCACTGTGGGGGCGGTAGCCTTCGTCCAAAAGCCTGTTAGAGCAGCCGATCTCGGCGGGGATTGTTGCGCCGATCTCGAAGAGCGTGTGGCTGAGCTGGAAGCCACCACGGTGCGCAAGGGGAACAAGAAGGTCTCCGTGCAGGTTTACGGCAAAGTCAACTATGCCGTTCTGAGTTGGGACGACGGTGCGGAGCAAAACACCTACACGGTCAACAACTACATGGAATCCACCCGCTTCGGCTTCAGGGGCTCGGCCAAGATCGGCGGCGACTGGACGGCCGGCTTCCGGGTGGAAGAGGAGGTTAGGGTCGCGGCTTCTTCGCAGCTGAACCAGTGGAACGACGACAACCAACAAGATTCTCTCGGGAACCTGAATACGCGCTGGTCCCACATCTACGTCAACAGTAAGACGTGGGGCGAGGTGCGGTTGGGACTGACCGCCACCCCCAAATACGACATTACTAAAGACACGATGGAGTATATTTCTGCGGAGCCCGGAGAAGGTGGGGGTCTTTCGGACACCTTGGTTCCAGACTTTCGCATGAACGACAGCTTCCGGTTGCGGCCGAAAGGTTTCAACAACGCCGAGGGGCTTTCGAGCCTGACTTGGTCCAATATCGCCCGCTGCTACAGCTCTTCTGACCAGTTCAACTGCTCCATCCGCCGCAACGGTGTATCCTATTGGTCGCCGACCTGGAATGGGTTCAGCGTCTCAGGGGGTTCGTTCGAGGACGACATATGGAGCACGGCTCTGCGCTACAAGAATACCTTTGCCGACACCTGGGCCGTGGCCGCAAGCGCTGGCTACGAGAAATTTACCGACGAGCGTCTGCAGGCTGGCGCGGGTGGCGACGCAGGATTCAGGCGTGAGTTAGATGAATGGGCGGGCTCGGCGGCTGTCAAGCACAAGCCAACGGGCCTATTCGTCATGGGTGTCTGGAGCGTCTCCGACTCAAGCGATTCGAACGTCAAAGGCGCTTTCAATGGCGAAGGCCCTCCCCAGATGACTGCCTGGGATGTCCAAGGTGGCATTCAGCGGAAATTGACGTTGTTCGGGCTCGATAAGTTTGGTGAGACGGCCTTTTGGGGCGGCTTCTCCGACGTGAATGACGGCTTCGCTCCAGGCAATAGCGGTGTCGCCAACGGCGTGATCGCGTGCTGCCAAGCTGGCAAGCTCGGCGGCGTTGGGCCAAACATGTTGCTTAAGGCAAATACCTTTGCGAGCGTGCCTAATCAAACCCAGATCACCGGCTCGGACGTCAACACTTGGTTTCTGGCGCTCGATCAGCAGCTCGATGCGGCCGCCATGCATCTCTATTTTGTCTACGAGCACTTCGAGCCTGACGTCAGTCTGATCGACAAAAATCAGAGTCACGTCCCGCTGAGCCTTGATAACTTCGACCTCTTCTATGCGGGCGGACGCATTTACTTTTAGCAAAAGCTCCCCCTTCCCGGGAGCCGAGCGAGCCGCCCCCTTGGGGGCGGCTTCATTTTTGCTTCGGCCAAGCATGGGATTCGCTCCGAATCGTCTGTTGCCCTGCCGCCACAGCGGTCGCAAAGAGTCAGAAATTCCTTTATCGTAACATGGTGTTAACCTAGCTTCGGACACGCTTGCATTGCCTCATCCGTATCGCCATTTTAAGGGGGCGGAGCACACATGCGGAGACCTTTCGCCATTGCTGGAGTGATGGCCGCGCTTTCGATTGGCGCGGGTCCCGCGCTTGCCTTCCAGCAGGCCCCGGAAGCCCCGCCCGCGGAGGTCACGGAAGCCGCGCCGCCGTCCAAGGCGCCTGCTCTTCAGGTCGGCAATCCTAACGCCCCTGCGGATGCGAGCACCGCCAGCAAGGGCGTCAAGCTGTTCGGCTACAGCATCCTGCCGAAGCTCGATTTCGGCCTCGAGTTGCTCTATGGCCAGGAGCAGGAGCAATTGCAGCTGCAGCAGGGACCGACCTTCGAGGAATATGAAGACGTCACCGTGCTCGGGAAGGTCAAGCGCCGCTTCTAGAGCATGATCCGGAAAAGTGAGAACCGGTTTTGATCGCGCGTCTTGGCGCCGCTTCGGTGCATCTCCTGACGGCGACGGGCGCGGTGTTTGCACTCCTTGCGCTGCGTGCTGCGCATGCGGGCGACTGGCGAACGATGTTCGCCTGGCTAGGGCTTGCCCTCCTGGTCGATGCGATCGACGGTCCGCTGGCGCGCCGCGTCGAGATCAAGACCGTCCTGCCGCGCTTCAGCGGCGAGCGCCTCGACCTGATCGTCGACTATCTGACCTATGTGGCAATTCCCGCTTACGCGCTGACCGAGGCCGACCTGTTGCCTGCGGCCTTCCGTCTGCCGGCGGCGATCGCCATCTTGCTGTCGAGCCTGTTCCACGTGGCCGATCTCAACAGCAAGACGGAGGATGGCTATTTCGTCGGCTTCCCGGCGGTTTGGAATATCGTCCTGCTTTATCTGTTCGCGCTTGGGCTTCCGCCTTTCGTCTCGCTTGCCATCGTCCTCATTCTAGTCCTTCTCACCTTCGTGCCGATCCTCTCGGTGCATCCGTTTCGCGTGGCGCGCCTCCGTCCGCTCACCTGTCTCCTCACCCTTGTCTGGGCGGGGGCCGCTTCCGTGGCGATCGCCAATCCATTCCCTTCGCCCTTTTGGGTTCAGGTTCTGCTCATCGTCACTTGTGCCTATTTTGCGAGCGTCGGTCTGTTGCGCTCGCTGCGCGACGCCCAAGAGCGATGAGTGCTGCATTGACGATGGACCTCGATTTACCGCTAAGCTATTAGCTCCGGCGGAACCTCTGAACAGACCCTCCACCTTCATCCGAACGCCAAGCGCATGATGGTCATCGACTGGCTGACCGACCCGCATATCTGGGCGAGCTTCATTACCTTGAACGCCATGGAGGTGGTGCTCGGCATCGACAACGTCGTCTTCATCTCGCTGATGGTATCGCGTATGCACCATGAGCAGCGGCTGATGGCGCGTCGCGTCGGGTTGTCGCTGGCGCTCATCTTCCGCATCATCATGCTGGGGGGCATCGCCTATATCATTCATCTCACGACGCCGATCTTCAGCTTCGCGGGCTACGATTTCTCCTGGCGCGATCTCATCCTCATCGCCGGCGGCCTGTTCCTCCTGGTCAAGGGCACGCGCGAGATGCATCAGGACATCGAAGGCGAGGAGGAGGATAGGGAGGCGTCCGTCGCCGACACTATGGTCTCCGCCATTCTCCAGATCGCCGTCATCGATCTCATCTTCTCCATCGATTCGATCATCACGGCGGTCGGCATGGCCGAGCATGTCGGGGTGATGATCGCGGCGGTGGCGGTCGCCATCCTCGTCATGTATTTCGCCTCCGAGCCGGTGGCCGCCTTCATCGAGCGCCATCCGACGACGAAGATGCTCGCGCTCTCCTTCCTGCTCCTGATCGGGGCGGCGCTGATCGCCGACGGCTTCCATTTCCACATTCCGCGCGGCTACATCTATTTCGCCATGGCCTTTGCCGCCGCCGTCGAGGTGATCAACGTAGTGGCGATGCGCAGGCGCCAGCGCATGGCGGCGAGCGCGCGGGCGAAGCGGCAGGCCAAAGGCTGACCCGCGCCGGTCCCAAATCACCTTAACTTTGTCACGGGATTCCCTTGGGTTAGCCCCAAATTGACCTCGTTTGCCTGGCGCTATCGTGGTCTCATGTGTCAGTTCCAAAACTGCCATTCCAAGACAAGAAGAAGGGGAAGCGATGAAAATCGGAGCATTTGTATTGGCCGCGGGGCTCGCACTCCCGGCGACCGCCTCTCTTGCCGATCCGACCACGCTGGCCGGGGATGAGCTGCGCATGGCCATCAGCGGCAAGACCGTCTATCTCAAAGTCTCGGGGTTCGAGCTGCCGATCCGCTATGCCGCCAATGGCCACATGTCCGGGAAGATGAGCACGGTCGCGGCGAGCTTCTCGCGGGGCGACGGCGCCTCCGACACCGGCAAGTGGTGGGTCGCCGACGACCAGCTCTGCCAGCAATGGTCGAGCTGGATGGACGGCAAGACCTATTGCTACAAGCTGACGCGCAACGGAGCGACCGTGCAATGGCTGCGCAACGACGGCCACTCCGGCACCGCGCGCATCGGCGGCTGACCGGGGCCTAGCGGCCGCGTCGCTTGCTTGGCCATCGATTTTGTTCAATTGCGTGAGCCGCCTCCGGGCGGCTCTTCGCTTTTTGGGGGAAGCGGGCGGGCGGTCGCTCGACAGGTGAAAGAGGTGTGGGTATCAACCGGCGGGCGCTTGCCGGTAACTCGGCGTTTGCATTAGGGTGAACTCTTCGTTGCGTTTCGGTTCTCGTTGCGTATCGTCTTGTAGCGTTTGTGTGAGTCGCGTTTCTCGTCAGTTGCGTGCGTCGTGTCCGCAGAGTCCCAACATGTCGAAGCGTTGCGCCGCGGCCCTCGGTCGTGGAATGAATGGCGCGCGCAAAATCCTTCCCTCAGCCCAAACTTGACCGGCATCGCTCTCAGCGTCGGCGAGCGCCAGATGGGGCCGATCAGCGGCGGGCCCATCAACCTTGCGTCCGCGCGGCTCAGGCACGCCTCGCTGCGTTTCGCCACGCTCACGGGCGCCAATCTGACCGAGGCTGATCTTTGGGACGCCGATCTGAGTGATGCTCGGCTCGACGGCGCCAATCTGATTGCTGCTAATCTCTGCGAGGCGCTGCTTGATGGCGCCGATTTCGCGGGCGCCAAGCTCGCTGGCGCCAATCTTTGCGGCGCGAGCCTGCGAGAGGCGCGCAATCTCACGCAGGGCCAGATCGAGGAGGCCGTGGGCGATGCCTTCACGCTTCTGCCGGCACAGTTGAGCCGGCCCGAGGCCTGGACCGCAGCCCAAGTGGCAGCCGAGCCGCGTTCGAGAAACACCCATTATTCCAATGAATTGACCGTCCCCGTGCGTCAGGAGGCGGTGCAACGAACGTCCTGGCTCGTGGGTGGGCCGCGATCGGGCAATGCCGCCTCGCGCCCGGCCACACCGCAGCGGACATAAACGCGGCGGACCTGCCTCCGCGCCCATTGGCTGCGAATGCCGACTCTCACCGATCGCTCTAGTGGAAATCGATCCTGATCGTGAAGGACTGCGCGCCGCCAGGCGGAGCAGGGTAGGGCGCCGCATTGCGGACGGTTGCGAGCGCCAGCTGATCGAGCCGCGGGTTGCCGCTCGAGCGGCCGACGCGCACGAAACGAAGCCCGCCGCTGTCGCCGATGGCGAAAATCACCGTCGTGCTGCCGCGTTGACCTGCCTTGGGCTTATTCCGGGCGAGGGCCGACCAGACCTTCGCACTATAGTTGCCGCTTAGCCGAGGGCTCGGCGCCGAAGGCTTGTCGTTCGGCGCAAGCGCCATGGGCTTCCAAGGGCTCGTGCCGCGCGGTTGAGACACATCCTCTTGCGGCGGAGTGGAACGCGCGGCCTGCTTGGGACGGGGCGTGTCTTTGCCGGCCTTGGGCGCACCTGATGGCGTTTCCCCTTGTGCCGCTGCCGGCTCGACTCTCGCAGCCTTGCCTATGCTGCTGGTGACGGGGCCTGCCGGCTGCGAGGGCTTGGTGATCTTCGCCTCAGCGAGCTTTGGCGCGGGCGGCTTCATTGCTGCTTTTGTCGCTGCTTGCTCGATGCCCGCAACCACGCTCGCAATGTTGGCAACGGGGCTTGCCGGTGGGGACGGCTCGACGATCTTCGCCTCAGCTGCGTGGAATGTGGCTGCCGGCGCCGCCGCTTCCGGTGTCAGTTGCTCGCTGCTCGCCGCCACGCTCGCGTTGCCGACGATAGGGCTTGCCGGTTGCGGAGGCTCGGCGATCTCGACCTGTGGCGAGCCCTCCTCATCGGTATCGCGTGCCGACAGCGATGTGTCATTGCCGGGGCCCGGATCTGGAGCAGCCTTCTCCGGATGCGCATCGGCACGTTCAGAGTTCAGGGGCGTGTCGCGTGTGGCGAGCTCCGCATCGTTTTCCGGTGCCGGCTGAGCCGGCTCGATGTTCGCGCTTGGGCTTTCGTCTTGCGGCGGCTCGGCGATCGAGGCGGTGTCATCGAAGTCGGCCTGATCCGACGCGCCCGAAATCGCCGCTGTCGGCAGCTCGGCCGGAGGTTCGGCGATCGGCCCGGCCTTTTTGAGGGTCGAGAGCGAAGCCAGGGGCGCTTGGGCGGGCGCGGACATTTCGACCTCGCTGCCTGGACGACCCCACTGCGCGGTCACCGCAAGAAACACCATGGTGCCGCAAACCAGCACGGCACTGGCCGCAACCGCGCAAAATGATTGAAGGAATCGGTTCTCTGGCACAGGGGGCGTGGGGCTGTTTGCTGGAGCCCCAATTGCACCCCGATATGGTTAACGAATGGTAGACGCGCGGCAATTTTTTGCGGGGCGCAGGGACGCTGCCGGATCCTGTAAGGCCCCACGGATTTATGCGAAACGGTCCCCGGCACTGTGGCAATTTCGTCACCAACTGCGCCTGGAAATGTGGTTCCAATAGAGGGCTAAGTGTTTGGTACGTGTACGCGTACGAGTACGAGGGGGTAAGTAATGCGTTTGCGTATGATCGCCACTTTGGCGGTCCTCGCCGCGTGTGTGGCGCTCGGGGGCTGCTTCCACCATAATCAAGTCGTTATGACCCAACCGCAGGCCCTTCCTCCCTTGAAATAGGGAGACACGATGGGACCCGTTCATTCCGGGTTTGAGCAAGTCTTAGCGCGCGGCGGCGCGGCGCCAGGTCTTGCGTGTCAGCGGAGCGGGCGGAGTGCGCGCGGCCGCTCCAGCCGTGTGATCAGGCTCGGAGCGTTGGCCGCTCTCACCGCCTTCCTTCACTGCGCCGCGGCGCTCGCCAACGACTCCACCGCGAGCCTCGATGCCGGCGGCCTCACGCTCACCTACAATCCCAATATCAGCATGGAGTCCGAGGACCTTTACTTGAGTCGCGAGGAGGTCCGCGTCACCTATCACTTCCACAACAGGGCCGACCACGACATCGCGACGCTGGTCGCCTTCCCGCTTCCCGTGATCATTATCGGCGAGGAGGGCAACTACGACCTCGAAGGCCGTGATCCCGTAAATGTCATGGATTTCCACGTGACGGTGGAGGGGAAGCCCGTCGAGCCCTCGGTCGAGATCAAGGCGACTCGCTTCGGTGCCGACGTCACCGACGTTCTGAAGCGCTACGACATTCCGCTGACGATGCTCGCTCCCGGCGAAGGGGCGGGGAGTGCGCTCAACGCCCGCCTCGACGACTTGCCGCAGGACGCCAGGCAAGAGCTCGAACGCTATGGCGTGATCGACTGGAACACGACCTTCGGCGCCGGGGACAAGCCGAGCGCCAACACGCACTGGGACACGCACATCACCTTCTACTGGTTCCAGACCTTCCCGGCCGGACGCACCATCGAGGTGACCCATCGCTATAAGCCGGTGCCGCGGCGCTTCTTCTTCGCCAAGGACGATCTGGAATCGTCCGAGACGCGCAAGCTGTTTTGCATGGACCAGGACTTCATCAACACCGCGGGAGCCGCGCTGAAGCAAAGCTCGCAAGACATCCTCGCCGGCACCGAGCTGAAATATGTGCTGACGACCGCCGGCAACTGGCTCGGGCCGATCCAGAAATTCGGGCTGACGGTGGAGAAGCCTTCCGACAAGGCCCTCATCTCGCTCTGCGCCAAAGGCATCAAGCGCGCCGGGCCCACCACCTTCACGCTGTCGGCGGACGACTACGTCCCAGAGGGCGACCTCAATATCCTGTTCGTGGAGCCCATGCCGAACCTTTGAGGAAATTTTGCGGGGGTTCGTTGCGGGGCCCTCAACGCTCAAAGTCGCAATTGTCATATCGCCGGGACGGGGCGAGGTGTAGGGTTGCGCCCGGCGAAAAAAGCTCCTCAGGAGCTATCAGACATTTGGCCGATGCGCGGCTCGCCGGGTCGAGCGCACGGTATCCATGTACCGGGACCCAAAGGAGGCCAATGTGAGTCACTCTCCTTGTGCACGAGGGGTCTCCCTCGCCGTTTGTCTCGCCGTCACTCTGATGGCCACTTACCTGCTTATGGCGTCTTCGAGCCCAGGCTTGGCCGGACCAGCCGAGTACGGAGTGGTTCCCCTCAGCCTGCAAAAACTCATCGGCAATCCCGTCATACAGGTCAAGAAGCACGGAGGAGGAAGTTGTCAACTGTGCAACGATCAAGGGTATTGCCTGGATTTTGAGGATCGTGCGAGCTGCGAGGCGAACAAAACTGTGGTGGAGAAAAAGTGGGAAGCAACTCTGAAATGGAGCTGCTCCTGCAGCAAAAAAACCAACGCGCCGGCGGAGCCGGATAAAGCGGCCTGTTGTTGGGTTTCCGGCAACGTTTCCAGCAAAATTTGTGGCAGCGAAAGCAAGATTCGGAGAGCGTTGGTCGTAAGCAATCCCGGCAAATTCATCGAGTGCGGGCCGCCCTAAGTCCCGGGGGTCGCTCAAGCGAGAGACCGCGCGGTCCTCGCTTTTTGTTTGAGCATGATCTTTTCGGAAAACCGGTTCCCACTTTCCGGATCATGCTCTAGCGAAATGGGAAGATGGCGCCGAACAGTCGTTGCCCTTTGGGCTCGTCGCCCGAACCATTCTCAGCGGGTTCGTCGGCCCCATTTTTATAATTGTACACCTTTTCGGTGACCTTCTCGAGCTCGCCCTCCAAATCGAAAATCATATTGGCGATGGCGCCGCCGTCATCGTTAGCCTCGTCGAGGCCGAGGACGGCCATCGCCGCAATTCTGAGCTTGATCCTGATATCGACAAGCTGATCGGCGATCTCGAGTGTCTCTGCTGTCCGCTTCATACCCGCCATCCCGCGCCATCGAGTTCCTTCCGGCATTTTGCCCGTTCGGCGCCCCCATGCGTGGCGAGCAGAGTGTCGCAGTGACGATTTGCTGCTCAGGGAGCAAATGAGGGCTGGCCCGTGCTGACTGGCCCTTCTGGAATTATCCAAAAGGACCCAAAAGCGGCCCAAAGGAGTTCTCTGGTTAAGGAGTGGGTTTTCGCGGCCCTCCAGGTGAAGCGCATGCGATTGATCGGCTTGTTGATCCTGCTCGTCGTGGGCCTTGTCCTATTTCAGACCTACCGGAACCATTGCCACTTTGGCGACAGCTACTGGGCCGACTGCATCCTGAAATAGCGGGCGAGAAGGCCGGCCCGAAAGCCAGCGCCCCGCCCTCCTAAAGTGCAATTCGTCGCTGCGACACTCTGCTCGCGCTGCTTCGGTCCGCCGCCCGCCAATATGCCCTGAGCAAGATGCCCAGGGACGGCGGGTATGAAGCGGACAGCGGAGACCTTGGAGATCGCCCATCAGATCTCGGACATCAGGATCAAGCTCAGAGTTGCCGGACTTGCCATCCTCTTCCTCCACGAGGACAGCGACGACGGCGGCGCCATCGCCAATATGATTTTCCAATTGGACGACGAGCTCGAGAAACTCACTGAAAAGGTGTACCCCGAGGAGATCGAGCCCGGCGAGCCCGACCAGGAAGATTCGGAGCGATAAGTAGGGAACGACAGCGCCCCGAATAGATGCGCGCGGTCCCGAAGCCCGAAGGGCGTAGCTTGGCGGAGGGGGAGACCGCATATATAGAGTGCGGCAGCGTCCGATAGGTTCCGAGAAGCCTGTTGATTCCGCAATTTCCCGCCATCGTATCGTCTAGACACGTCCGAAGCGTTCCAGCACAATCCACAATTGATTTGTGGGTTGAGCGGTGGGACGGCATTGCGCGAAGCCAACAAGCTTTCAGCGATAAAGGTGACGAGGCTCAAGACGCCTGGCCGCTACTGTGATGGCCTAGGGCTCTGGCTACAAGTCTCACAGACGGCAACGAAGGCTTGGCTGTTCCGATATACCCGGCACGGGCGAGCCCGTCAGATGGGTCTCGGTGCCTTGCACACGGTCTCTCTGGCGGAAGCGCGCGAACGAGCACGACAAGCGCGCCAGCTTCTCCTCGACGGTGAAGATCCAATCGAGGTGCGCCGCAAGAAGCGGGACGAGGCCAGAGCTGAAACAATCGAGAACATGACGTTCAAGGACGCGGCAGAGCGCTTTATCAAGCTGCACGAGCTCTCATGGAAAAACGAGAAGCATCGGGAGCAGTGGAAAAGCACGCTGCGAACGTACGCCTACCCGACATTGGGGAGCCGACCCGTCTCTGCGATTGACGGTGCGCTCATCACCGAGGCGCTTGGCTCGATCTGGACCCGGAAGCCCGAGACGGCGAGGCGGGTTAAGCAGCGCATCGAGCGCATAGTCCAGTGGGTGCGCGACGGCATGCCGTTGCCGAGCCAGGGCGCCAGCAAGCGCGTGCGGCATCATCCGGCCATGCCGTTCGCCGAGCTCCCTGCTTTCATGGTCGAGCTCCGCAAGCGTGACAGCATTTCAGCGCGCGCGCTGGAGCTCACTATCTTGGCCGCTGGGCGGACGTCAGAGATCATCGGCGCCAAGTGGTCCGAGATCGACATGAAGGCGGCGGTCTGGACCGTTCCCGCCGAGCGCATGAAGGGCGGAAAGGAGCACGAGGTTCCGCTGAGCAAGCGGGCCCTGGCGATCCTCGATAGTCTCCCGCGCGAGCGTGGCGGCTACATCTTCCCCGGCGCGCGGGCCAAGGCGCCGCTGAGCAACATGGCGATGTTGGAGCTGCTGCGTGGCATGCGGGATGATGGCCTGACCGTGCATGGCTTCCGCTCGACCTTTCGCGACTGGGCAGGCGACCGCACCAACTATGCCCGAGAGGTTATCGAGCACGCCCTGGCGCATCGGATCAAAGACAAAGCCGAGGCCGCCTATCGACGCGGCGACGCGCTCGAAAAGCGGCGCCGGCTGATGACGGCATGGGCAAACTATTGCGCGAGCCCGAGATCGATTGGCGACATTGTTGCGCTCGGTGGACGCCGATGACCAGCACTCGCAAAGAACGGATCGCGCAGGTCAAGGAGCTACAGGCGCGCTTCGAACAGCAGGAAGGGAGACTTGCCGCTGCTGAGTTTAAGGCGGCGCTTCGAGCTAGGATCTCAAACTTGCGCGATGACTGGGCGCGAGCACCGATCAATCCGCTTCCCCTGAACCATGCGCACCAGCTCCTAGACAATAGGGAAATTGAACAGGCGTGGATTGCCAGCTTGCTGGAGTTGACGCGCAACGCGCCAGCGCAGGTTTCCACATTTGGCGGCTTTCCTCCTCGCTTCCACGGCGAGCTAGTGTTCACTGCCTTTGACGATGTCGCGCACCGATTGCAATCAAACGTGATCACCGCGTTGAAAGACGGTCGCGTCATCGCCAGCGGTATTGAAGCGGGAAAAGAGCTTAAGGGCAAACCGCAGAAGGTTCGTGCGGAGCGCTGGCAGCTCCTAACTCCGAATTTCGATGACAGCACCGCAACCGTTGATGAACGGACTGTGCTGCGACAAGTGACCGTTGATTTGGTGACAGAATTCGCCTCATCACCGAAGCCTGTTTCCGAATCAAAATTGAAGGAAAAGGTGCTTGAACTTTGGGCCGGGGAAGGTCGAAATCTGACCATGACCCAGGCATGCGCTAACATAAGAAGGTCAGTTCCTGGCGCTACGCGGGACCGGATACGCGCCGCCCTTAGAAAGCAGGGCTGGAAATCTAAGCGCGGTCCGCGTGGACCACGTCAGAATAATTCGGCCGAATAATTAGGCGGCTATTTTCAGTTCGCCGAATTGCCGAATTAGGATGGCGCAGCCGCTGCCCCTCATACTCCGAACTTATCCGGCGTGACCGTGCCGGAATGGAGGTTCGGAAAATGACGCAGACTTTTCTCCGTATCGCTGACGTGCAGCGCGTGACCGGACTGCCGCGTGCGACCATTTACGAGATGGTCGGCAAAGGGACGTTTCCGGTGCAGGTACGCTTGTCGCCTCGCGCGGTTGGCTGGATCGAGTCGGAAGTTCAGGACTGGCAGACCGCTCGGATCGCTGAGCGCGACGGCGCCAAGCCGAGACAGGGGGCGCCCGATGCACGCGCCGCCTGAAAGCGAAAACCCGGCACCGCTCTTGGGGAGCGGCTACCGGGCGAAACGACCTTTAAAGACTGGCAACCAGAAAGATAAGCTCAACGGGCACGCGACGCAAGTTGCCGTCATCACCAAGAGCGCTAGCGCTCAGGTCCGCGTGGCAATCAAGTGCTGGAGAGGCGACTACCGCCTTGAGCTGAGAGAGGCGACTGCCGTCATCGGCAACTGCTTCTTTCCAGCCGGCGTGCCGGTCACGCTCCCCATCACCAAGCTTCCCGCGTTCCGCGCTGCCTTAGAGCAAATCGAAACCGAGGCCCGCCGTCTCGGGCTGCTCACCTCTGATAAGGAGGCGGCATGAGCGACGTTCGCGAGGAATGCGCCGCCCACATCAGCGCATTGACGGGCGCTACGGCTGACAGCGACGCGCGCCGTCACCACCGCGACATCCGTAACGCTGCGGCGACGGCTTCCCACTGTGCGAAATGCGGACGAGCGCTTGCGCCCGGCGAGCCTGTCTGGCGCTTTCGCATGACACACTACGCATTGTTCGGATGGAGCCACACCGTGGCTCCTCTCTGTGAGCAATGTAAAGGTGGGCGCTGGTATCGCGGTGCCAAAGAGTGTGAAGGATGCGGTCGGCCCGTCCACAATCAAATGGACCGTGTTCAGAGAGGACGGACGCTCTGCTCTAGCGCCTGTCGGATTAAGGCGGTGTCGGCTGCAGCTCGGTCATATCGTCGGCACGCGCGCGGGACAAAAGTCTGTGATTCGTGCGCGGAGACCTTCGAGCCATCCCGAACCGACGCGCGGTTCTGCTCTATTGCTTGCAAACAGCGGGCATACCGAAAGCGCGTTACGTCTAGCGAATGTCGCGCCGACACGAGGTTTGACAGTCGTAACGGTGCCCAGGTGGGAAATCACGTCCCACCTACTAGCCGTAACGCATCACGGTCGGCGCGTTGTGCGCCACTTAAAAACCGTAACGGCGGATGCTCGGCATGACGGCGCTGCTTGATCCTGGCATCGCAGACAAGCTCGCCCGCATCTGCGGCATGTTTGGCTCCGATCACGATGGCGAGCGCGCTGCGGCTGCGGCCCTGGCCGACCGGCTGGTGCGGCAGGCCGGAATGACATGGGGGCAGATTCTCCTACCGAAGCGCCCGCCCGACAACATCGAGGAGATGATCGCCTTCGCCTTCGATCACGGCGACGGCATCCTTGACGCTTGGCAAGAAGGTTTCCTCCGCGGCATTCGCGGCCGGCAGTTCCTCACCAAAAAGCAACTCTCCAAGTTGGACGAGATCGTCGTTGCGGTATCGAGGAAAGCGGCATGACCGGCGCCCGCTCTCTCACCGTGACGCTCGGCGGACGCTGGTGCGGCTCCTATGGCGTCGCACGGTGCCCGGCGCATGCTGACCGCGAACCATCGCTCAAGATCAGGGACGATGCCACCAAGCTCGACGGCATCGATGTTCACTGTTTTGCCGGCTGCACATGGCAAAACGTGAAGATTGAGCTGCAAAGGCAGGGACTGCTCGAAACCGAGCTCCCACGTTGCCCCAGGACAGCCGAAGCAACGCCCCCCGGTACGATCCTATCTCCCAAAACTGACGACGACACCAAGAAGCGCATCGGCTTCGCGCTCCGCATCTGGCGCGAGACAGTTCCGCTCAAGGATACTCCCGGCCTACGGTATTTCACCGAACGCCGAGGACTGCACATCGGCACCTTTGATCTCGACCATGCGCTTCGCTGGCACCAGCACGAGCACATGATCGTCGGGCTGATGACCGACCCGAGCTCGAACGTGCCGACCGGTATTCACCGCACATTCCTCGCCAAGGACGCCACCAAGATTTCAAGGAAGATGTTGGGGCGCGTAGGCGTGATCCGTCTCATCCCCGATGATGAAGTGACGCTCGGCCTCGGCATTGCCGAAGGCATCGAGGACGCGCTTGCCGTCATGCTGAGTGGCTGGCGTCCGGTGTGGGCCGCAACAAGCGCCGGTGGCATCGATCGGTTTCCTGTGCTCACCGGAATCGAGAGCTTGACCGTCTTCGCCGACAGCGATGCCACTGGCCTGAAAGCGGCGCGCGTTTGTGTAGAGCGCTGGATCTCTGCCGGCCGCGAGGCTCGCATCTCCCATCCGAAGGAATTAGCCGATGTTGCATGATTGGAACGACGCGCATTGCGCTGGCGTGAATGCGCGCGAGGCTGCCGACAAGGTTTGGACAAGGCCTAGTATAGATGACGGGGAACCGTTCGCCGGAGAACGCAAGGGCCGAGCGCTCATTTCCCGGTGCGCCTCAGATATTGAGCCCGAGCCGGTCGAATGGCTTTGGCCGGGACGCATCGCTCGCGGAAAGCATACTTGCATTGCTGGCGAGCCCGGTACGGGCAAGAGCCAACTGTCCATTGCGATCATCGGGGCGATAACCACGGGCGGTGCATGGCCGTGCGGGGAAGGCCAGGCTCCACTCGGCAGCGTCATCATTCTCTCGGCCGAGGATGGCGAAGCCGACACCATCGTGCCGCGGCTCATGGCTGCCGGGGCTGATCTCTCCAAGATCCATATCATCACCGCCGTGCGCTCCGAGGACGGCAAGGGGCGACGTGCCTTCAACCTTCAGGCCGATCTCGATCTCCTCGAAAGAAAGATCGTTGAGACAGGCGACGTGGCCTTGGTCACGGTCGATCCTATCAGCTCGTATTTGGGCAAGACCGACAGCCACAAGAATGCCGAGGTCCGCGGCGTGTTGGAGCCCATCGGCGAGATGGCCGAGCGGATGCGCGTTGCCGTTCTCTCGATCACCCATTTCAGCAAGGCCGGAGCGGGCAACACCACCACCAGGGCGCTGCACAAGTTCATCGGATCGATTGCCTTTGTCGGTGCCCCGCGCGCCGCCTTCGCTGTCATCGAGGACGCAGACGACAAGGACAGACGGCTATTCCTACACGCGAAAAACAATCTTGCCGCACCGCCTCAGGGTCTCGCCTTCCGGCTTGTGCAAACTATCGTCGGGGAACCCGGCAAGGGGATAGTCGCCTCTTGCGTGAAGTGGGAGGCAATGCCCGTCACGATGACGGCCGACGCCGCTTTGGCCTCTGATAGTGGCGAGGTGCGAAATGCCCGCGCAGAGGCGAAGGACTTTCTGCAAGAGGTGCTCGCCGATGGCCCCGTGCCGGTCAGTGAGGTGAACGATCAAGCCGATGCCCTTGGCATAGCGGAGAAGACCTTAAAGCGCGCTCGTGCAGAGCTGAATGTGAAGGCCGCCAAGATCGAATTTAGTGGCGGGTGGACGCTCTCTTTGCCCGAAGGGGGCCAAACTACCCCGAAGGGGGCCTCTTAATTATGTGGCCCTCTTCGCCACAAGTGGCCCCCTTGGGACGAAGCGCTAGGACAGCCGGAGCCCATGCCAGAGGGGGTAGGGGGTTTGTTAGTTCCTCACAGCAAAAGGGAATTACCGCACAGGATTTCACGTATACCGGTTTTTCGGCTGTTTGATTACAATCAAAGATACTCAATAATTTCAAGTAGTTAAATCAAGTTTGCCGGGGTTTTGATGAACTCGTTTGCTGCCGGACTCTGTCGCATCGCTGAGCAGGCTCGATCAGGTGCGCTCGGCGACGATGGCGAATGGCTCGCGGATGGGATCGAACTTTTCATCGCGAAGGCCGGCGATAAGTGGTCGCTCGATCGTGCACTCATCCTGGCGTGGTCCAATGAGCGGCGCGCTCGCCGTAATGATGAGCTGTGCGAACACGCTGCCCGATATTGTCAGGGCCGCGCGGCTATGCTGGCGGGAGAGATCACGCGCTACGAGCGGAGCGCATGGCGACATGATCGCGATCGAGCGGAAATGCCACCATCATACGTCGGCACGCCGCGTGAGCTGCTCTTCCGGGCCTTCCGGGAAAACGATTCGATTGAACCTCACCGCGACATGCCCACGAGCGTCAAGCATCTTGAGCGCATCATAAGCCGTTCGGCCGGCGATGAAATGTCGGGACATGACCCCCCCATACCAATGTCCAAAAAGGTGCCTCATATTTCCTGTGGTGGAGGAGCGCCCGATGTTTGCGAAAAAGTTCAAAGCATTGGTCAACGGCGGCGCCGCGGCGGCGGGCGTTGATGGACTGCAGGATGCTATCCGAAGCATCGAAGCAGAGCAGGTGGAATTTCGTCGCGAGCTTGGAGAAATCCCAACGCGTCGCGCCGAAGCGATTCTCGCCGATGATCACGATGTCGCGCTCGACGCTCTCGAAGCGCGTGAGCGTGTGCTTTATCGCGCGATCGAAAAGGGCAACCTTCAGATTGCGGAACTGCAGGTCAAGCTTGCCGATCAGCGCAACCTCGCCCGTCGCGGTCGCATCGAGCATCACCGCAAGGCGTTCGCAGCAGCAGCGGACATTCTTGCCAAAAAGGTCGAAGCCGCGATCGTGGCCAATGAGGCGGCTATCGCCTGCTTCGAGGCCGCCGGCCGAGAGCTAGGCGAGCAGGATGCGTCCGCGCTCTTTGCTCGAATTCATTTTGGTGGACTATTGACGCGCGAATCTCTGGACACCTGGCATCGAAGTGTCTTGGCACCGGCAGCGCCAATCGCTGTTGTAGTGCCGCAATCCGTGCGTGCCGCTCGGCCAGCGGAGCCGACTGGTCGCGTCTATCTGCAAGATTGGGCTCCGCTCAAACCGCGTAAGGAAGTGAAAAAGCGCGAGCGGCCCGCGCTTCCGGCCAAGGTGCCGGAAGGATTCTCGCGCATGCAAGTAGCGCGCCCGAACTATGAGGCACCAAGCGGTGAACTTCTCACGATTGGCGATCTCGTCGATTTGCCGGCCGATATTGCGCGCATCGCCGCAGGAAATTGCGCGGTCGATTATCTGTCTGCCGACCCTCGACTTTCGGCCGCAGAAGATGATGCGGATGATCTCTCGAAATCGAAAAGGACGCAGCCGTGACCGCGCCCTCGCTTCCCGTTCGCATCGGTATCGTCGGCATCACGCCGATCGTGGTGGACATAGGCGCCGGCGTTCGTGGCGCACCGCAAGAGCTCGTCGCGATCACCTTGAGCGCCGATTACGTGATGGAAAACCCGCCCGGCTATCCCGCTAGACCGAATGTCGGCGGCTCGATCCCATCCTATCCGCACACACTGGCGAGCGGCGGAACCTATCGTTTGCTCCAACCCGAAGCCGCCGCGCTCGTCGCTGCCGGCGCGGCAAGCTACGTCTAGAAGGACGTGACGCTATGAGCAACAGCGTGCGCGTCGGCACAATCAACGGGGATCATCCCGTCTTTATCGGCGTCCATGAATGGCTGGATAGCCCGCCGCAAGAGCTTGTCGCGATCACTTTAAGCGCGAACTATGTGATGGAAAGTCCGATCGGTTATCCGCTCCGGCCGTGCGGCGGCAGCGATATGTCGTCCCATCCGCGCAGACTTTCGAGCGGCGGCACTTATCGTCTTCTCCCTCCGGAAGCCGCTGCGCTCGTTGCAGCCGGTGCGGCTACCTATGAAGGAACGCAGACATGAGCTATCTCGGCATGATCGCCAACGCGCCCGCCCGGACGGTGAAATTCGCGACCGGTGGAGGCAAGGGCACGGCGTTACTCCACAAGACCGTGTCGCCCGGCGTAATCCGACAGGTTGACTCGCGCACGGTCAAGGCCGTCATCTCTGATGGCCGCGTTGATCGCGCCGGTGAGATCGTAGAGCCTGCCGGAGCAATTCTCGACGGGTATCTACAAAATCCCGTTGTATGCGCCTTCCACGATACGACGAAGCCTATCGCGCGCTGCACAGACATTGCTGTCAGGTCCGGCCGTCTGGAAGCGACCATCACATTTCCGCCGCCCGGAACGTCGGCCGTTGCCGATGAGATATGCGGGTTGATCAAAAGCGGCACGTTGTCGGGCTGGAGCGTGGGCTTCAATCCGATCGAAACGGTGCCAATGTCCGCTGCCGATCCGCGCGGGCCTAAGCGGTACACTAAGTGGGAACTTTATGAAGTTTCTGCGGTCGCGGTGCCATGCAATCCCGGCGCCGTCGTTGTCGAGCGCTCCTACAGATCGGCCGAGACGACAGCGTTTGCCATGACTGACGCGCACTGGGCGCACGGCATTCGCGCCGACCTTGAACGGCGGGCTCTGCAATACGCTAGGGCTGCATACTCGGCACAACAGACTGGGCCTATGACCCGAGCAGAGCTCCTAGCTGAGGTCGAGAGGCGTCGCAAATGAGGACCTCCTTTGAAGGTGGCTCGCACTATGGAGCTAATCTAGCCCGAGCCGTGATCGCACTCGCATGGGATGGCGGGCAATCGGTCGAGAGCCTCACCGAGATTGCGCTTGCCGCCATGAAAGGCGAACAGCGTTCCTTGATTGATAACGGCACTCCGCACGGTGATCTTGCGGAATGGGAGAACGCCGCCGTACACAGCTACAGCGACATTGCGCAGCGCTTCTTGCTCGCCGTCCTGGCCGTGGGGCCAGCTGGAACGACGGTGCATTGATGGTCATGGCTTCGCCAGTCAGAGACGCAGCCTTGAGCGGTCTCCTTCCTGCTCAAAGCGCGACTTGGGCACGGGGGCACATAGTTGCTCCCGTGCCCTGTCTTTCATGTGCCAAGGGGGATATGGGGTATACGGTATATTTGCGTGAACGCCGGGGACCGGTCGCTCGCCTTCGCTTCATAAACCGTAACACCAAGCGTTTTGATCGTGACATTTTTGGAGTGAACTAATGGGTGCAAGAGGCAGGAAATCGGTAGCATCGCTAAGCGTAGTGATGCCGCTGAAAACAGGACGGCCACCTCCACCTGATGACATGCCCGAACCAGAGGCGACTACCTGGCGCGCCGTCGTCTCTACCGAGACTGCAGGGCTGTTCAAGACGCAAGCGTTGAAACTGCTGTTGGTCGACTTCTGCCGGCATATTGTGACGGCGAACCTGTTGACGAAGCTTGCCGCTGAATTCGAGCCGGCATGGATCGCTGCTGATGGGGGACTAGAACGGCTTGAGCGACTGTTGAAGATGCGTGACCGAGAGAGTCGTGCTGCAGCCGACAAGGCGACCAAGCTACGGCTGACGAACCAGGCGCGCTACACGCCTGGCGCCGCGGCGACTTCTGCCCGCGGGGCTGGAGACGGCAACAGGCCGTGGGATGGAGCCGGATTCATGGGGGAGACTCAGAAGCATGGCTAGCCTGGCTTCGATGACCTCCGATGTGATCCGAAATATCACGATCAGCGCAAAGACCGATGGCGTTGATCAGGCAACAGGACAGTTACGCCTACTTCAGGGCGGATTGTCTGGCGTTGCCGGCGTCTCGGATCAGACAACGCGCTCGACCCTCAGCGTCGATGCGGCGTTCACCAAGCTGCGGACATCGATCGACGCGGAATATAGATCAGCGGTGAAAATGGCGGATGCCGAGAAGACGCTGAATGCAGCGCGTGCTCAAGGCTTGGTGACGCTTGCGGAACAGAACGACCTTCTTGCGCTGGCAGCCACGCGCTACAAGGTCGCTGGGGACAGCTCTGCTGGACTTTTCGCTTCGCTCGGCGGCCTCACGACTTTGCTCGGCGGCCTAGGTATCGGTGTCGGCATCGGCGAGCTAATGAAACTGCCCGGAGCAATTGAGGGCATCGTCCACGAGACCGCTGGGCTCCAGCATACTGCTGACACGATTGGCATCACCACCAAGCAACTACAGGAACTCGACTATGTGGGCACGCAAGTTCACATCTCGACCGATACTATGAACAGTTCCATGGAGCGCTTCTCCAAGAATCTCGGATTGGCATCCACCGGAAGCGGGCAACTCGCCAAGTGGTTGGACGTCAATCACGTCAAGATCAGCGGTGACTTCGTCACTGATTTTAAGACCATGGCCAATCTGATCGAGAACGCGACCAACGCCGAACAGCGTAACGCGCTCATTACGGCAGCGTTCGGCAAGAACGCCGAAGCGCTGGGGCCAGCTTTTGAGCACGGTGCTGCCGGTATTCAGCAGGCTACGGACGAGTTGAATCGCATGGGCGGTGTCATTACCCAGGACAATATCCAGAAGATGGCCGATCTGGACAAGGAGTATATCGCGCTCTCCACCACGCTGGAGGTTCGTTTCAAGAGCGCCGTGGTGGGTGCCGTCAGCGACATTGTGCGGTTAAACGATGCGACGGACGGGTGGCTGGCAAGGTTGACAACCGCTCAAGCATTGTTGCTAAACCCAGCGGCACTCGGCATCTATGCCGCCAATAAAATTGCGGGATTGATTTCCGGTGCCCCTACCACGCCAAGCGCCGCGACCCTGGCCTCGGCGGTGACCTCAGCAAATCCAACCCAATCGCCCAATGTTGCCGCTGCCGCTGCCGCCAAGGCCGCCGAAGCCGCGCAGAAGGCTCTGCAAAAAACATTCGATGATGCGATGACTTCTGCCGATAAGCATACAGCTTCGCTCCGTACGCAAGCCGCCGCGCTCGGCATGAGTACCGAAGCAGCCGCGACTTACACCAAACAGCAGGATTTGATTAATTTCTCCGAGGAGAAGGGCATCGCTCTGACGCCGGAGGTGATGGATAAGATCAACCAAGAAGCCGAAGCCTACGGCAAGGCAACCGACAATCTTAAAAAGATGCAGGAAGAATATCAGCAATTGCAAGACGTGGCGAAAACCGTCACTGACAACATGCAGAAGGCGTTCGATGACTTCGTAGACAACGGCAAGTTCAAGTTCAAGGACATGGTTGATTCCATGCTCAAGGATTTGGCGAAGCTTGAATTCCAGCAAACGGTGACGGGTCCGCTAACGAAGGGGCTGACCAGCGGACTTGCATCACTCTTTGGCTTTGGCACCGCGGCCACATCAATACCCGATACTCTCGGCTGGGCAACTACCGTCACGGCGGGCGCACGGGGCATGGTATTAGACCATAGCAACGTCATTCCCTTTGGCCAGGGCGGCATCGTCAACCGCCCCACGCTCTTTCCTATGGCTGGTGGCGCTGGTCTGATGGGTGAGGCGGGCGCTGAAGCTGTCCTTCCGTTGCGCAAGACGCCATCAGGCAAGCTTGGTGTTGAAGCGTCAGGTGGCGGTGGCGGCACGACGGTGAGCATTCCGATAAGCATCAATGCGGCCGGCGCCGATCCTGCCGCGGTCGCTCGGCTGACTACCGCGCTAAGTAAGCTGCAAGCAGAAATGCCTACCACTATCGTCAAGACCGTGCAGGACGCTCGGTCGCGCCGGATTATCTGATGACGCTCGATCCGCAATGGCGCACGCTCGCGCGGCAACTCATCGAGCCTTACGCTCAGCAGCTCGTTGAGGGCGTAGGCACGGCGCGCCGCGAAGGTTGGACCGATGATCAGGTCGACGAGGTCCTCCGGTATTTCGCGGCAAAGATGCGCGCGGAGTATGCCCCGGTTTTCACTGCGGCCATGATCGAGCTGCTGATCGCAGAGATAATGGACTCGTATCGTAAGCAGCTCAACCCGCCGAGCCGGGCGGTGCAGTGAGGGCAAACGCCTCAAGATGACTGAGCGATCTTTCCGCTTAGAGGCCGTGCGTTCTTTACGGTGGAGGAGGCGCTTTAAGCGGGCTTAACTCGGCGACGGGGAGGCTCCTGGCCTCCAGACCAATCAAACCCACGATAAGCCAAGGCCTGCCTCTTTTGCGCTTCCGACAACCCGGCAAAAAATCCCGTCATTTCGCGAGGCCTGTAAAGTAGCTCAGGCTCAGCCAGCGGCTTGTCCTGTGAGAACATCCGGCGTGCGAAATTCTGGAGTCTGGCTAGCGCGTTCATGTCTATACACCCTTACGGTAATATGCCTCCCCATTAGGGGGCTTTTCAATAGAGAACCCATAGGTATCCCTAAAAAGGGCTTCTAAATCCTCATTTTTGGGATACAGCCTAAGCTCGCTGCGGCCCATAGCCTGGGCGTAACACGACGCCGCTTCCAAACAGATTAACGCCCGATCTCCCAAAAAGGGGCAATCTGAATTCGGATTTCCTTGGAGAAATCGGACAACCACTGCTTGGTTGGTGGTTGTTGCCAATCCTAGCGCACAAAGACGGTCGCCTGCCCAAACTACGATTTCAAGCCTATCGGGATCATGGTAGCGTTCAAAAATCTCCTCCCAATCCCAATCACCTTCGCCCCACTGATCGCGATAGGCTTCTCTCGCCTTGGCACCCCATCGACCAATCGTAAATCCGTCACCAATAACTGGGCCTAAATTGATACCGGCTTGCCGTCGGGCACCGTCCGCCGCCTTTCGGTAGCGAGCCTTTGCGCGGGAGAGTTCAGACAACGCAACCCCCTAGGTCTGTGCTAGATATGACGCAAATGTCTTATCTGGCAACCTAAGGTTAGCCCGAAGTAGCGCGCTGTGATCGGGAAGGTTTTGATTTGGTTTTGGCCCTGATCCCCTTAAGCGGCTTGGGAGAGGTGCTGCGGGCGCCGGCCGAAGCCGACCGTCACACGATCCAGCCGAGTTTTCTCGCCTTGTCGTTGGCTGCCTTCCACGCTTTAGCAAGGAACTCGGACACCCGCATCGGAACGCGCGGATCGTCTCTATCCGAGATGCGCTTAGCGAGCAGTCCTGGAGAGCTTTTAGGCCTGTAATATATGACGGAGTAGCCCGTCCCGAGCAGGGTGACGATGATCTCGTCGTCAACCACCTGCACATGAAGCTCTGGGTCGAATCTCGTCATTGCCTCCTCACCATCGACCAAATCGAGGATCGCTCTGATCTGCTCTTGCTCTCGGTAGCGATTAGCCATGGCCGCGGTCCGTGCTGATCAACCCGCCGTCACGGGCGGTGCAGTAGGCGCGGGCGCCTCACCAGGGGCTGAGTGGGGTGCAATAGGATGGCCGACGTTCTGCACAGCTACGTCTATGAGACGCTCAATTTATGCAGTGACGCTGTCCCGTATATGTCCACTTCCATCCAGCTTGTGCAGACAACCCGAGCGGACACTGCTTATCGAGACACGATCCGCCTCCCCCAGCGCAGCATGTTATGCCGTGAGCACCGTTAGGTTCCCACTTTGCGGCTTGACAGCCTACGTGCAGCACCTTTGCCGTCGCGGGAAAGCTCGACGCGAGCAGCAGAGTAAGAGCAACCGCAGCCGTGTTGACGACGGCAAAAGCCAGAAAGACACGCATGAAATCTATCCCCCCGTTCCCCATAGCTTTTTCGGCAAACGAGTATAACGGCTTTCCGAGGGGGAACTGTGATACTTCGGATACGCGAGGATTGAATCGAGAAGGGGCGCCGGCCGAAGCTGACGCCCCTTTGCATCACTAAGCCTCGTAGAGCCGTGGCATAAATTGCGCGATGGGGGAGTACCGGCAAAAGAAGAAGCCCCGGACGGGCGTCTCGGGGCTTCTCTACCGGATCGGGCAGTCACGGTGTGTGGGGGGGAGCGCCGCCTGATCCGTCCTCAGAATATCCCGCGAGCCCGCCGTCTGCTGAGCTTCCTTATCAATTGGTAAATCTCGCCGTGGATTCCCGATCTGGGACGAGGACCTGCGCCCGGGCGAAGCGCTAAGAGGCGCCGGCCGAAGCCGACGCCATAAAAAGATGCCTGGCAAGCGCGTTACGAACAATTGATTTGGTAGTCGCCGAGGAATGTGATTTTTCTTAGCTTGCCATTGTTGGGCGGCAATTCATCCCAAGGAGACTAGAATGAGGAAGTATATCATCGCAGCCGTTCTGATCGGCGCGTTTGTCGCGCCCGCTTTAGCCGTGGAGGCCGGGGTCTACTATGTGGGCCTCGATACCGCTACCAAGAAATGCTCGGTGGTGACCAGCCTGCCGGCAGGCATGACAATGATGGGAAAGTATAAGAGCCAGGCAGAGGCCGAGACGGCCATGGCCGGCATGAAGAAGTGCAAGGGCTAGTTCGATTTTTAAGTGCCTAGTGGAAGGGCCTGGTCTAGAGTCAGGCCCTTCCTAATTCATGCTCCATGCAATTTGCAAAGAGAGGGCCGGCGCGAGGCCGGTCCCTTCCTGCATCTCCTGGCCTAGCTCGCCTTTGGCGGAAGCGGAAGTCGTTCCCCCAGGTCTCTCGCCAGCATAACCTTGCCGAGGATTTTGAACCAATTACCTAACCGATCACGGCTGAAGTCCTTGACGCAATATTTCATGCCGTCGAGTTCATAGTATTCGTCGGGACTTCCCTTTTTTACGAAACGCCCATTTCCATCTCGCCCGGTCGGACCCCACCATCGCCAAAAGAGCACGTCACCAGGCACGCCCTTTGTGGTCCATTGGACCGCGACCAAATCGCCTTCCTCTAACGGCGAGTTGGGGTCGATCAAAGTTGTCAGCAAC
>JBGQMX010000002.1:0-71957 GCA_041500805.1 Methyloceanibacter sp.
CTGCCGAACGCCATGGTGGCGACGCTCACCTTCATGCCGTTCATCTTGAACGGCTCGATCACCACCCTTACCTCATTGGACTTCTTGGGGTTTGGGCTGCCGCCAGGGTCGCCCTCGCTCGGCGAGCTGCTTGCGCAAGGGAAGGACAATCTGCAGGCGCCATGGCTGGGCTTGACCGCCTTCTTCGTCATCGCCGCGATGCTTAGCCTCCTCATCTTCGTCGGCGAGGCGGTGCGCGACGCGCTCGACCCGCGCAAGACAATGGCGTGAGACAAGATGCATGGATCGCATTCCCATAATCATGGCCACGCCGGGCACGGCCACGGGCACGCCCACGCCAACAACGAGCGGCGCATGGGGCTTGCGGCGCTGCTCACGGGCGCCTTCATGTTTGCCGAGGTCGCCGGCGGTATCGCTGCAGGCTCGCTCGCGCTCTTGGCCGATGCCGGTCACATGCTGACCGACTTCGCCTCGCTTTCACTCGCCTGGTTCGGCTTCAGGCTCTCGCGGCGGCCGGCCGACTGGATGCGCACCTATGGCTTCGATCGCTTCCAGGTGCTGGTCGCGTTCGCCAACGGGCTCGCGCTGTTCGCCATCGCCGCATGGATCGTCTACGAGGCAGCCGAGCGGCTCATGTCGACGCCACAGGTCTCCGGCGGAATCATGGTGGTCATCGCCGGCATCGGACTTCTGGTCAACGTTGCCGCCTTCGTGCTGCTCCAGGGGGCAGACCGCGACAATCTCAATGTCCGGGGCGCCGCCATCCATGTGCTTGGCGACCTGTTCGGCTCGGTGGCGGCGCTTGCCGCCGGCGGCGTGATCCTCCTCACCGGCTGGACGCCGATCGATCCGCTGCTCTCTCTCGTGGTCGCCGCCATCATCGTCAGAAGCGGCTGGCAGGTGGTGGCGGAGGCGGGGCACATTCTGCTCGAAGGCGCGCCGGGCGAGCTCGATACGCGCGCCATCGGGCCCGACCTGATCGCCAACGTCAAAGGCGTCGAGGGGGTGCACCACGTGCATGTCTGGTCGATCGCGCAAAGCCGCAGCATGGTGACGCTACATGCTTGCATCGGCGAGGCACAGGATTCGGACCGGATCGTCAGAGGGATCAAGGCGCGGCTCAAGGAGCGCTTCGGCTTGGATCACGCCACCATCGAGATCGAGCGCGCCGCATGCGCGGACGGCGATGCCGAGCGGCCGAAGGCGTGATGTGATAGGGTGCGGTCATGAACAAGATCGTCAAGGAGCACTATCCCGCCTCGAAATTGCCGGTCGAGCTCCGCGAGGGCATCGATCCTCGCGGGCACGTCACCGTGACGGTGGTCGAGGAGGACGGGTCGAGGAAAGAACCGCCGACGCGAGAGGAATTGTTGGAGCTACTTCAACAAGCTCGCAAGGACGCCAAAGGCGTCACTCTGGAAGAGGCAGTCGCCCGCATAAGAGAGCTGCGCGACGAGTGGGACGACTGATGCCCGTTGCCTCCCGGCTCTACGTGGATGCCAACATCTTCATCTATGCGTTCGAAGGAAATGGCGACCTTGGGGCTGCGCTCATCAGACTTCTTACGATCGAAGGAAAAGTGGCCCCTTTCCTCGTCACGAGCGAACTGACGCTGGCAGAGGTGCTCGTTGCTCCGTACAGAAACAGAGACAACCGACTTATAGACCTTTACGACCGGTGGACCGTCCCGAGTCCACGCTTGACGGTCGATCCGGTTAGCCGGCCTGTTCTTTGGTACGCAGCAGTCCTGCGGTCCCAATATACGAGCCTGAGACTGCCCGATGCGATTCACTTGTCCACCGCAATGTTGATGAACTGCAGCCACTTTCTGACCGGGGACACGCGGCTCAGCTCAAAATATGAGCTCTTGCATCATCGGTATGGCATTCAGAAGGGCCCTCTTAGTATTGAGGTGATGCGGCCTCAGCCCGATCTCGTGCAGCAACTGATCGAGGATGCATCGCGATGACGACGCCCCTCATCTCCGTCGAGGATCTGTCCGTGGACTTCCGCGGCGGCGGCAACCTCACCCATGCCGTCCGCCACGTGTCCTTCGACATCGGCAACGCCGAGACGGTGGCGCTTGTCGGGGAGTCGGGCTCGGGCAAGACGGTGACGGCGCTCTCCATCCTCAGGCTCCTCCCCTACCCTGCCGCCTCCCATCCTTCCGGCAAAATCCTGCTCAAGGGCGAGAACCTGCTCACGCTTCCGGCGAGCGCGCTCCGCCAGGTCCGCGGCAACAAGATCTCGATGATCTTCCAGGAGCCGATGACCTCGCTCAATCCGCTGCACACTATCGAGCAGCAGGTCGGCGAGGTGTTGAAGATCCATCGCGGGCTTTCCGACAGGGCCGCGCGGGAGCGCGTGCTCGACCTCCTCGACAAGGTCGGCATCGACGATCCCAAGGGCCGCCTTCAGTCCTATCCGCATCAGCTCTCGGGCGGGCAGCGGCAAAGGGTGATGATCGCCATGGCGCTCGCCAACGAGCCGGACCTGCTCATCGCCGACGAGCCGACCACGGCGCTCGACGTCACCATCCAGGCGCAGATCCTCGACCTCTTGGCGAAGCTCAAGGCCGAGTTCAATATGGCCATGCTGCTCATCACCCACGATCTCGGCATCGTGCGCAAGATGGCCGACCGGGTCTGCGTCATGAACAATGGCGAGATCGTCGAGCGCGGCGCCACGCGGGACATCTTCGCCTCCCCGCAGCACCCCTACACCAAGCATCTGCTCGCCTCCGAGCCCAAGGGCTCGCCGCCGCCCGCCAATGCCAAGGCGAAGATTATCCTCGAGGCGAAGGATTTGCGCGTGTGGTTCCCCATCCGGCGCGGCTTCCTGCGGCACATCGTGGGTTACATCAAGGCCGTCGACGGCATCGACCTTGCCATCAAGGAAGGCCAAACGCTTGGCGTCGTGGGGGAGTCCGGCTCGGGCAAGACGACGCTCGGGCTGGCGCTCTTGCGCCTCGTGTCGAGCGAAGGCCCCATCGTCTATCTCGGCAACCGCATCGACGGCTACGATTCGAAGCGCATGCGGCCGCTCAGGCGCCACATGCAGATCGTGTTCCAGGACCCTTACGGCTCGCTCTCCCCCCGTCTTTCGGTGGGGCAGATCATCGAGGAGGGTCTTCAGATCCAGGCCCCTGGGCTTAACGAGGCCGAGCGGACGGCACGCGTCTCGCGCGCGCTGAAAGAGGTCGGCCTCGATCCTGCGTTCTGCGACCGCTACCCCCACGAATTCTCAGGCGGCCAGCGCCAGCGCATTGCCATCGCTCGGGCGCTCGTGCTCGAGCCAAAATTCCTCATTCTCGATGAGCCGACATCCGCGCTCGACGTGTCGGTGCAGGCGCAGATCGTCGATCTCCTGCGCGAGCTGCAGCGCCGCCACAAGCTCGCTTACCTCTTCATCAGCCACGATCTGAAGGTCGTCCGCGCGCTCGCCAACTCCATCATCGTGCTGCGCTATGGGAAGGTCGTGGAGCAAGGCCCGGCCCAGACCGTGTTCGCCAAGCCCAAGACCGACTACACCAAGGCCCTGCTCGCGGCGGCCTTCGAGCTCGAGGCTACGCGCAGCGACGTGGTCTCGACCTGAAGAGCGGTAGCGCCGTCAGCGCATGCGCGGCAGCCGCCGCACACACATCACCTCGTAGCCTGCCACCTTGATGCGGGCCATGGCCTCGGCCAAGGGCTCGACGGCGACGGCCATGTGGTGCGCGTTGGCATGCAGGAGCTCGTGCGCGCTCGTCATGATGCCGACATGCCCCTCCCAAAACACGAGATCGCCGCGGCGGAGCGTGGCGCCATCCTGCCACTCGATGGGGCGCCCGAGCTCGGCCGCCTGCATGTCGGCATCGCGCGGCGCAGTCAGACCCGCTGCCTCGGCGGCGAGCTGAACAAGCCCGGAGCAGTCAAGGCCGACACTGGTGCGGCCCCCCCAAAGATAGGGCGTGCCGAGAAACGCCTCGGCCACGGCGACGTAATCTGGGGCAGCCTCGCCGATCGGCAGAGCGTGGCGGGCAAAGACATAGCCTCCGCCTTCGAGCGCAAGAAACCTGCCCTGCTCCCCCGCGACGGAGACGAGCGCGTTCAGGCTGAGCAGCGCAAGCGGCGGCGCCTTGCCGTCGGGTTGCGGGTAGATGTAAGTGCGTAGCGCCGAGACCCGATGCGTAGGCGCTATGAGGGCGCGGGTCAGTCCCTCGCTCGGCACGTAGCCGACATAGCCATCGCGGGAGAGCTGCACCCAGGCCCAGCCTTCGCTCTCCTCGTAGAGGGTGACGGTCTCGCCGAGCAGCGCCTCGGTGTCGAGGGTGGCATCGAAGCGCGGCTCCCGCCGCAAGGGCAACGCGGGCGCGCCGACCTGGCGGGGCTCACCCCGCACATAGCGTTCGGCCTCGATCAGGCCGCGCAAGGTCTCGGCCGCAAGGTCCAAGCGATAAGCGTGGCGGCGCGGATCGGGCAACACCGCGTCGATCACGACGTGCCAAGCTCTTGGCGGAAGTACTGGTACAGCGCGCGGGCCGCTTGCGGCTCGCCGCCTTGCGGGCGTCCGGGCTGCTCGCGCGGCACCCAGCCGAAAATATCGAGATGAGCAAAGCGCTTCGACTCATGCACGAAGCGCTTGATGAACAGTGCCGCAATCACGGAGCCCGCGAACGAGCCTTCCGCGATGTGGTTCACATCGGCGATCGAGCTCTTGAGCAGCTTGTCGTAGGGCGCCCAGAGCGGCATGCGCCACAAGGGATCGCCGGTGGCGCGGCCTGAAGCCAGCAGGCCCGCCGCGAAGTCCTCGTCGTCGGTATAGAGCGGCGGCAGATCGGGCCCGAGCGCCACCCGCGCCGCCCCGGTCAAGGTGGCGATGGTGATGAGGTAGTCCGGCGCCTCCTCCTCGGCGAGGCTGATGGCGTCGGCCAGCACGAGCCGGCCTTCGGCGTCGGTGTTGCCGATCTCGACCGTCATGCCGTTCCGGCTCGGCAGAACGTCGCCCGGCCGGAAGGCGTTGCCGGCGATGCTGTTCTCGGCGGCAGGGATAAGCACGCGGAGCCGCATCGGCAGCTTCGCCCGCATGACGAGGAGCGCAAAGGCCAGCGCCGAGGCGGCACCCCCCATGTCCTTCTTCATCAGCGTCATGGCACTTCCCGGCTTGATGTCGAGGCCGCCGCTGTCGAAGCAGATGCCCTTGCCGACAACGGTCACCTTGGGGGCGTGCTCCGAGCCCCAGCGAAGGTCGATGAGCCGGGGGCTGCGGTCGCTCGCCCGGCCCACGGCGTGGATCAAGGGGAAGTTGTCGGCAAGGAGACCTGAGCCCTCCGTCACCTTGACGCTGCCCCCATAGTCATTGGCAAGCTCGCGCGCGGCGGCCTCGAGCTCGGCAGGGCCGAAATCGTTGGCGGGCGTATTGATGAGATCGCGGCCGAAATAGAGCGCCTCGGCGAGGGCAAGAACCTGGTCCCGGTTCGCGCCCTCCGGCAGCACGAGGCGCTTCGGCTTCGGTCCGTTTGCAGTCTTGTAGCGGGTGAAACGGTAGCTTCCGGCGAGGAAACCGAGGGCGGCAAGCTCTGGATCAGGAAGGGTGGAGGCCAGGCGATAGTCGCCGGGGGGCAGCGCTCCCGGGAGCACGCCAGTCAGCAGCGGCGCCTGCGACGCCCAGTCCTCGGCGCCGGTCCCAAGCAAGACGCCGCCGATGCCTCCACGACCGTCCGGCAAGAGCAGCACGGAGCCTTGCTTGGGCTTCCAGCCTTGCGCCTCAACCCAGCCCCGCTCCGCCTCGCTCAGGCTGGCAAGGGCCGCGTCATCCTCAGAGGCGACGAGCCTGATCGGAAGGGCCTCGGCATCGGCAGGGAGAAGCAAATCTTCCAGTCCGCGCCGCGTCGTCTGAAGCGTCATTGCTTTGGTGGGCATCGATCGAGAATTCGAGGCTTGATGGGGCCGCGCATTAATGGCAGGGGAGCGGCGGCATGACAATGGCGGAAGGCGGCTAGAATGGCCACGACCGGCTACACGCTCGTGATCGGCGACAAGAACTTCTCCTCCTGGAGCTTAAGGCCCTGGATCGCGCTGAAGGCTTGCGGCATCCCGTTTGCCGAGGAGCGCGTCAGGCTTAGGCAGCCCCAATCCAAGCCCGCGATCCTTCGTCACACGCCGGCCGGCAAGGTGCCGGCGCTGAAGGCGAACGGGATCCTCGTCTGGGACAGTCTCGCCATCCTCGAATATCTCGCTGAGCGCCATAAAGAGCATCTTCTCTGGCCTCCGGGCGAAGAGGCCCGCGCCGTCGCCCGCAGCATTTCCGCCGAGATGCATTCGGGCTTCGTCACGCTGCGCAACGAGATGTCCATGGATCTGCTGGCGCGGCTGCCCTCCCCGCCGATCGGCGAGGCGCTCGAGACCGACATCAGGCGGATCGTCGCCATCTGGAAGGACGCGCGCGCCCGCTTCGGCCATGGCGGCCCCTTCCTGTTCGGCGCCTTCTCCAATGCCGACGCCATGTTCGCGCCGGTGGCGACGCGCTTCCGCACCTATGGCGTCGATCTTTCTCGCTTCGGCGACGACGGCACCGCCGCCGCTTATGCCGCCACGATCCTCGCCCTCCCCGAGATGGCCGAGTGGACGGAAGGCGCTGAGGCCGAAGTCAAGCAGCGCGCCAGCGCCTGACGGGGCGCGTATGGTTAATACTTTTTTGACGCCTGTCCCACATCATTACAGCAATCCAACAGGGAAAGCCGAGCCCGAGCCCGTGCTTGGTAAGGATTGCTTAAGTAATGTCTCACCCTTCCCGCTCGCGCCGCTCCATGGTGCTCGCTCTTCTCGCGACCACGGCCGCAGCGTCTCTGCTCGGTGCCTGCAACCAGACCGACGGGCGGCTCTTCGCGAAGAGCAGCTTCTCGTCTGACGACACGCAGATGTCGGAGAGCGAGGCGGTGCGTGCCACCACCCAATGGGCCGCGGCCTATGCCAAGAATCCGCAAGACCCGCGTATGGCGCTGGGCTATGCGAAGGCGCTCAAGGCCATCGGCTCGCGCGACCGGTCTCTGGACATCCTAGAGACCGCTTATCAGACCAATCCGAACGATGGCGAACTCGCCGCCGAGCTCGGCCGGCTCGCGCTCGACATGGGCCACCTCGAAATCGCCAAGCCGACACTACAGGTGGCCGAGGCCCAGGGCGTGCGCGATTGGAAGACGCTCTCGGCGCAAGGGACCTTGCGCGCCAAGCAAGGCCAGCACGCGGAAGCGCAGCAATATTACCTCGCCGCGCTCCAGGTCGAGCCCGACGCCGTGTCGGTGATCAACAATCTCGCGCTCTCCTATGCGCTCGACGGCAAGGCCGACAAGTCGGAGGAGCTGCTGCGCAAGGCAGTTGCGAGCGGCCATGAGGATAAGCGCGTGCGGCAGAACCTCGCCCTTGTGCTCGGCCTCCAGGGCAAGTTCGACGAGGCGCGGAAGGTTGCCTCCGTCGACATGACCGACACAGAGGCCAAGTCCAGCATGTCCTATCTGCGCAACATGCTGGCGACCCCGACGCGGTTCGCTTCAGCCAAGCAAGCAGCGTCGGCCAACGTTGCGTCTTCAGCCGATGACTGGCAGCCCTTTGCCGCGAACGAGGCCAAGGCCAAGGCCAAGGCCCCAGTCGTAACCGCCGCCGCGAGCCTGGCGCCCAAGGTCCAAGTCGTGAGGCCGGTTGACGAGATCGAGCCGCCCAAGGCGGGCAACGGAGCCAAGGCTCCTGCGACGCCGGCCGCTGCACCCGCAATCGCTCAAGCCGCGGCGCCTGCGGCCAAGCCGGAGAAGATGGCGGGCACGCCGACGCTGATCACGCCCATCAAAGCCACCTCAGCTCAGGTTCAAGCCGCGACGCAAGCTCAGGCCGCCAAGAGCGGCACGACCGACAAGGCCAAGACGATCCAAGCGGCCGCGCCCGCGGGCGCTGCGGGCCTCCTCAGAACCGACACCGACTAGCCAGACGTCAGACGCCAGAATGGCAGAGGCGCCGTTGCGGCCTCTGCTTTCCGACGTCTGGGTTCTGGACTCCAGCGCCCGACATCCGGCTTCCTACTCTAGCCGCCGCGGATGGCCATGACCTGGATGTAGGCCGGCCCAAGGATCACGATGAACAGAACCGGCAGGAAGAACAAGATCATCGGCACGGTGAGCTTCGGCGGCAGCGAGGCCGCCTTCTTCTCAGCCTCGGCCATGCGCATCTCGCGGCTTTCCTTGGCGAGGACGCGCAAGGCCTGGCCGATCGCCGTGCCGTAGCGCTCGGCCTGGATCAGGCTCATGCCGACCGCCCGCACCACGGGAAGGCCGGTGCGCTTGCCGAAATTCTCATAGGCCTGGCGCCGCTCCTGCAGATAGGAGAGCTCGGCCGTGGTGAGGCTGAACTCCTCGGCGAGCTCGAGCGAGCGGCTGCCGATCTCGGTCGCCACCTTGTTCATGGCCGATTCGATCGACATGCCGGCCTGGACGCAGATCAGCAGCAGGTCGAGGGAGTCGGGGAACACGCGCTTGATCGACTTCTGGCGGCGCTGGATGAGATTGGAGATGAAGATGTTGGGCAGGTAGAAGCCGAAATAGGCCCCGCCGATGGATAGGCCGAGGCGCACGAACGGCGCGAGATGCTGGTCGTTGACGAAGAAGAGATAGAAGAAGACCAGCCCGAACGTGGCGATCGGCAGGGTGGCGCGGAAGAAGAGGAAGGCCACGACCGGAGCCTGACCGCGCAAGCCCGCCATCTTCAGCCGCTCGCGCGTGCCTTCGGTCTCGAGCGCCTTGCGCAGATTGAGCTGCTCGACGACCCGCTTCATGAAGCTCTTGGGGTCCTTGCGGAGCCGGCGCTGGTCCTCGGCAAGGAGCGCAAGGCGCTCGGCGCGCAGGCGCTCCCGCTCGGTCGACACATACTTCATCCGCGCGTCGAGCCGGTCGCCCGACAGAAGCGGCAGCACGAAGGAGGTGACCGTGGCAAAGGCCGCGACCGCCGCGAGCACCATGACGACGAATTGAGGGTCGAGGATATAGCGCATCAGAGATTGCATGCTCGGGCCTAGTAGTCGAAGTTGATCATCTTGCGCATGACGAGAACGCCGAGAAGCATCCACACCGCGCTCGCCATCAGCATCACATTGCCGAGCTTCTCGTTGAACAGGAGCGAGATGTAGTCGGGCGACGTGAGATAGACGAGCAGCATGACGCAAGGCGGGAGCGAGCCGATAATCATGGCCGAGGCCTTGGCCTCGGCGCTGAACGCCCGGACCTTGGCCTGCAAGCGGTAGCGGTCGCGCAGCACCTGGGAGAGATTGCCCAGCGCCTCGGCGAGATTGCCGCCGGTCTGCGCCTGGATGGCGATGACGATGGCGAAGAAGTTCACCTCCTGCAACGGCATGCGCTCATACATGCGCTCGAAGGCGCGCGACAACGGCACCCCGACCTTCTGCTGCTCGACGAGATCGACGAACTCGCTGCGCACCGGCTCGGGCGTCTCCATGGCGATGATCTGGAGGCAATCGGTGAGCGGGAGGCCCGATTTGACGCCGCGCACGATGATGTCGATGGCATTGGCGAACTCGATGAGGAACTTGGCTTGGCGGCGCTTAATCATGCGCGCGAGGACCCAGCGCGGCAGCCCGAACCCGCAGGCGAAGGCGGCCAGCAGCGACACAATCGGCGAGGAGCCGGTGATGAGGACGATGAGCCCGCCGAGGCAACCGGCAGCCAGGCTCAACAGGTAATAGGTGCGCGGCTTGATGCCGAGGCCGGCGCGAATGAGCTTGGTGCGGAGCGACACCCGCTTGTGGGCCTTCTGCTTGGCCTCGATGTCCTTGATCGAGTCCTGCACCTGCTGCCGGCGCGTCTGCAAAGGCTGTTGCAGGGCCAGCCGCGTGCGCGACTTGGTTTGGCCAAGCGCCACGTTGGCGACGCGCTTACTCGCCTTGCGCTCGCCGCTCATGAACGGCATCACCAGCACATAGACGACCCCGCCGACGGCGAGGGCGGCCAGCATCATGGCTGCCAGCTGCACGAGCTCAGGGCTGGGCAAATCGCTCTCCCAAGGGGCGGCCGTGCTCGTCGAGCACCTCGCCCGCGGACAGAATCTCGGTGAGGCGCTTCTCTTCGCCGAAATAGCGCGCCTTATCCCAGAAATGCGGCCGGGCGATACCGGTCGTACGATGCCGCCCGGAGACGCGCCCGTTGGCGTCCTCGCCGTGGAGCTCGTAGATGAAGAGGTCCTGCAGGGTGACGACGTCGCCCTCAAGCCCGATGACCTCGGTGACATGGGTGATCTTGCGCGAGCCGTCGCGCATGCGCGACGCTTGGATGATGATATCAACCGAGGACACGATCATCTCGCGAATGGTCCTGGCAGGAAGGTTATAGCCGCCCATCAGGATCATGCTCTCCATACGGCTGATGCATTCGCGCGGGGAGTTGGAGTGGAGCGTGCCCATGGAACCGTCATGGCCCGTGTTCATGGCCTGCAGCAGGTCGAAGGCCTCCGGACCGCGTACTTCGCCGACGACGATGCGGTCGGGCCGCATGCGCAGGCAGTTCTTGACAAGGTCACGCATGGTGATCTCGCCATCCCCTTCGAGGTTGGGCGGGCGCGTCTCCAGGCGCACGACATGCGGCTGTTGCAGCTGCAACTCGGCGGAATCTTCGCAAGTAATGACGCGCTCGTCGTCGTCGATATAGGCTGTCAGGCAATTGAGCAGCGTGGTCTTACCCGAGCCCGTACCGCCGGAGATGATGACATTGCAGCGGACCCGACCGATGATGGCGAGAAGGGTGCGACCTTCGGGCGTGATCGTGCCCAATTTGACGAGCTGATCGAGGGTCAGCCGGTCGCGCTTGAACTTGCGGATGGTGAGGGTCGGACCGTCGATGGCGAGCGGCGGGGCGATGACGTTGACGCGGCTGCCGTCGGGGAGGCGCGCGTCGCAGATCGGGCTCGATTCGTCGACCCGGCGGCCGACCTGGCTCACGATGCGCTGGCAGATATTCATCAGCTGGGCATTGTCGGCGAACCGCACATTGGTGGGCTCGACCTTGCCTTTGACCTCGATATAGACCGTGTCGCAGCCATTCACCATGATATCGGCAATCTCGTCGCGGGCGAGCAGCGGCTCGAGCGGCCCGTAGCCGAGAACGTCGTTGCAGATGTCCTCGAGCAGCTCCTCCTGCTCGGCGATCGACATCACCACGTTCTTGATGGCGACGATCTCGCTGACGATGTCGCGGATCTCCTCGCGGGCGGCATCGGGATCGAGCTTGGAGAGCTGGGTCAGGTCGATCGTATCGATGAGCGCGTTGAAGACCGTGGTCTTGACGTCGTAGTACTCCTCGGAGCGGGCGCGCTCGACCGGCTTGCGCTCGGACTTGGCTGGAACCTGTCCGCCCGGACGCGCTTCGGCTGCGGGCCGCGGCTCGGCGGCGGGGGTCTTTGCCGGAGACCCAGGCGAGCGCTGAGGCTCCGGCGCCGGGGCCCGATCGGGCTGCGGTGCAGGGGACGACCCAGACGTGCTCCGTTTGCCGAACATGTGCTTTACGCGCGCGTCTTGGTCAGCCTAAGGCGGGCGAGGATTGGCGCCAGCACCGACTGGCGCTCGTTCTTCAGCTCGGATCGGTTGGTCAGCAAGTTGCCAAGGGTGCGGAAGGCTTCCGCGGCCTTCGACTTGTCCGACACCTCCTCGATCATTTGCCCGTTATTCGCCGCCGTGCCGAACAGCTGGGCGTCGAAGTCGATGACGACCTTGGGCTCGAGCTCGATGGCGTGGCCGAAGTCCTTCACCGAGATTTCGGGGCGCTTGGGCACGCCCACCTGGTTGAGCACGAGCAAGGGCGCCCGATCGTTCGGGCGCGAGCCTTTGAGCTGGTCGACCAGGTTCTTCGTGTTGCGCAAATTGGCGAGATCGGGCGCGGCGGTGATCACCACATAGTCGGCCCTGAGCACGACCTGCTTCGCCCAGGCGGTCCACAGATGCGGCACGTCGACGGCGATCCACGGCACGTTCTCCCGCACCACGTCGAGGACGGTCTCGCACGAGGAAGGCTCAAGATCGTAGGGCCGGTCGAGCGTGCCGGGCGCGGCGAACAGGCTCAAATGATCGGAGCAGCGCGACAGGAGCCGGTCGAGCAGCACCTCGTCGAGGCGCTCGGGCGAGGCGAGCGCGTCGCCGATGCCCTGCAGCGGGTCTTGGTTGAAATCGAGGCCGGCCGTGCCGAACGGCAGGTCGAAATCGGCAATCACCACGTCGCTCTTGACCGACGAGGCGATGGAAAACGCGGTGTTATGGCAGACGGTGCTTGAGCCGGAGCCCCCCTTGGCCCCGACAAAGGCGATGACCTGGCCGACCGGGCCCGTCTCGGGATCGGTGTAGATGGCCGAGATGCTCTCGATGACCTGCAGCACCCTGACCGGGGCCACGATATATTCGCTGACGCCCCGGCGCACCAGCTCGCGATAGAGCAGCACGTCGTTGATATGGCCGATGGCGACGACCTTGGTGCCGGGATCGCAGACCTCGGCGAGACGGTCGAGGTCGCGCAGCAACTCCTCGCGGTCGAGCAGGGATTCGATGATGATCAGGTTGGGCGTCGAGGCATTCTTATAGAAGGCGACCGCCGCCTGCACCCCGCCCATCTGCACCGTGACGTGGGCCTTGGCGAGGCGCCTGTCCTCCGACGCCTTCTGGATCACGGCCGCGGTATCCTGGTCCTCGCAAAAAGCCTGAATGTTGACGCGCGGGATGGGCCGCGCGCGCACAGCCTCGTGCGGCGCCTCTGGCGGCCGGTCGAAGGCTTGATCGCTCTCGGCCGCAGAGCTCAGCGAATATGCGGCGTCGCCGATCACTGGCTGCCTCCGATCTGGCTGATCTCGCTCGCGTTGGCATGCTCCGACTTGTCGCGCTTGGAGATGGTCGGTTCGCCCTTCACATACTTGTCCCACACCACGTCGCGGCGCTCGCCAGGACGCGGCGTCTCGCCACGCGGCTCGATCAGGTCCTGCGGATTGGCGACCACGACGGCGAGATTGCGCTGGGTGGCGCAGCCCATGTTGGGCCAGGGCATGTTCTGGGGGTCGCGCGAGATATTCTCGGACCAGTCCGGGCAATCGGGGGGCACGGCGACATATTGGAGATAAGAGATCCTGAGCGGCGCGGCAGGATCCCCGCTGGCGAAATAGGGCTCGAGCGTCACCGCAGCCGGGTCGATGCCCGCCCGGCGCATGGCTTTGCGCACCTCGTCATAGGCGCGCATGGCCGCCCTCTCATTGGCGCCGCCGGAGGGCGCCTTGATCAGCAGCCTGTCTGTGCTTTGCGCCTTGTAGTCCCGAAGGAAGCCATAGAGCTGGCCCTTCTGCGAGGGGTTGAGCCCCGAGGCGCCGCGATAGACGGCAAGGTCGAGGGTCGCCTCGCCCTGCCTCACGGCAATCGGATGCCGCTCATTCGGATTGGCGAGCGTGAAGGGGGCCTGAAATCTTGGGCTGCCCTTCAAGCAACCGCCGACCGAGGTTCCGGCCATGAGAACGGCAAGGAGCGTGAGAGCGGACCGTGCGGCGCGAGCGAGGACGCGCGACCCTTGAAGCGCTGATGCCATGATGCTGCTCTCCCCCTACTCGACAATAAAGCCAACGTCGCCATCGAAGCGGCCAACCGGGGCACGCTCAGGATCGCGCCCGTAAATGCGGTTCATTTGCCCGAGCAAGTCCGAGTTCACGTCGGACGCCCAGCCAAAGCCGTCGTCGGGCTGCGCGAGCTTCGAGCGGGCGACGGGCTTCACGATATAGGGCGTGACGAGCACGACGAGCTCGGTCTCGTTCTTCAGGTAGTCGCGGCTGCGGAACAGCGCGCCAAGGACCGGGAGGTTCTTCAGTCCCGGATAACCACTCAGGGCCTGCTTCGACTGATCCGACAGCAGCCCGGCCATGACCAGGGAGCCGCCGCTCGGCAGCTCGACCACGGTCTCGGCGCGGCGCACCTTAAGGGCTGGGATGGCGATATTCGAGAGGATCACCGCACCCTGATTGCTGAGCTCGCTGACTTCCGTCGAGACCTTCAGACTGATGCGGCCCTCCGACATGACGACCGGCGTGAAAGCAAGGCCGATGCCGAATTTCTTGAACTCCACGGAGATGGTGCCGAGCTGCTGGGCGACCGGGATTGGGAACTCGCCGCCAGCCAGGAAATTGGCCGTCTCGCCGGAGATCGCGGTGAGATTCGGCTCGGCCAGCGTGTGCAGCAGGCCATCCTCTTCAAGCGCCCGCAGCACGGACTGCACGCGGCTTCCGCCGCTCTGCCATTGACCGCCAAAACCCGCCGTGTTGCCCACGGTTGGATTAAGCGGTGCTCCGGGAACGGCCGGGAAACCTGCGTCGCTCCCTGCCAGGCCGGCGCCCGACAGAAATGGAGCAAGCACGCCTTTGCCGGCGACGTTGATCGGGAAGGGAAGATCGCTGAGCGCGGCGAAGGCGAAACTGCCGGAGCTGACCAGCGCATTGAGGTCAACGCCGAGCTGCTTGACGATGTTGCGCTCCATCTCGACCACGGAGACCTTGAGCAGCACCTGCTCGCGGCCCTCCACGGTGAGCATGTTGATGACATTGCTCGGTCCGCCGCCGCCGCCGCTGCCACTGCCCGAGTTGGTGCCGGCGCTGGAGGAGCTGCTATTGTTGATGGTGACGGCGGCGCCTCCGGCGGCGGCCGTGTTGCCGCCATTGCCGCTCTCGCCCAAGAAGCTCATGACGACCTCGGAGGCGCGCGTGGAATCGAGAGGGCTCGTGACGGTACCCGAGAGCACGACCCGGTCGCCAACCGTCTGCACCTGAATGTGGGAGCCCGGGAGGAGGCGGTTGAGGAGATCGCCGACAGCTGCGAGGTCGCGCTCGATGGTGACCTCCAGCGTCACCACCGGCCGGCCGTCCTTATCGGTGAACAGGATGTTGGCTTCTCCCGTCGCCTTGCCGATCAAATAGGCCCGCGTCGCGGTCTGCAGCACAGCATCGATCTGCCCAGGATTGGAGACCATCACCTCGCGCACCTCGCGCGGCAGCTCGACGATCATCGACTTGTTCAAGCCGAGCGTGATCTGACGCGTCGTCCCGCTCTCGCCGATGCGCAGGAAGGAGCGATGCTCCAGGTCCCCCGCCTCGACCGGCGCGACGGCGCCACCAAGGACGAGGCAAGCGGCGGCAAGCGCGACGAGAGCGGCTAGGCGGTTGAAGGGAGAGCGACGCATCCGGTTGCCTTTTCGTTGATCGAGCCTGCCACGCACCCGCCTCGTCAGTTGATGCCGAAGGCGCGGGAGGGCACGCCGTATTTCAGGAACTTGACCGAGTTGCTGTTGCCGTCGCCGATCTTGGCGGCCGTCTCTGCCCCCGCGGGAGTCGCGTCGGCGAGACTGCGCAAGGAGAGCGAGATGTCGCCCATCGACTGCGCCAGAGTGAGGATCTCGGTTTGTCGCGGGGTGAGCTCGAGGGTCGCCGTCTTGCCGGTCGCGATCTTGTCGCCATCCTTGTTCTCAAGCGTCTGGCCAATGGCGAGCACGCGGACATTGCGCAGCACCGCCTCGCTCACGGGCTCCTCCTTGGAGCCGACCCGTATCTTGTGCGACAAGATGACGTCGACGCGATCGTTGGGCAGGATGAAGCCGCCGGCCGAGGTCTCCTCGCGGATCGGCGTGGAGATGGCCCGCATGCCCGCCGGCAGGATGGCGGCCATGACGCCGCCCTCGCTCACCTTGATGAGCTTCTGCTCCTTGATCGGCTCGCCGGCGATGAAGGGCGCGCGCGCCACCGCGCCGGACAGCTTGGTGGGCGCATCGGGCTGGGCATCGCGCGTGATGAGACCGGGAGTGACGCCCGCGACCGGCCATTCCTGCCATTTGAGATCGTCGGCTCTAACCGAGTCGCCGAGATTGATGGCGGTCGCGGCGACCAGCACGTCGGTGGCGCCCACGGTCTTCTCAACCTGCTGCACCTCCCGCGGGCCGCCGACGATCTTCTTGGCAATCCAAGCTGCGCCTATAGCTGCGGTGAGGGCGATGGCGAGAACGATGACTCTGGCTCTCTTCATGACAGACTCTCTCTTTCGAACGCCCCACGTCCCGCGACGAAGGGTTCACTGTGACTTCGAAATCTCAACGCTAAGTTAATGGCCGTGCCAAATTGGCCGGCGAAGGCCGGCGGCAAAAAGCCGTGAGGCGCGGCGGCTTAGATGCCCCGCGTCAACCTGCGCACGAAGAAGGGAAGAGGTTCAGCCGCCGAGCGCGGCCATAAAGGGCGTGTCGGGATAGACGAGCAATCCGGCCGCGGCGAGCGCAATGCCGTAGGGCACGCCCTCCTTCGGATCGTGCAGGCGGACGAGCCAGCCCTCCGAGGTGAGCATCGCCGGGAGCGGCACCCTGCGGTAGAACAGGAGCGCCAGGGTCAGCACGCCGCCGATCAAAGCGGTGAACAGGCTATAGGTGAGGAGCGCCGCGGGGCCGATCCAGAGACAGGTGGCGGCGAACAGCTTGGCGTCGCCGCCGCCGATCCACCCAAAGGAGAAGAAGGTAAAGGTCACGATGAGCGCCGCGATCGCGAGCGCGGCGTGAAGGCCGATCTCGGACCAGCCGAGGCCCACCAAGGGTGCGGCCACAAGAAAGCCGGCAACGAGCACCAGCGCGATCCGGTTCGGCACCGTCATGGTGAAGAGGTCGGTGGCCGCCGCCAAGGCCATGGCGCCGGGAAAGAAGGTGAGCAGGAGGAGGTCCTTGACCATGTGCTTTGTTGAGCCCTGACCGTTCGTTTGCGCGTGGAGTGTCGCCGCCAAGCCCTGAAGGCCACGTTAATTGGCGCTTGCCGCGTGGGTCGCAGTGCGAGCTCGGGCGATGGCGCCTATCGGCCACTCATGTCGGCCGCGAGCCTTTCCAGCAGGCCGCCGAGCTGGGTCCCGTTCTGGTCAACGACCTGAACGATTGCCAAGCCGATGGCGGTGGCGAGGATCCCGTATTCGGTCGCCGTCGCGCCGGTATCGTCGGCGGCAAATCGCCCAATCTGTGCAAGTAGCGTCTTCATTTCCGCATCCCCTTTGCTCTGGGTGCTCATCACCCTGCCGGCTGCCGGTTCTTGGTCTTTTTTGGCAGTCCTAACGTGCTCCGAGACTAGGGAGGGCGCGTTACATGCAAGTTAAGCCAAATAGACAGGTTCGGCTTATGCTTGCCGAAGCGTATATGGCGCACCCGAAACGACTTCGCGGAATGACGGGCCGCCTCAGCTTCGCACGACGCTACCGTCCCGCGTCGGTTCAGGCATTTGCCAATCCTTCACCTTTTCCGCGTCTCATGGACCGAACGCAAGCGTAAGGGGACATCGCGCACATGGCCTTCCCGTTCAGCCCCAAGCGGCCGTATCGCGGCCTTGTCATCGCATCGCTCCTTGCCATCGGCGCGACCCAGCCCGCTTTGGCCGGAAGCGACGACATCAGCGTCCTGATCGACCAGGCGACGCTCGTAAAGCTCGACAGGCCCGCCGCCGAGATCGTGGTCGGCAACCCATCGATCGCCGACGTCTCGGTGCAGAGCGGAAAGATGCTGGTGGTCACCGGCAAATCCTACGGCGAGACCAACCTCATCGTGCTCGATGCCGACGGCAAAATGGTCGTCAACCGAAGGCTGGTGGTGCAGGAGCCGCGCACCGGCTTTGTGACGGTCTATAAAGGTCCGGCCCGCTTCACCTTGGATTGCGCGCCGAACTGCACGACGCCGCTCGTCATCGGCGATGAGCCCGCTTATTTCGACGCCATCTCCAAGCAGATCAAGACCAAGCAGGGGATCAGCCAATCCTCGGCCGAGGGCGACAAGCAGAACGAATAGAAGCAGGTCCTCGCGGGCGTTCGTCTCTGTCCGCTATTGCGCGATGCGCAGCTCGTTCAACCCTTGCGCGATATCCTGGAAGATCGACGCAAGCTGATCGTTGGTGGGCGAGTTGTAAAACATGTCGGGCTTGGTCGCGCAGCTCGTGAGCAGGGTCTGGCTCGCCGAACTCACCTGGAAGCCGATGGTGTAGAGCTGGATGCCCTTGGCCTTGATGGCGCTGCACACGGCGAGCGTCTTGGTATCCAGGGTGGCGTTGGCGTTGCTGCCGCTGGTGTTGCCGAGATGGCCGTTCTTGGCGTAGCCGAAGGCGTTATAGGACGACTTGTCGATCCCGTTGCCGCCTTGGCTTACATCGTTTTCGCCGTCGGTGAGCAGAACCAACGCCTTGACCCATTTCTGGTCGTCATAGGCCGCGCCCTCGGTAAAGGGTGCCGTCGGCGACAGAACCCTCCAGCCCCACAAGAGGCCGGCCGGGATTGCCGTGTTGCCGTTGGCCACCAGCGCGTCGATGGCCGTGGTGATTGTGCTCGCTGTGTTCGTCATCGCCGTGATCTTAGCCGGAGGGCAGTTGTAGTCGGGGCCACTCGAGGAGCCCGAGAAGCTCTTATATTTGGCGGTATTGCACTGGCGCTTGTCGGCGTCGCTGCTGCCGGTGACGCATTTCGCGCTGCTGTAGCTACCGTCGCTGAGATAGGTGTTGTTGTAGTTGCCCGACGCCGAGTCAGGCTCGTCCGGCGCGAAATAGGGAACCCATAAGGTGGCGGGCGTGCCGGAGCTCGGCGGATCGTCAGTGAGCTCATAGCTGCCCCCCCGCTCGCGCACGCATCCCGACCAGCTCCTGCCGATCTTGCTGTAGAGGGTGAGCGCGCTCACGCCATTGGTCTTGTCTATATCCTCGAAGGCGAGCGGGTGGGTCGTCGCGTTAGACGACGAATAAGTGGCGGTGTCGAGCCAGCCGGAATTGAGCTTGTCGCTGCCGATATTCACGCCGACGGAGAATGGAACCACGCCGATCCTCAGAGTGTCAGAGGTGGATTTGCCGTCGAAGAGCGTCGACACCATCTGCTTCGCGGCCGCCTTCATAGCGGTGAGCTTGCCGCCCGACCCCATGGAGCCGGTCGTGTCGAGGACGAGAGCGAGCTCGATGTTGCGCTCCTTCTTGCTGACCTTGGTGGTCGCGCCGACGTTGACCGTGGCGATATGGGCGAGATTCATGAACGTGGTCGGCACCGAGCCCGACACGGTGACGATGATATCGTCGCCGGAGAAGGTCACGTTGATGGCACCGGCGGTACCGAGGTCGGACGCGGGGTAATTGGCGTTGAAGAATTGCTGCGCCTTGGTCTTCAAGTCCGCCTGGGAGAGGCCGGGCCACGAGCCGATGGCAAGGGCGGCCGAGTCGGCGGCGTCGGCCATTCGGTCGCGCACGATGAGCGCGCGCCCATAGTCGACCGCGACACCGATACCGATCAGAATAGGGATGATGGCGAGCCCGAACAGGATCGCAACATTGCCCTTGGCGTTGTTGCTGAACCGCCGAAGGCCGCGTCCCGATACTTTACTCATGCTACACCTCCCGCTCGACACCAAGTCCGGCGCTCTCCGGGCCGGGACCCAATCTCGCTCATGGGCAATCTAGGACCAAAAATCTTATTTTTCGTATTCCGGTTTACTCAAATAAGTCTAAGATTTATTTCAAACTTGCTTACCTAAATATTTACCCTAGTTGGATTTAGGGCCCGTTATTTATCCATTTTTAAGCGAACCCTCTCTATAGCTGTTTGCCATGAACGAAGGCTTGGACCAGCCGAAGAGCGAGGCCGCGTCGCGCCGCCGGGAGCGGGGCTGGCGCGGACTTCGTCGTTTCGCCGGCGAGGACAAGGGCGCCTCGGCGCTCGAATTCGCGCTGATTGCGACCCCCTTGATCCTGGCGCTCCTCGCCGTTCTCGAGGTGGCCGTCGTCTATTTCGCCAATTTCCAGCTAGAGGCCGCCACGGCGCAAGGCGCGCGCCTGATCCGCACCGGGCAGGCCCAGACGCAAAACTTCGACGCCGGGAAGTTCAAGACCGAGGTGTGCAAGCATGTGAGCGCGCCGATCATTTGCGCCAACCTCATGCTCGACGTCCGCCACTATTCCAACTTCGGCGGGGCCGGATCGGACCTGACCAACCCGCTCGATTCGAGTGGCAAGCTCAAGACCAATTTCACCTACGATCCCGGCGTCGGCGGCGATGTGGTCGTGGTCAGGGCCTTCTACGAGTACAACCTTACAGCGAAGCTGCCGAAGGGCATCGCCCTCAGCAACATGGCCAACGGCGACCGGCTGCTCGTCGCCACGGCTGCTTTCCGCAACGAACCTTTCCAGCATCCGTGACGGTGCGTAGAGTGGGATCGACCTCAAAATTGGCGCGCGCGGTTCGGCGGATCGATCGCCTGACGCGCGACAAGCGTGGCGTCTCGGCTGTCGAGTTCGCCCTCATCGCGCCGGTGCTGATACTCATGTATGTCGGCGTCGTCGAATGCGGCAACGCACTCACCATCTATCGGCGTACAGCGGATGTGGCGGCCACCGCAGCCGATCTCACGGCGCAGGTGAAAACGGTGTCGACTGCCGATCTGCAAGACATCGTTGCTGCCTCGAGCAGCATCCTCACGCCCTTTCCAGTCACCCCGCTCAAGATCGTCCTGTCGAGCGTCGTCGCCGACCCGAACAACAACGGCAAGGTCGCCTGGAGCTACACCAACAAGGGATCCCCGCGCGCCACCAACTCCGCCTACGCAGTGCCGGTTGGCCTCACCGAACCCAGCAGCAGCGTGATCGTGGCAGAGATCACGTACTCCTTCACGCCGCTGGTCAATCTCACCACAGTCTTCAGTCCCGGCGCCTTCGACATGAAGCGCACCTTTTACTCCCGGCCGCGGAAGAGCCTCACGGTGGCGAAGACCAACTGAGCACGCATCCGCTCAGTCATGCCCGGCCTTGTGCCGGGCATCCATGACCATCCGGTTCCCTATCGATGCAGGGCGCATGGATTGCCGGGACAAGCCCGGCAATGACGGGGGTGAGGAACCGGCCGCGCGCAACTCGGCGCCGACCCGCCGCGCCCAGAGATCGTAAGGGTCGGCAGCCTCGACCATGACCCGCAGGCGGTCGCCTTGCTTCAAGTCCGTCGCGCCATTCAAATAGACATTGCCGTCGATCTCAGGCGCGTCCCAATGGGAGCGCGCGACGGCGCCTTCCTCATCCACCTCATCGACGATCACTTCGATGGTCTGGCCGATGCGGGCCGCGAGCAGCTCAGCGCTGATCGCCTGCTGGTGCTGCATCAGGCGGCCGTAACGCTCGGCCTTCACCTCCTCAGGGACCTGGCCCGCAAGCGCGTTGGCTGAGGCGCCGTCCACGTCCTCGTATTTGAAGCAGCCGACGCGCGCGAGCCGCGCCTCGCCGAGCCAATCGAGCAGGAATGCGAAATCATCCTCGGTCTCACCGGGGAAGCCCACGATAAAGGTCGAGCGGATGGCAAGCTCGGGGCAGAGCCCGCGCCAGCGCGCGATCCGCTCCAAGGTCCTCTCCTGATGGGCGGGGCGGCGCATGGCCTTCAAGACCTTCGGGCTCGCATGCTGGAAGGGAATGTCGAGATAGGGCAGCACGCGACCGTCGGCCATCAGGGGGAGTACCTGATCGACATGGGGATAGGGATAGACGTAGTGGAGGCGCACCCACGCGCCCAGGCTGCCGAGCGTCTCGGCCAGAGTGATGAAGCGCGTATCGTAGGTCTGCCCTCGCCATTGGCTCTCCGCGTGGTGAAGGTCGAGCCCGTAGGCGCTCGTATCTTGCGAGATGACGAGAAGCTCCTCGACGCCTGCCGCAACGAGCCGCTCGGCCTCGCGCAGAACCTCGCCGAGGGGCCGGCTCTTGAGGCGACCGCGTAAGCTCGGGATGATGCAGAAGCTGCAGGCATTGTTGCAGCCTTCAGAGACCTTCAAATAGGCGTAGTGGCGGGGCGTGAGCTTGATGCCTTGCGGCGGCAGCAGATCGAGAAAGGGATCGTGCGGCCGCGGCACGGCCTTGTGCACCTCCTCGACCACGGCCTCGTATTGCTGCGGTCCGGTGACGGCGAGCACGCCGGGGTAGCGGGACAGGATGCGGTCGGCCTCGACGCCGAGGCAGCCGGTGACGATGACGCGGCCGTTCTCGGCCAAAGCTTCGCCGATGGCCTGCAGCGATTCCTCCTTGGCGCTGTTCAGGAAGCCGCAAGTATTGACCACCACGGCGTCGGCGCCCTCATAGCTCGCCGAGAGCTCATAGCCTTCCGCGCGGAGCTTGGTGATGATGCGCTCCGAATCGACGAGCGCCTTGGGGCAGCCCAGGCTGACGAAGCCAATCTTTGGAGCGCTGCTTTTGGGCGGGGCGGACTTGGGGCGAGCTGGCGGCATGGCGCCGTTATAAGCAGGCCGGAGGCCGTTGTCTGCCGCCCTTTAGCAAATCATCGTCGCCGGGGTGCGAGCCGTATGGCCGACGCCAAATGCACGCATTCTATTTAACCGAAATAGAACCCATCCGGAGCTACACATCGCGGTTGGCGTTTCGCGGTCCGATGCAAGCCCTCGATGCAAGCATCCCCGATGCAGGCATCAGCGATGCAGGCATCCTCGATGCACGTCGCTCCGATGCAAGCTTGCGCCGTCAACGGCAGCCAGGAGCCGTTCAATGTGCAACACGTGCAATCCAAAGCTTTTCACCTTCGTCGTTGAGGAATTCTGGTCACGGCGGAGCCTGCTCAAAGGCGCTGCCGCCGTGCCGCTCGCCGGCGCGCTCCTGCCCGCCGCCGCGTTCGGGCAAGCCCAGACGCTCCAGTCCGTGGAGGACAGCGCCGCCGCCAGCGGTCTCCAGGCGCCGCTGCCCGCGACCATTTACGCCGCCAAGACCATCATCACCATGGAGCCGGCGCAGCCGACCGCAACCGCCGTCGCCGTGGTAGGCGACAAGATCGCAGCCGTCGGCGATCTCGACAGCGTGAAGCAGGCGGTAACCGGGCACAGCGTGACGATCGACGACCGCTTCGCCGACAAAATCATGCTGCCCGGCTTCGTCGAGCACCATATCCATCCGCTGCTCGGCGCCATGACCATGTCGGCCGAGGTGATCGCCATCGAGGATTGGGCGATTCCCGGCCGCTTTTCCAAGGCCGCCACCAGCAACGCGGAATACGTCGCCCGGCTCAAGCAGGCGCTGGCTGCCATGGACGGCAAGCCCCGCGACGAGACGCTGTTCACTTGGGGCTATCATCAATATTTCCACGGCCTGATTAGGCGCCCGCAACTGGACGAGATCAGTCTCGACCGGCCGGTCGTCATATGGCACCGCTCGGCGCATGAGTTCATCCTCAACACCGCGGCGCTCACCAAATACGGCGTGACCGCGCAGTCACTCGAAGGGCATGGTCTCGCAAGCGAGCAGTGCAGCTTCGCCGATGGCCACTGCTTCGAGAGCGGGCTTGACCTGATCGTGCCCGCCTTTGCCAAGGACCTGATGACACCGGAGCGGTTGAAGTCCGGCCTCGATACCGTCAAGGCCTACCTGCACGCCAACGGCGTGACGACCATCGCCGAGCCCGGCGCGCTCGTCACCCCGCAAATCTATGCGTTCTTCGCCGAGGCGCTGAACGACGATGACGTGCCCTTCCGCACCTATTTCATCCCGGACGGCCACGGCCTTTACGGCAAGCTCAAGCAGGAGAACCGCCTCGCCGACCTGATCTCCGAGACCAAGAAGTTCGACGGCTGGGGGAAGGGCAAGGTGCAGTGGCTACCGAACCAGATCAAGCTCTTCTGCGACGGCGCGATCTTCTCGCAGCTCATGCAGTTGAAAGATGGCTATACCGACGGCCACCAGGGCCAATGGATCGCCGTGCCGGACGATTATCGCGCCGCGGTCAAGGCCTATTGGGACGTTGGCTACCAGATCCACACGCATGTGAACGGCGATGCCGGCCTCGACGTGGTGCTCGGCGCGCTCGAGGAACAGCTGCAGGCCAATCCGCGGCCAGACCACCGCTTCACGATCGTGCATTTCGCCGTCTCGGAGGATGACCAAGTCGACCGCATCGCGCGAAACGGCGCCGTGGTCAGCGCCAACCCGTATTATGTCAGTTCGCTCGCCGATAAATATTCCGAGATCGGCTTGGGACCCGAGCGCGCCAACACCATGGTGCGGCTCGGCTCATGCGTGGAACGGGGCCTCCACATCGCGCTCCATTCCGACATGCCGATGGCGCCCGCCTTTCCGCTGCTGCTTGCCTGGTGCGCTGTCAATCGTACGACGGTTTCGGGGCGCACTGCGGCGCCGGATCAGCGCATTCCGGTCGAGCAGGCGCTCGCAGGCATCACCATCGAGCACGCTTATATCAATCGGCTGGACGACATGATCGGCAGCATCAAGGCCGGCAAGAAAGCCGACTTCACCATCCTCGAGCAGGACCCGCTGAGCATCGCGCCGCAAGACCTGAAAGACTTGAAGGTTTGGGGCACGATGTTCGAAGGCCGCGTCTTCCCCGTCACCGCGCCAACTTAGAGCCTCGCGCAGCGTTCAGCGCAGGATGGTCTTGTCGAGAGCCTCCCGCACGTTCTCTAGTTGCCGGCCAACCCAGCACGGGCCTCCCAACCATGGCCGAAGCCTCAAAGCCAGCGCCCGCATCGAGCGGCGGGAGCCAACCGAAAACAGCCTTCGTCTTTGCCGGCGGAGGCAGCTTCGGCGCGGTCCAGGTGGGCGCGGCGCACTAGCGGAGAATGCGATCGACGTCAGGGTCGCTAGGCTCGTTGCTGTCGCCTTGATCGGTCTCGCCGGCTTGGGGAGCGGGCTCAGCCTGGGGGGGCTTTGACTTACCGGATTGCTTCTGGCGTGCCGGAGGCCCACCCTCGCCGCCGCCGCGGGGTCTGATCTGCACATTGCCGAGGAGGCGGCCGATCGCTTCGCCGACCGGTTTCCCCTTGAACCTCTTCTGTAGCGCGTTGCCGATCTGCTTGACCGTCTTCGAGGCCTGCTCGGGGTTCGCGAACATGCCCTTGATCTCGGGCTTGATCGTGGGATGATCCAAGGGGCCTTCGATGCGGACCGGCACGCTAATCCCGGCAAGATCGTTGGCCCCGCCCTTCCCTTCTGGCCCGGCCACGATCTCGGGATTGGCCAGCATATCGATGCTGCCTTGCACCAGGTTTACGCTGCCCGCCGCCGTCACCTTCAGAAGCGGGCTCGTCATCTTGAGATTGCTCGTCTCGGCAATGCCGTTCTTGATGGTGAAGCTGCCGCCAAGATCGTTGAACGCCGTCTTGGTGCCGGGGCCCTGGCGCAGCTCCGGAATCTGACCCGCGCCGAGCGAGCTGATGAACTGGGTGATGTCGACGCCCTCGATGGAGCCGTCGCTCACGGCGACGCTCCCCTGGCCTTCGAGCGAAGACTTGATCTCTTCGGCGTTGGTCCCGGCGCCGGCGATCTGAAGCGCAAGCTTGGTGCGGCCTTCGAGCAGGCTGAACTGGGCGGCATCGCTGAGCAGCGTCTTGGCCTGGACGCCGTCAAGGCGGAAGTCGCCCGAGAACGTGGGAATGGGCTTGGAGACATCGAGCAGGAGCTTGCCACTCGCATGGCCGTCATAAAGCTCCATGCCGCCGAGCGTTGCGTTCAGCACGCCGTCGCGGAAGGCAAGACCGAGAGAGCTCGGCCCGAGGTCGAGATGCCCCACATGCGTCTTGCGCACGTTCAGATTGACGTCGGCGTCGAAGGCGGCGGGTGAGGCCACCGGTGCAGGAACGGGGGAAACGGGAGACGCTTGCGGCGGCGCAGGCGGCGCAGCGTCCGCCTGTGCTGAAGGCGGCTCGGCTGCGGCCCTGGCGGCGGGATCGGCGTTAGACTGCGGCTCTGCCGCATTTTGGCTTTGGCCCGCAGTCTCGCCCGACGGCGATTGCCGGGGCACGGCGGCGGTCTCGGCTTGCGGCGACGCGCTTGGCGGGACGGCGGTCTCAGCCGACTGCGGCTTGGCGTTGGCGGCGGGGTCCTTGGCGGGGTTGCTCGATAGGAATGGGTTGAGGTCGAGATTGTCGAGCGCGAGCGCCGCCCTGATATGCGGTCTTGGGCTTTTAAGGGTGACGACGGCCTCCCCTTGCCCGCTGGCATGCTCGAGCGCGAAGCGGGCCGCGCTGAAGGTGATCTCGCCTTCCTTCCAGGCGACATGGCTGGCAAGCTCGCCGTCGCCGATGGCCGTCGCCATGGGCGGCTTTTCCCGCATCCAGGCAAGCAAGGAAGGAATCGAATGGGCCTTAGCCGAAAGCTGGCCCTCGCCGGAAAAGTTCGGCCGGGACGAGACGTTGCCCTCGAACCTCGCAGCGATCGCCGGCGTATCGAGGGCGAGGGCGAGCCGCGCCGGACGACTCTGGCGGAGATCGGCGGGAGAGGTCAGCGCGAAATCGAAGGCGACCGTCTGCTCCTTCCAATCGAGCTTGCCGGTGCCGGTGAGCGGATCGGTGAGCGTCGGCAGGCTCAAGCTCGCCACGATATGCTCGATGCGCTTTTCCGTGCCCTTGTCGTCATAGAGGATGACAACCGTGCCGTCCTCGATGCGCACGTCTTTCAGCCTCACGTCACGCTGAGGGCGATCGTCGGCGGCGTCGGCCTTGATGACTCCGCGCGACTTCCTCTTCTCGGCCGCGTCGGCCCGCCGGTCCTCCGAGCCAAGGCGGACCGTCAGCACTGGGCGCTCCAGCACCACGCGCTTGGCGTCGATCTGCCGGCTCAGGAGCTCGGTCAGGTCGAGATCGAGCACGAGCCTCGCCACCGAAAAATCGGCGGTGCCGGCGCGGCCTTCGGGATCGGTGAAGGTCGCGTCGGTGATGATGATGTGGGGACCGGGCGTGAACATGAGCGAGGTCGTGCCGTTGACCTTAAGCTCGCGGCCGGTCTGCTCCTTGATGCGCGCGGCGACACGGTCGCGCACCGCATCCGCCGAAATGAGCAGATTGACGGCGATCAGCGCGACAACCGCGACGGCCACGACGCCAGCCGCGATCATGAGAGCGAGCTTCATGGGCCCGCTGCGAAGCTTCACGAGCCAGCGTCTGGCGCCGTCTTGCGCCGCTCGGGCTTCCGCCGGCGGCGTCTTATGCTTGTTCTGATGTTCCATGGATCCCGGACTAAGGCCCTGACCTTAGCCCGATAAATAAGGTGAGAATAGGAATTGAGGCTCAAGCATGACCCGGAAAAGTTGGAACCGGTTTTCCGAAAAGATCATGCTCAAACAACAAGCTGGAGCGCTGTCGCGATTCGACTTCAGGCGATAGCGCTCCAGGGGCCCGCGTAGCGACGGCCGGCCTATTTCAACGGACCAGGATGGCGTGATTGTCCCACTGAAAGCCGGAAGGCTTCCGGTCCATGGTGCCATTGACGTCGTTGGTGGCAAGCCAGCCCTCGCCGCTTGTCAGCAAGAAGCTCGCGCTGTGATGGGTGGGTGCAAGCCCGCAGCCATCGTTCAGGTCGCAAGCCCCGAGGTAACGCCTTGCCGCCACGTCCCAATAGGTGATGAGGCCGCCCTTGGGCGCCGAGGCCGCAACGATGCTGCCGCCGCTATCGGCGGCGACCGAGCCGACATAGTTGCGCAAGCCCGCTTGCGTCTCGCTTCCGGCCTCCACGATCACCGGCGTCTCGCCGCGGCGGTGAAAGCCGACAAGCGGCGGCGCATCCTGCTCGGGTCCCCGATATTGGCAGCCGAACACGACCGTATCGCCAGCCGCGACAGAGAGATGGCGGATCGAGAGCTGATGCAGCTCGGGCGCGAGAATATGCTCCTCGAGGAGGTCGCCGGTCGCGGCATCGACATAGACCAGCGACGGCCGCATGTCGGGCAAGTTCAGCTCCTCGACGCCTCTATCGGGGTGAGTGCGGATGCCGCCATTGGCGATCACCATGGTGCGGCCGTCGGCAAGGAGCGCGATGTCGTGAGGCTCCATGCCATAGGCGGAGAACTCGCCGATCTGCCGGTAGCCATCGGTCGCGTCGCGCACGCCGATGACGCCTGCCGCGCGCTCATAGTCGTTCTCGGTGGCATAGAGCAGTCTGCCGTCGGCGGAGTAGACGCCGTGGCCGAAGAAATGGCGGTCGGGCTTAGAGGCGAACCACACCGGCGGGCGGGTTCCGACCGGGACCGCAACGCCGAAGCGGCCGGGGCGCCGGGCAAAGGCGACCCATTGGCTGCCGTCGGGGCTGAGCGCCACGTCGTGGCCACGGCCAGGAAGCTCTATCGCGCGCACATCGCCATCGAGGCTGAACAAAGCCGCCGAGTAGGTGCCCCTGTCATCCTTGCGCGCCGCGGCGAAGACTTCGGCGCTGAAAGGTCCGGCGCCCAAGGCGGCGACCGCATCTCCTGGCAGGGCCAGCATGGCGGCGCTGCTCGCGAGGCTCAAGAGAAAGCTCCTTCGGTCGAGCTGCATGACTAATCTCCATCCATGGCATTGAAACCGAAGGCCAGCCCAGCGCCCCGCGAGATCATGTCGCCAGCGGTTTGGCCCGCGCTTTTCAACGAGACGCGCAAGGCTTCGAGCTTGGCGCGCAAGCCATCGTTCTTGACGACTTCGGCGATCGGCTTGTTCATCCCGCGCAAGACCTCGATGGCGTGGTCGAGGTCGAACAGGATCGAGTCCTCCACCCCGGGGGATTCTGCCGCCACCACTTGGGCGAACCCGCCATGGGCGAACAGCGCGCGGACGCCTTCGAGATTGCCGGCGGCGTTGGCGAAGGTGAGTCCGCTCCGCCAGAAGGCCGCAAGCTTGAGCTTGGCTTCCTCGGGCTTCGCTCCGAGCGGCTTCCCGAGCTTCTGATCGCGCACGAGCTCGATGCCCGAGGCGAAGGCCTTGAACAGATCGAGGGTCACCTCCTTCGAGGCATGGTAGACGGGATCGGACGGGGTGGGGTCGAGATAGACCTTGGTGAAGGGCGCGGCCTCGCTCCACCCCTCCACCAGCTCCTTGGCGATGGCGTCGACATTGGCGGCAATGCTCGCGGCGAAGCGGCAGCGGAAGGCACCATCGCCTCCACCTTTGGCGAGGGCGTCCGCGCCGTCGCCATAAAGCAGCTCTTCGAGCGCGGGCAGGCCCTGCAGCGCCACGCTCTTGGCCGCCAGGCTTTGCGGGGTCGTCACCGTTTCGTCCTTGGTGGCAAGCACATCGCGAACCTGCTTCAGGCCGAGCCCCTTGGGATCCGGCCAATAGAACAGGCGCTCGTAGCGGCGGTCTTGGGTCACCGGACCGAAGCGCAAGATCTCGACCTTGCTCCAGGCGCCGACCGAGGCGGCGAAGGCCTCCTCGGCGTCTTTGAGGGCGGCGGAAGAAGGCTGCTGGCACAGGGCTTGGACTTTGGTGCTGAGGGCGCCCGTCGTTTCGGCAAGTGCTGAATAGCCGGGGCGGATGAAATTGCTAAGGGCCGCGCGCGTGATGCCGGCGTAGTCCGTCTCGGCGTGGCTGGGAGCGATCCACGTCACCGAGGCCAATACGAGTGCAATCGAGAGGCTCTTGGATGCGGTCCCACCCTCACCCGCCGACCAGCCTGCGGCTGCTCGGCACCCTCTCCCATCAAGGGAGAGGGGCTGGAGCTTGCGGCTCGCTCCGTTCCCCTCTCCCTCGTGGGAGAGGGTGGCTTGGACCTACGAACCGTGGGTCCAAGCCGGGTGAGGGGGTGACTGGTCAAATGAACCTCACAGCGAGCTCACGAAGGCGATCAGGGCGTCGCGGTCGGCCTTCGAGAGCTTGGTGAAGGCATCGCGCGGGCCTTGCGCTTCCCCGCCATGCCAGAGAATGGCCTCGGTCAAGCTCCGCGCCCGCCCGTCATGCAGAAACAGCGTGTGCCCGCTCACGATCTCGGTCAGCCCCACGCCCCAGAGCGGAGGCGTGCGCCACTCATTCCCGCTCGCCTCGCCCTCGGGGCGGTTGTCGGCAAGGCCCTCGCCCATGTCGTGCAGCAGCATATCGGTATAGGGATAGATGAGCTGATGCGACAAACGCGGCTGGCCGGCCACCTCGCCGGTCACGAATTTCGGCTTGTGGCAGCTTGCGCAGCCGATCCTGTAGAACAGCTCCTTGCCCTTCAGCACCTCGGGGTCGTCGGGCTTCCGCCGCGCCGGCACGGCGAGGTTCTGCGAATAGAACGCGACCAGCTTGAACAGGTCATCGCCCACCTCGACATTCTGATATTTCGGCGAGTCGCCGCTCGGCGCGTCGAGGCAGTCCTTCTCCTTGTCAGTGCAGTCGCCCGATCCATGCGGGATCATGGTCGTGGACAGGCCGATATCGCCGTTGAAGGCCTCCGCCGCCTGTTGCGCGATGGTCGGCACGCCCGCCTTCCAGCCGAAGCGGCCGAGCATCACCTTGCCGTGCTCGCGCGACCACACGCGGTTCGGCTTGCCGGAGATGCCGTCCTTGTCGGCGTCGTCGGGATCGGCGTTGCTGAGGATCTGCTCCTCGGGCACGGCTTCGAGCAGACCGAGGCCGATCATCGGCGGGGCCACGCGCGGTGAGAGCATAATGTCGGGGCTCGTCGGACCGTAGGCGAGGTCGGTCAAGGCGTAGCTCGGCGTGCGCAAAGACACGCTCTCGCCGCCGGCGAGCTTCACCTTGTGCTCCTTGTAGACGATCTTCAGCTGCCCCTCGGGCTTGAAACCCTGGATCGAGAAATTCTGCAGCTGGCCGCCATAGGTCGGATCGGGGATCGAGTTCACGCTATGGGCCTCGAGCTTCGCCTTCTCGTCGTCGGTTGCGGCGGGGACCGAGAGGCGGACCAGCATCGAGCCTGAATCGTCGGGGATGTCCGACGAGAGCGGAGGATGGCCTCGGCCGTCCTTCAAATGGCAGTTCTGGCAGGCGCGGGAGTTGAACAGAGGCCCGAGCCCGTCAGAGGCGTCGGTGGAGGACGGCGCTGAGACCCAGTTCTTGCGGAAGATGCCGTTGCCGATCTTGAAGTCGAGCTCGCGCATGAAGTCCATGTTGCCGGACGAGAGGGAGAAGGCATTGGCGTTGTCGACGCTGCCGCGGGAGGTGGCGCCGCCGCCGGGCTTGGCCTCGCCCTCTTCCAGCTTGGTGAAATCGGTGGTGGGCGGGAGCACGCTCTCAATCGCCGCCTCAGCCTCGGCTCCATAAGTCTGCCAGCTGCCGACCAGCAGCGGCAGAGCGGCGCCGAAGGCAATCGCGCCGGCAAGCCGGGCACGGCGTGCCTGCTTCAGCGATGCTTCCTTGGGCGACTCTGCGGCGCGATGGCGGGACCTGGAATGGGGTGTGTGCACTCGTCCTTCGTCAGAAACTGATGCTGGTGCGCGCGCCCACCACGGCAGCATTCTCGACCGCGCCGTTGCCGTCGTCATTGGGCACGTTGGCGCCGGGCTGGAAGAAGTATTGGAAATCCGGCTGCAACGTCCAGCCAGGCTTGATTTGATAGGTGTAGCAGATCTCGATCAGCGCCTCGTAATTGCGCGCGACCGGCTGATCAAGATCGATATCTAAACCATGCGCCTCGTCGGAGATGCCGGTATAGGCGAAGCCGATGGCGAGCGCATCGGCGGGGCGCCCAGGGATCATGCCGGTGAAGGTGACGCCGCCATCGGCATAAAAATCGACGACGTTGCGGTCGGATGGCGCGCCGATGACACGGCCGAAAATGCCGACCCCCACCGGGTCCTTGCTGCCAGGCACGCGCCAGACCAGCTGATCGATGATGCCGTAGAAGCCCCAATCGTTGTCGAGCGGACGGCCCGGATTGCCGGTCACGGCGATGGGCGCGCTGCGGGAATCGAAGCGCAGGTGCTCGAAGGTACCGAAATGATTCCACCCGCCGAGCTTCAGCGTGCCAGGGAGGACCTCTTGTTGATTGTACTTATAGTCGCCTTCGACCATCAGCAGCGGAGGCGAGTCGAGCCGGAAGTCGAGCCCATCGTTGTTGCACTTCTGCGGGTCGCCGGTGCAGTTGGGCGGCGCCGAATCGCCGTTATAGACGCCGATCAGAAGCGCAAGCTTGTCAGTCGGATTGATCGCGACGCGCACGCCAGGCGTGGCCAACGGATAGGCCGGACCGCCACTTGGCAGGTCGGCGGCGATGATGGTCGGCCAACCCCAGGTGCCATTCAGGAACCAGCCGCCGCCCTGGCTGATGATGAAGTCGGCGTCGGCGCCAAGCTGCCCGAACTTAATGGCGAGCTTGTCATCGTACAGGTGCTGTTCGAACCAAAGTTCGAACAGGCGGGTGGCGTCCGTCGCCTCGAGATTGCTCACCGGCATCAGGCTGAGGATATTGGCGGCGGTGATGCCGTTGCCGTGAATCTGGAAGCCATCGACGTGGAAGCAGAGGCCCTTCCACAGGCCGAGCTTCTGCATGTCGGCATTGATGTGAAGCTCGAGCACGCCGTCATATTCGACGCCCTGCTTGAAGCCGCCCCAATTGCCGAAGGACTCGCCGTAATAGGTGCCGCCCACGCCGATGCCGCCCTTGGCAAGGGCCTGGCGCACACCGCCTGGGTCCATCTTGAAGGCTGCGTCGTCTGGAATTCCGCTATCGGTCACGGCGCAATTGGCGCTCGCCGCCGTGGGAGCTGCCCAGAGCGAAGCGGCCGTGGAGACGGCGCCGAGGGCGCGCAACAGGCTTGCGCCCCATGCCGGGCCGCGCCCGCCAGAGCAACGGCTTGAAGAAGATCGCCGTGTTGCAAGATCGTCCGGCGTGATTCGCCTGCCAGTCACGATTGAAGCCCCCCAAGGCTTTGCTTCAGTTCAGTTTCGTAGCATTTTTGTTATGTTATAACACATGCCTTAACCCTGCTCCCCGCGTCAATGCGGTTCTCCACCTCCATCGCTCGCGGCTTTGCTCTCCTGTGGCACCTTCGCCGGATTGTCGAGGCTGTCGGAGCCTTCGAACTGGATCGCCTTGAGATCGAGGGTAGCGACGGCGCGCTCGAGCGACTTCGTCTGGTCGAGAAGGGAATCGATGGCGTGCTGCACGACAGCGTTGCCCGCGTCGTTCCCCTCGCCGATCATCTGGTCGTAGGACTCGGTGGTCAGCGCGCGGAGATAGAGCGTATTCATCGCACCCATGGTCGCGTCGAGCTTCGCGCGTATCTCGGCATCGACCTCAGGCGCCTTCGCCTTCACGAGATCGGACACGCTCGGGCCCTGCACCAGAGACCCGTCGGCACGGCGATAGCGGCCGATATAGACGTTACGGATGCCGAGCGCGTCGAAGAAGTGCGAGGCATGCGTGTTGTCGGAGAAGCAGTCATGCTCCTCCTCGGGATCGTGGATCATGAGGCCGAGCTTCATGCGCTCGCCGGCGAGCTCGCCGTAAGAGAGGCTGCCGAGCCCGGTCATGATGGCGACGAGCCCATCCTGGTCTTTGCCGTCCATCAGCTTCTTGCGCGCCGCGCCGTCGGGGCCCCACTGGGCCGCCATAAAGGCGAGATCGTCGACGAGAAGATCGGTGACGGTGCTGAGATATTGAGCGCGCCGCGCGCAATTCCCGTTGGTGCATTTCTTGGCGTCGTAATCGCTTGCCGGGCGATGGCCGTTGCCGGGACCGGTGCCGTTCAGGTCTTGGCCCCACAGCAGAAACTCGACGGCGTGGTAGCCGGTGGCGACATTGGCCTCCACGCCTCCGGCCTCTTGCAGCTGGCCGGCGAGGAGCGCCTTGGTGATCTTGGTGGCGTTGAGCTTCTTGCCGCCGATAGTCAGGGAAGGGTTGGCGATGACATTGGCGACATAAAGCTCGTTCTCAGGGGAGTCAGCCCCATAGGACGGGGCGACATAGTCGATCAGCCCCTCATCCAGCGGCCAGGAGTTCACCCTGTCTTGCCAGTCGTCGACGATGGCGTTGCCGAAGCGGTAGGCTTCGGTCTGCATGTAGGGGATGCGGGCGGCGATCCAGGCGGCGCGGGCGGAGCGAAGATTGTCCTCGGTCGGCTTGGCGAGGACGGCGTCGACCGCGAGCTTCAGCGTTCTGGCGGTATCGAGGGAGTCCGAGTAGCCGGCCTCGGCCATGTCGACGTAGGTCTTCAGCACATCCTTGGGTGTGGGCTCGGCCACGGCGGGCGAGATCCCAACTCCAGTCGCAAGGCCTAGGCAGAGAGTGGCAGCGGCGAACGGCCGGGCCATCGTCAATCGTCCAAACATCGGCACCCCTTCGCCGGGGCTCCCGCCCGGTCTTCGCCAGCGAAGCCGCCAGCAGGCGACAGGAATGCGGCGGCCCTCGGGCCGAAACCGTCGGACCGCCGCAAGTTGAGATGAGGAAGCGTCCGCTTGGTTGGCCTTGGACGCTTCAGGCCTCCGGGCTGGGCAGCCGGATGCCTTGTCAAAGCCATAGCGCAAACAGTAACATGCACGTAGTGAACTCTTTTCAGCGGAATTGTTGCATACCATGCACTTAAAGGAAGTCGATGCCAATCTGCTCGTGACGCTGGACGCGCTGCTCGTGGACGCAAGCGTGACCCGCGCCGCCGAGCGGCTGGGGAGAAGCGCCTCGGCCATCAGCCATGCGCTGGCCAAGCTCCGCGAAATCTTCGCCGACGAGCTCTTCGTCCGCGCGGGTCAGCGTCTCGTGCCGACCGCCAAGGCCCTGGAGCTTGCGCCCACCGTCCATGTGATCCTGGCCGGCATGGAAAGCCTGCTCAGGCCGAGCCAGCCGTTCGACGCATCGCTTGCCATGCGCGACTTCGCCATGGCCGCGAGCGAGGCGGGCGAGCTCATTCTGGTGCAGCCGCTTCGCCAGCGCCTGCAACATCTTGCACCGAGCGTGCATGTCGACTGGATGCCGTCCCATCGCGACGAGAGTTCCGACGCGCTCCGCCACGGCCGTTGCCATTTCGTGATCGACATCGAGGGAGCGAGCGTTCCGGCGGCTGACATCCGCGTGCTCAAGCTGTTCGACGACCGGCTCGCCACGCTCGGCCGCCCGGGGCATCCTTTCGCTCAGCGGAAGCCCAAGGCCGCCGCCTTCGCCGCCGCTGACCATATCGCGGTGAATTCGCTTCCCGCCATCGAGCTGATCGACCGCGAGCTTGCCGCGGGAAAGCTCAGCTGCAGCATCGTCTCGCGCGTTTCCTCGGTACTGGTCGGCCTTTTGCTCGCGCTCAACAGCGACGCGCTGCTCACGCTGCCGGCGTCCCTGGCGCTGATCATCGAGAAGCAGTTCGGGCTTGTCCGCATTTTCCAGCCGTTCGGCCCGATCGCTTTCCCGTTAAGGCTGCTCTGGCATTCAAGCTATGACCGCGACGAGTGCCATGAATGGGTGCGCGGCGAGCTGGTCGGTCTCGCGCGGGAGATCGAAAGCGCCGCTTGAGGGTGATCGGTATGAGAGAAGCCCTCCAGCGGCTCACCGCCTTCCGTCTTCTCGCCGCCTTCTGTCTTCTCACCGCCTTCAGTCTTGGCGTTTTCAGTCTTGGCATTGCCATCGCTCTGGCGATCAGCGCGATCCTGGCGGAAGCCTTGATTCGCAAGGCTGCCGAGCTCTATGGCTGGCCGCCGCTAGGCGCTGGCTGATTGAAGTCAGGCCCGCTGCCTCTGGCTTCCGTCACAATGCTCGATTACCATGTGGGTCAAGCCCGTCTGCCGAGGATGGGACCGGGAGGATGTCAATGTTTGCATGGTTCCGCGCCGGCCTCGTCGCCGCGCTGTTTGTTGTCGTCACCACCCCCACCCAAGCCGCCCAGAAGACCTTCCAGGACGACGCTCTCGACGATGCCGCGATCACGCTCGAGGCCGACCTCAAGGATGAGGCGGGGACCGTGGAGAAGCCGGTCATCAAACTGAAGCAGGAGGGCGACGCGCTCATCCGGGGGCAAGACCTCGCAGGCGCCGCCGATGTCTATGTCCAGATCGTGACCGTCACGCCCAACGACGCCAAGGCCTGGCGCAGGCTCGCCGACATCTGGCTCCTCATTCCACCAAGCGACAATGACGACGGCTCGACGCGCTTCGAGCGGGCGCGGACCGCGGCCTATATCGCCTATCAACGGGCGACCGCGCCTGACGAGGAGGCTGCAGACTTAATCACCCTCGCCAACGCCTTCGGCAAGCGCGAGGAGTGGCGGTCGGCGCTGAACGCGCTCAAGCTTTCGCTTAAGCTGCACGAGACGCCTGAGCTTAGAGCCCAATACGATGCGCTGCGCGAGAAGTACGGCTTCCGCGTCGCCGATTTCAGCGTCGATTCCGATGCGGCGTCCCCACGCGCCTGCTTCCAGTTCAGCGAGGCGTTGCCCAAGCGCACCGATTTTTCGCCTTACGTGGCGGTGGCCGGCCAGGACAAGCCGGCGCTCTCGGTCGACGACAAGCAGATCTGCGTCGAAGGGCTGAAGCATGGCGACAACTACGCGATCACGCTTCGCGCAGGGCTTCCTTCCACGGTCGACGAGGACCTGCTCAAGGACGCAGAGTTCAACATCTATGTGCGTGACCGGAGCCCCTCGGTGCGCCTGTCCGGCAAGGCCTATGTGCTGCCGAAGACGGGCCAACAGGGCATCCCGCTCATCACCGTCAACACCGACACGGTCAAGGTGACGATCTACCGGATCGGCGACCGCAGCCTGCTCGACAACGTGCTCGGCTACGATTTCGAGCGCAACCTCCAGGGCTACACTCTCGACGAGATCGCCGACCAGAAGGGCGAGAAGGTGTGGACGGGCGAGCTTAAGGTGGAGAAGGAGCTGAACGCCGAGATCACCACCGCTTTCCCCGTCACTGAGGCGCTCCCCACCATGGAGCCAGGCGTCTACCTGCTCGCGGCGCAACCCGGCAACGTGGCGGGCGACGACTATGGCGAACGCGCCACCCAGTGGTTCATCGTCTCCGATCTCGGGCTCGCGGCCTTCTCCGGTACCGACGGCATCCATGCCTTCGTCAACTCGCTCGCGAGCACCGCACCGCTCGGGGGCGTCGAGCTTCGCCTGCTTGCGCGCAACAACGAGGTGCTCGCCGTCAAGAAGACCGACGCCGACGGCACGGTGACCTTCGAGCCCGGGCTTGCCCGCGGCGAAGGCGGCCTCTCTCCCGCCCTGCTCGTCGCCTCCGGCGACGGCGGCGACTACGCGTTCCTCAATCTGAAGCAGTCGGCGTTCGATCTGACCGACCGCGGCGTCGCCGGGCGCGACGTTCCGCAAGGGCTCGATGCCTTCGTCTTCACCGAGCGCGGCGTCTACCGCACCGGCGAGACCGTGCATGTGACGACGCTGCTGCGCAACGCAGCAGGCGTCGCCGTGCCCGACGTAAACTTGACGCTCGTCACCGAGCGCCCCGACGGAGTGGAATATCGCCGCAGCGTCGTCGCCGACCAGGGCCTTGGCGGCCGCTCCCTCGACGTGCCTATCATCTCCTCGGCCCCGACCGGGACCTGGCGCGTCGCCGTCTATTCGGACCCGAAGCAGCCCTCGATCGGCGAGGTGAGCTTCCTGGTCGAAGACTACGTTCCCGATCGGCTGGAATTCGATCTCACCACGACGGCAACCAGCATCTCGCCGACGGAACCCGCGGAAGTCACCGTTGACGGCCATTTCCTCTATGGCGCGCCGGCTTCAGGCCTCGACATCGAAGGCGAGATCAATATCGCCAAGGCCGCCGAGCGGCCGGGCTACCCGGGCTATTCGTTCGGTCTCGATGCAACCGACCAGGCCGACCAAGATGAAGACGTCGGCACCGAGAGCATCCCGCTTACCGATCTGCCGCAGACCGACGACACCGGCAAGGCGACGTTTACCGTCGACCTCGCCAAGGTCCCGGCCTCGACCAAGCCGCTCGAGGCCAATATCGTGGTCCGGCTTGCCGAGCCGGGCGGCAGGGCGATCGAGCGGAAGCTCACCCTTCCCATCACGCCCAAGGCAGCGATGATTGGCGTGAAGCCGCTCTTCTCGGGCCGGTCGCTCAGCGATAACGACACGGCGAGCTTCGATGTCGCCCTGGTTGCGCCAGACAGCAAGGCCATCGCCGCCACCGGGCTCAAATGGCAGCTGCTCAGCGTCGAGTCCAAATATCAGTGGTACCGCAACAACGGCTATTGGAATTACGAACCCATCAAGGTGACCCGCCGGGTCGCCGACGGCACCGTCGACGTGGCACCCGACAAGCCCGGCAAGATCTCCGTTCCCGTCACCTGGGGCCGCTACCGGCTCGAAGTGGCAAGCCCCGACCCGCAAGGACCGGAGACCACCATCAACTTCGATTCCGGCTGGTATGCAGAAGCCTCGGCCGACACGCCGGACCTGCTTGAGATCGCTCTCGACAAGCCCGAATATAAGCCCGGCGACACCATGACCGTCGCCGTCACCGCGCGAAGCGCGGGCAAAGTGACGCTCGCCGTGATCGGCGACCGGCTGATCACCACCACCACAACGGATGTCGAGCCCGGTCTCGTCAAGCTTCCCCTCACCGTGGGCAACGACTGGGGCACCGGCGCCTATGTCCTCGCCACCCTCAGGCGTCCGCTCGACGCGGCCGAGAAGCGCATGCCGGGCCGCGCCATCGGCGTGCAGTGGTTCAGCGTCGACAAAGCGGCGCACACCATCGGCATCGCCATGGACCTGCCCGGGCTGATCCGCCCGGAGACGACGCTCCGCGTGCCGGTCAAGCTTTCCGGGCTCTCGCCCAACGAGGAGGCGCGCATCGTCGTCTCCGCCGTCGATGTCGGCATCCTCAATCTCACCAACTACAAGGTGCCCGACCCCGACGACTATTATCTCGGCCAGCGCAAGCTCTCCTCCGAGGTCCGCGACCTTTACGGGCAGCTGATCGACGGCATGCAAGGCACCAAGGGGCAAATCCGCTCAGGCGGCGACATGGGCGAGGCCGAGCTTCAGGGAAGCCCGCCGACCCAGCCGCCGCTTGCGCTTTATTCCGGCATTGTCGCCGTCGGCCCCGACGGCACCGCCGAGGTCAGCTTCGCCATTCCGGGCTTCACCGGCACCGTGCGGGTGATGGCGGTCGCCTGGAGCAACGACAAAGTAGGCCACGCCTCGAGCGACGTGGTGGTACGCGATCCGGTCGTGGTCACGGCCACGCTGCCGCGCTTCCTGCTTACCGGCGACCAGAGCACGCTCCGCCTCGACCTCGACAATGTCGAGGGGGAGACCGGCGACTACCAGATCACCGTCACCACCGACGGGCCCTTGGGCATCGAAGGCACCGCCAAGACCATCGCGCTCGAGGCCAAGAAACGCGGCGCGGTCACTCTGCCCGTCTCTGCCACGGGCGTGGGGTCGGGCACGGTGGCGGTCGCGGTCAGCGGCCCCGGGGGCTTTACGGTCGCGCGGGCATATCCGCTGACGGTGAGGCCCGCGACGCAAATCCTCGCGCGCCGCACGGTGAAGCCGCTCGCTCCCGGCCAGAGCATCACCCTGTCGGGCGACGTCTTCAGCGACCTCGTGAAGGGCACGGGCAAGGTCTCGCTCTCGGTGACGCCGTCGGCCGCGCTCGACGTGGCGACTTTGCTCGCCGCCCTCGACCGCTATCCGCTCGGCTGCACCGAGCAGATCGTGAGCCGCGCCCTGCCGCTGCTCTATGTCAACGAGCTGTCGCTCGATGCGCAGCTCGCGGTGGATACCGGCGTCGATGAGCGCATCGCCAAGGCGATCGAGACGGTGCTGGCGCGGCAAGGCTCGGAAGGCGCCTTCGGGCTTTGGTCGCCCGGCGGCGGCGACGATGCCTGGCTCGACTCCTATGTGACGGACTTTCTGACACGGGCGCGCGCCCGCGGCTTCTCCGTCTCCGACGACCAGTTCAAGCAGGCGCTCGATCGCTTGCGGAACTATGTGAGCACGGCGCCCGACGTCTCCACCGACGGTGGGCTCGCGCTCTCCTACGCACTCTACGTGCTCGCCCGCAACGGCATGGCGCCGGTCGGCGACCTCCGCTACATCGCCGACGTCAAGCTCAGCGATCTTGCGACCCCGACCGCCAAGGCCGAGATCGCCGCGGCGCTCGCCATGCTGGGCGACAGGGTCAGGGCGGAGAAGGCGTTCGAGGCCGCGCTCGGCGCGTTGCCGAAAGACCCCAAGGCCGAGAACGGCCGCACCGACTTCGGCTCGGCCTTGCGCGACGCCGCCGCCGTGGTCACGCTGGCCGCCGAGGGCGACGCTCCGAACGTGATCCTGACCAGCGCCACGCAGCGGATCGACGCCGCGCGCAACGTGGTCAGATATACCTCGACGCAAGAGGACGCCTGGCTCGTGCTCGCCGCGCGCGCGCTCGGCAAGCAAGGCGTGAGCCTCGCGGTCAACGGCGGCGGCCAAGAGGGCCCGCTCTACCGCACCTTGAGCGAGGCGCAGCTCGCGACGACCCCGCTGACGGTGACCAATAGCGGACAGACGTCGCTCGACGCCGTCGTCTCGGTGAGCGGCGCGCCGACCACGCCGGAGCCCGCCGCCGAGCACGGCTTCAAGATCGAGCGCAGCTTCCACACGCTCGACGGCGCCGATGCCGACGCAACCAAGGCGAAGCAGAACGATCGCTTCGTCGTGGTGTTCACGGTGACCGAGCCGCAGCCCGAATTCGCGCGCGTGGCGCTCACCGACTACGTGCCGGCGGGCTTCGAGATCGACAATCCACATCTCGTCTCCTCGGGCGACACGGGCACGCTCGGCTGGATCGAGAATGCAGGCTCGCCGGTCTACACCGAGTTCCGCGACGACCGCTTCACGGCGGCGTTCGAGCGGCGGACGGGCGACCCCACGGTCTATACGGTGGCCTATGTGGTCCGCGCGGTCTCGCCTGGGACCTACGTGCTGCCGCAGGCGGTGGTTGAGGACATGTATCAGCCCGACCGCTTCGGCCGCACCGGCACCGGCGAGGTCACCGTCGCACCGGCAGAATGAGCAAAGGTTCTAAGGCTGCTACAAACTCCGCGCTCCCCCCTTGTGGGGGAGCACGCTCGCTCCCTGAGCTGTCGGAGGGGGGTGAACCTCCTGCTCGGAACCAGCGGCCCACCCCCCTTCCTACCCTCCCCCACAAGGGGGGAGGGGGGAGCTTGGGGAGGCGACTCACGATCACGGCGGTCGCCGCAGTGTGGGTCGTTGCGGCGGTCGCGGGCGGGGTTGCGGGCCTGTTCCAGGCCTTCGGCCCAGCGCCCCTTGGGCGCAATCTCGAAGTCTCGACCCTGGTCCTCGACCGGAACGGCAAGCTGCTCCGCCCCTATCTCACCAGCGAAGGCCGCTGGCGGCTTCCCGCGACGCGGGAGGAAGTCGACCCGCGCTTCCTCGACGCCCTGCTTATCTATGAGGACAAGCGCTTCTGGCATCATCCGGGCGTCGATCCGCTCGCGCTCATGCGGGCGGCCTACCAGCTCGTCACCCATGGCCGCATCGTCTCGGGCGGCTCGACCATCACCATGCAGGTCGCCCGCCTGCTCGAGCCGAGAGCCAAGCGCTCGCTGCACGCCAAGCTGCGGGAGGCCGTGCGAGCGCTCGAGCTCGAATGGGCGTTGAGCAAGGACGAGATCCTCGGCCTCTATCTCACGCTCGCTCCTTATGGCGGCAATCTCGAAGGGGTGCGGGCGGCCTCGCTCGCCTATTTCGGCAAAGAGCCGCGCCGGCTCACGCTTGGCGAAGTGGCTCTCCTCGTCGCCCTGCCGCAATCGCCGGAGGTCCGCCGGCCTGACCGGTCGCCAGCGGCGGCCAAGCGCGCGCGCGACCGCGTGCTCGACCGCATCGCCGGCCATGGACTCTTCAGCGACGCCGAGATCGCGCGCGCCAAGGAAGAGCCGGTGCCGCAAGGCCGCAAGGCCATGCCGCTCGTTGCGCCTCACGCCGCCGACGAGGCGGTGACGGCTTCGCCCAAGGAGCATGTGCTGCGGCTCACCATCGACGGCCGCCTGCAGAAGGGCCTCGAGGGCCTCGCCCGCGACCGGGCGCAGGCGCTTGGGCCCGATCTGTCCGTGGCCATGGTCGTCGTCGACAATGCCACCGGCGAGGTGCTGGCCCGTGTCGCCTCTCCCGACTATTTCGACGAGCGCCGGGCGGGCCAAGTGGACCTCACGCAAGCCGTCCGCTCGCCTGGCTCGGCACTGAAGCCCTTCATCTACGGCCTCGGCTTCGAGGACGGGCTGATCCACCCCGATACGCTCATCGAGGACAGGCCGATCCGCTATCGCGGCGGCTATGCGCCGGAGAATTTCGACCTCACCTACCAGGGCACGGTGACTGTGCGCCGCGCGCTGCAATTGTCGCTGAACGTGCCGGCTGTCGCCGTGCTCGAGGAGGTCGGCCCGAGCCGGCTGATCGCGCGGCTGGCGCAAGCCGGCGCACCGCTCGTGCTGCCGCGGCGCGAGGCGCCGGGCCTTCCGCTCGCCCTCGGTGGCGTGGGCGTGAGGCTCGCAGACCTCACCATGCTCTATGCCGGGCTCGCGCGTCAGGGCACCGTGGCGCCGCTCGTGGAGCGCCTCGATGCGCCGCCACTGCCGCCCAAGCGCCTGATCGAGCCGGTCGCCGCCTGGTACGTCGCCAATATCCTGCTTGGCACGCCGCCGCCCGAGAACGCTGCCGGCGGGCGCATCGCCTTCAAGACCGGCACGAGCTACGGCTATCGCGACGCCTGGGCGGTCGGCTTCGACGGCAAGCATACCATCGGCGTCTGGGTGGGGCGCCCCGACGGCGCTCCCGTCACCGGTCTCGCCGGGCGAGTCACCGCCGCACCCATTCTGTTCGATGCCTTTGCCAGGCTGCCGCAACCGCTGCAGCCGCTGCCGCCGGCGCCGAAAGGCGCGCTGGTCGCGACCACCGCCAAGCTGCCGCCGCCGCTGCAGCGCTTCACCTCGCGGGCAGAAGCGGGCGAAGCCATGACGCCCAAGGTGCACATCGTGTTTCCGCCCGATGGCGCGAGCCTCGAGCTGTCGGCTGCCAAAGGCGAGGCGCCCGACCCCATCGCCATCAAGATCGCCGGCGGCACGCCCCCGCTCAACGTCCTCCTGAACGGCATGCCGCTCAGCGCCAAGCAGTCCGCGCGAACGCTGTTCTTCGAGCCTGACGGGCCGGGCTTCGTGCGGCTGACGGTGACCGACGCGACCGGAGCCGCCGACAGCGTCGTGGTGCGGCTGCAATAGCGGCTCGGTGCCGCTATTGCGATTTTCTGCTCGACTGCGGCACGCCATTTTACCGAAAAGAAGCCAGTCGCAGGCGCCCGCGTCCTGATGCCACAGCCCGCGGCCTAGAGAAGCCAGGCGCGCATTGCGTTGCGGTAGCGCTTCAGCCGCGCACACATTTCCCAGAGATTTACCAAGGGATTTTATGCTGGGCCGGATTGTTGCAGCGCGATAAAGACGCCGCGGGGCACCGGGTCGCGGCTCAACCAACGTGGCCGCGACACTGTGCGCACTTCCCCGTCAAACGCCCGCCCAAAACAGCCACCAAGAGTTCTGCCGCGTGTCTGGGCGGTGTCTTGGCCACGCGCACCAAGAGGGCCGGCGCCGTCCGGCTTTTGGTGTTGCGCCTCATTCAATCGCGGCAAAAAAGGAGGAGAATCCAATGAAGAATTTCCTTTCGCTGGTCGTTGCTTTCGGTCTTGCAGCCGGAGCGGTCGCCCCTGCATTCGCAGCCGAAGCTCCAAAAAACAAGGCTGACTGCGAGAAGGCCAAAATGAAGTGGGACGAGACGACCAAGAAGTGCACCAAAGGGGCTATGTAACCCACTTCAGCTTGCAGCTCGGACAATGAGCGCCTCGGGCTTTAACACCATGGCCGATGCTGAAAAGCACATGGCCGAGTGCAACGCTTAAGTCTCGATCTAACCCCGGACGCGGACGCCCGGCCTTTAAGCCGAGCGCCCGGTCCATTAGCCGCCCCAAAGCCCCTCCGACTGCGACGTCCAAGGGCTTTGGGGCGGTTTAATCTATCAGCTCAGATTCGTTTGGGTAGTAGCCGGATAGAGGCGATAGCGGCGCGGCAGGACCGCGAGCCGTCCCGAGAGATTGAGACTGTAATCGGCGGGCAGCTCGATCTCGATGCGATCCCCGCGCCCCCCGACCTCAAGATCGACGCGGCGCGCCCCGCCGTGACGCCTCAGCCCCTGAACCACGCCCGGGATGGCGCCGGGTAGATCGTTGCCGATCTCGACGTCATGCGGACGGAAGAAGAGGCTTGCCGGACCTGAGGGCACGCCGGCCGCAGCAAGATCGAGCGGGCGCTCATCGAGCCAGACCTTGCCTTGCTCGATCCGCACCGGCAGCACGCTCGATTCCCCGATGAAGGAGAACACGAAGGGCGAGTTCGGCTCGTCGTAGATCTCGTCGGGCGTGCCGATCTGCTCGATCTTGCCTTCGCTCATCACCACCACGCGGTCGGCGAGCTCGAGCGCCTCCTCCTGGTCGTGGGTGACGAACACGGTGGTGTGCCCGGTCTTGTTGTGAATCTCCAGAAGCCAGCGGCGAAGGTCCCGGCGCACCTTGGCGTCAAGCGCACCGAATGGCTCGTCCAGCAGAAGCACGCGCGGCTCGATGGCCAAGGCGCGGGCAAAGGCCACGCGCTGGCGCTGCCCGCCCGAGAGTTGCGACGGGTAGCGCTTCTCCAGCCCCGTAAGCTGCACGAAGTCGAGCAGCTCGAGCGCGCGCCGTTTGATCTCTTTCCGGCTCGGGCGCCGTGGGCGTGGCCGCACGCGCAAGCCGAAGCCGATATTTTCGAGCACCGTCATATGGCGGAAGAGCGCGTAGTTCTGGAACACCAGCCCGACATTACGCTCCTGCACGGTGAGCTTGAGCGCGTCCTCGCCGTCGAACAGCACCCGGCCGGAGGTCGGAGCGTCGAGACCGGCGAGGATGCGCAACAGCGTGGTCTTGCCCGAGCCGGAGGGCCCCAGCAGCGCCACGAGCTCGCCCGCACCGATGTCGAGGGAGACCCCATGCAGAGCCGGCGTCGTGCCGAAAATTCTGACGACGTTCTCGACCGATACGTCCACGGTCCTATCCCATGGTGATGCCGTTTCCCCGCGGTCCCACCCGGCGGCCGGAGAATTCACCTCATTTGCTACCCGAGCGTCCACGATTTTCTAGGCCTTTCTCTTGACGCATGATCTTGTCCGAAAAGTCTGCAACTTTTCGGGATCATGCTCTAATGCCGGCGGGAGGCAGCGATCTGATCCGCGTAGCGCCACTCGAGCGCTACCTTGATGACAAGCGTAATGAGGGCCAGCAGCGCGAGCAGAGAAGCGACCGCGAAGGCCGCCGCGAAATTGTACTCGTTATAGAGAATCTCGACATGCAGCGGCATGGTGTTGGTCTTGCCTCTGATATGGCCCGAGACCACCGACACGGCACCGAACTCGCCCATGGCGCGGGCGTTGCAGAGGACCACGCCATAGAGCAGCGCCCAGCGGATATTGGGCAGCGTCACCTTGAAGAAGGTCTTCCACCCACTCGCGCCGAGGGACAACGCAGCCTCCTCATCCTGCGTTCCCTGCTCCTGCATCAGCGGCACGAGCTCGCGGGCGACGAAGGGGAAGGTGACGAAGATGGTGGCCAGCACGATGCCGGGCAAGGCGAAGATGATCTGGATGTTTTCGCTATGCAGATAGGCGCCGAAATAGCCCTGAGCGCCGAACAAGAGCACATAGATGAGCCCCGAGATCACCGGCGAGACCGAGAAGGGAAGGTCGATCAGGGTATTGAGCACGCTCTTGCCCTTGAATTCGAACTTGGCGATGGCCCAGGCGGCGGCGAGGCCGAACACCACATTGGCGGGAACGGCGATGGCCGCCACGAGAAGGCTGAGCCTGATCGCAGCGAGCGCGTCAGGCTCGGTGATGGCGGCGAAATAAGCGCCGATGCCAGCACGGAATGCTTCGACGAACACCGCCGCGAGCGGCATCAATAGGAACAACACGAGAAAGGCAACCGAGACCCCGATCAAGATGAGCCGGACGGGCCATTGCTCGGTGGTGACGGTCGTGCCGCGTTGCTCGGTGACAAGCAGCGGGGCGATGGCGCCATCGGTCATTGGCCAAATCTCCGCCGCTGCCAGGCCTGCACGAGGTGCACCAAGAAGAGCAGGCTGAAGGAGATCAAGAGCATCGCCGTGCCGATGGCGGTTGCCTGCGGATAGCTGAACTCCTCAAGCCTGATGATGATGAGGAGCGGCGCGATCTCGGAGATGAAAGGGAGATTGCCGGCAATGAAGATGACCGAACCATATTCGCCGACAGCGCGCGCAAGCGCCAAGGCAAAGCCCGTCAGGATCGCCGGCAACAAAGCGGGCAGCATGACGCGGAAGACGGTCTGCCGCCGGTTGGCACCAAGCGTCGCCGAAGCCTCCTCGAGCTCGCGGTCGAACTCTTCCAGCACCGGCTGCACGGTGCGGACCACGAAGGGCAGCCCGATAAAGATGAGCGCGATGGTGATCCCAAGCGGGGTGTAGGCGATCTTGATGCCGAGCGGAGCGAACCAGCTGCCGATCCAGCCATTGGGCGCGTAGAGAGAGGCGAGCGCGATACCGGCAACGGCGGTCGGCAGCGCGAAAGGAAGATCGACGAAGGCATCCAATAACCGCCGGCCCGGGAAGCGATAGCGGACCAGCACCCAGGCGATGATGGCGCCGAACACCGCGTTGACGGTCGCGGCGAACAAGGAGGTGAGGAAGCTCAGGCGCAAGGCAGCCAGCGTGCGCGGGGCGGTGACGATGTCCCAAAAGCCGGCAAACCCGAGGGTCGCCGACTTCAGCACCATCGCCGCAAGCGGAATGAGAACGATCAGGCCGAGATACGTCAAAGTGAAACCGAGCGCCAACCCGAAACCCGGGATGGCGCTCGGTCGCTTCAACGCAAGGCCGCGGGCGCCGGCCATATGCGTCAACTCAGTTCGTCGACTTCGGCTGGTAGACCTGGTCGAAGATGCCGCCTTCGCCGAAATGCTTAGGCTGCGCCTTCTCCCAGCCGCCGAACAGCGGGTCGTCGATCGACACGAGCTTCACGTCGGGGAAGCGCGCGAGGTCCTTGGGATCGGCGGATTTGGGATCGGACGGGCGATAGTAGTTATGGGCGATGAGCTTCTGGGCTTCCGGCGTGTAGAGGAAGCTCAGATAGGCTTCGGCGACTTTCCGCGTGCCCTTGGAGTCGACCACCTCGTCGACGACGGCGACGGGCGGCTCGGCCTTGATCGAGAGCGACGGGACGACGATCTCGAACTTGTCGGCGCCAAGCTCGTCAAGCGCGAGGAAGGCCTCGTTCTCCCAGGCAAGCAGGACGTCGCCGATGCCGCGCTGGGCGAAGGTCGTGGTCGAGCCGCGCGCGCCGGTGTCAAGCACGGGCACGTTGGCGTAGAGGTTCTTGATGAACTCCTTGTCCTTGTCCTCGCTGTGGCCGTACTTCTCGTCGGCATAAGCCCAGGCCGCGAGATAGTTCCAGCGCGCGCCGCCGGAGGTCTTGGGATTGGGCGTGATCACCGCGACGCCCTTCTTGACCAGGTCATCCCAGTCGTTGATCTTCTTGGGGTTGCCCTTGCGCACCAGGAAAACGATGGTCGAGGTGTAGGGCGAGGAATTGTTGCCGAGGCGCTTCTGCCAGTCGGCCTTGATCTTGCCGGACTTGGCGATCTCGTCGATGTCGCCCTGGAGAGCCAGCGTCACGACATCGGCCTGCAGGCCGTCGATGACGGCGCGGGCCTGCTTGCCTGAGCCGCCATGGGACTGCTCGATCGCCACGGTCTCTCCGGTCTTGGCCTTCCAATCCTTGATGAAGGCCTCGTTGACCGCCTTGTAGAGCTCCCGCGTCGGATCATAGGAAACGTTGAGAAGGGTCGTGTCGGCGAGCACGGCGCCCGCTGTCAGCGTGGTCAAGATGAGAGCCGCGCCGGCGGCAAGGGTGCTTCGAAGTCTGGTCATCGCTGATCTCCTCTGTGATAACACCATTAACCCTATCTAGTTGATAGTGTTTATCAAGGGGGGACCGTACCATATTTTTTCAGGCTGGAAGGCGCCCCAGCCTAGAGAACATCCAGGCGAGGGAATTTGTTTCCAGGAGCAGGGGCCCTGGCTGGCATTTCAGAGGGTCAAGGAAGCCTAAGAGACGGGCTCGACAGCTCCGACCGCAACGCTTTCGCGCCCGGCAATGGCGTCGGCAATAGTGGTGCGGTCGAGGACCGCGCGGGCGGAGTTGGTTACCAGGGCAAAGACGTGCCTAATCTCGCAGTCCTCCTCGGTACGGCAGTCGACGCAGCGGCGATAGGCTATGCGGCTCAGGCAGGGCAAGGGCGCCAGCGGGCCGTCGAGGATGCGCAAGACCTGCCCGAAGGTGATCTGGTCGGCGGGCATGAGGAGCGCATAGCCGCCAAGCTTGCCTCTTCGGCTCATGACGATGCCATGGCGCTTCAGCTCAAGCAGGATCTGCTCGAGGAACTTACGCGGGATTTTCTCTTGGGCCGCGATCTCGCCGATCATCATCGACTCCCCCGCGCGGGCAAGCGCGACGAGGGCGCGGAGAGCATATTTTGCTTTTTGCGAGATCATCTTTGGGGATGGCCCCTTATCTTTATCGATATGATCGGGATATAGCGGCTAAGTGCCGGCGAAGCAATGTGCGTTGAGGCGAGTGCCGTGCCTTCAGGAGCTCTTGGGGGCTCGCGGCGCGGCCGCGCGGGACTTCGGCGGCGCGGCGGCGCGCTCGGATCGTGCCCGCATGAAGGCATCAAAGAGCTCATCGGGGGTGATCGTCGCCTTGTCGCTGCGGCGCAGAGCCTTGGGTAACGGCGCAGAGCCGGGCTTCCCCTCCACGGCTTCGGCGGTCACGACCGTTGCAACTTCCTGCGGTGTGACGGTCACGGTCTTGCGTCCGGCACTCACGAATCGTCCGGCAACTTGCGCGACCGGGAGGACCAACGCCGCCTTGCGATAGATGTCGTACCAGAAGGGGGCGCCAAGACCGATAAGCGCGCCCGCCAGAAGGGTGGAGAAGAACCACCACCAGCCACTCCCACGCGAGAAGACCCATTTGAGCCAATGTGGCTGGTACACGAGCCAATCGAGCGGCAGCGCATAACTGCTCAAGTGCACCTTAAAATAATCGCCCATCTTCGGAATGCGATCGGCTTCGTTTTCGACGTAGCAATTCGTCCGGTCCGCCTCGACGGCGCCGCAGAACGGGAAATAATCCCGGCCGATCGGGACGCCCTGCTCATTGAGCTTGGCCAAAGTTGCCTTGGTCTGCTCAAGAGCCTTCGTCAATTGCGCACTGGCATCTTCGGGGGCCGTCGTGTCCTTTGGGGCCCCTGGCGCGGCCACAGAAGGGGCGGCGTCATTCTCGGCCTGTGCTTTCTGTAAGGTCTCGAAAGACTGACGGACCTGCTCCGATGCAGCGGGATTGAGCACCAGGGTCCTAAAGACGCGCACGGCATCAACGTTGACCACGAAGGCGAGCGCAATCGAGACGACGACTGAGATCGCCCAGGCGCGGCGCGCGAAGTAATCGCTCGCCGCCTCCCCATAGCGCTCGAACTGATAGGCCACAGTCCGAAGCACGGTCCTCAACTTCGCCTCGTCAAAGGCTGCGAGCTTCTCGCCGGCGTCGGTATTGGCGAGCTGCTCGACGAACTGTAGCGTGTCGATGTTTTCGAAGTCGTAGGTGACCACGCGGCGCCGGAGCCAATCCACGGCGCGGTCAAAGGCGTTGAGCGGAGCTGACCAGCCGAAGTTCGGATTGCGCATCAGCTGTTCGGCGAACTGCGCCGCAGCCACCTTCCCTGCAACATAGTCGAGAGGCTCTTCCTCATCCTGATGCGCCGCGTCCCGAGCGGCGCTCACCATGCTTTTCCGAATCGAGCCGTCGGACTCTTGCCCGAGGCTCTTGGCAGCCGCCGTGAGACTCGCTCCGGCCTTGACCGCCGCGGTGATCTCCTTGGATGGGGCTTGCTCCAGATGCTCGCCGACGAGGTCGCGAAGCGCCGTCTCATAGAGGCGTTCGAGCATCTCCTGGAGGCCGGCACGGCGCTTGCGAAGGACCTTTTGCACCGTCTCGACGATGACCGTGACCAGCGTAGCAAGCATGATCATGATGGCGGCAAAGGCCAGGATGGCCGTGAGCAAGTCGAGCATCAACCCCCCCTATGCGGCGCTCAATGCTTCTCCAGCGGCCGAGACGATTTCGCGTTTTTGCTTCTTTGCGAGGCCGAGACCCTCACTATGCTCCCGGACATCTCCCGGTTGCAATAGGCTGCGCCGCACGTTCAAAAGCCCCTAGCCCCAGGATTTAGGCGAGGCCGGTCTCAGCCCAAGCCCTTGACGAGAGCGGCACCCGTGCCCAACAAACAGAGCATGGCGCAAGCCCCCCATAAGAAGTTGCCCAAGAAGCTCCATATCAAGACCTTCGGCTGCCAGATGAATGCGTACGATTCCGAGCGCATGGCCGAGGCGCTTGAGCCGCAAGGCTACGCCCTCACCCACGATCCGGCCGAGGCCGACCTCGTCATCCTCAACACCTGCCATATCAGGGAGAAGGCGGCGGAGAAGGTCTATTCGGAGCTCGGACGGGCGCGCTTGGCGAAGGAGCACCGCAAGAGCCGAGGGCTCGACACCCTGATCGCGGTTGCGGGCTGCGTCGCACAGGCCGAGGGGCGTGAGATCATCGCCCGCGCCCCTGCCGTGGATATCGTCGTCGGCCCGCAGAGCTATCATCGCTTGGCGCATCTCGTGGAGGAAGCCGCCGCGACCGGCAGGGGTCTTGTCGCGACGGAGTTCCCGGCGGAGGAGAAGTTCGCCCATCTGCCCGAGCGGCCTAAGGGGAAGGCGAGAGCCTCGGCCTTCGTCACCGTGCAGGAAGGCTGCGACAAATTCTGCACCTTCTGCGTCGTGCCCTATACAAGGGGCGCGGAATTCTCACGCGCGCCCTCCGAGATCATCGCCGAGGTGGAACGGCTCGCGGCAACCGGGGTGCGCGAGATCACGCTGCTCGGGCAGAACGTGAATGCCTATCATGGGGCCGGTCCCGACGGGTTGGCATGGCCGCTGGCGAGGCTCCTGAGGCGCCTGGCGGAAATCGCCGCGATCGATCGGCTTCGCTACACGACGAGCCACCCTCTCGACATGGACGACGAGCTGATCGCGCTGTTCGGCGAAGAGCCGAAGCTCATGCCCTATCTGCACCTCCCCTTCCAGGCGGGCTCGGACCGCATCCTTGCGGCGATGAACCGCAAGCATAGTGCCGCCAAGTATGAGGCGCTGATCGGCAAGGTGCGGCAGGCGCGGCCCGATATCGCGCTGTCCACCGACATTATCGTGGGCTTTCCAGGCGAGACCGATGCGGATTTCGAGGAGACCTTGGCGCTTGCCGCCCGTGCCCGCTTCGCCCAGGCCTTCTCTTTTAAATATAGCGCGCGGCCGGGAACGCCCGCGGCAAGCCTTGAGGGCCAGGTGCCGGAGGCGGTGAAGCGGGAGCGCCTCTATGCCGTGCAAAGCCTGCTCGACGGCGACCGCCACGCCTTCGACCGGGCCACCGTCGGCCGCAGCCTCGAAGTCCTGTTCGAGGGCCGGGGAAGGAAACCAGGTCAGATCGCCGGGCGTTCTCCTTATCTACAGGCGGTTCACGTGGAGGGGCCCGAGGGACTGATCGGCCGGATCGCGGCGGTTGACATCTTGGCCGCCAGCCCGAACAGTCTCACCGGTGTCATAAAATCGGGGTTTGAATGGCGCGGGCCAGTTCAGGCGGCCGTGTGACCAACAAGGCCAGCATTCGGAAAGCATCATTGGCACGCGGGCGCGGAGCGGCTCTGAAGCGCGCGAGCGCCGCGCAAGCCAATGGAGGCGGGGAGCCGACCGTCGTATTTTTCGACGACATGCGGCTCGTGCGCGATCTCCTTGGCGACTATGACGCAAATCTTGCCGTTCTCGAGGACCGCCTCGGGATCGAGGCGGTGGTCAACGGCAACGCGGTCAGCCTGCGGGGGCCTGAAGCCTCCTGCGCCACGGCGAAGTCGGTGCTCGAGCAGCTTTACGGCCGGCTCGCGCAGGGCGAGATGATCGGGGTCGGTGAAGTGGTCGGCGCCATCCGCCATGCCCGCACCGTCGAGCCCGGCGAAACCTCAGAGCCGGGCGCCGAGCATCCCGAGGCGCAGCAGATCCGCACGCGCCAGCGTCTGATCACGGCGCGGACGCCCCGGCAAAGCGCCTACCTCAAATCTCTCGAGCGGAACGACCTCGTCTTCGCCACCGGCCCCGCCGGCACCGGCAAGACCTATCTCGCGGTCGCCTTCGCCGCGGCGTGTCTCGAAAGCGGGAGATGCGACCGGCTCATCCTGTCGCGGCCGGCGGTCGAGGCCGGCGAGCGGCTCGGCTTCCTTCCCGGCGACATGCGGGAGAAGGTCGACCCCTATCTGCGGCCGCTTTACGATGCGCTTTACGACGTGCTGGCTCCGGAGCGGGTCGAGCGCGGGCTGGCCACCGGCGTGATCGAGATCGCGCCGCTTGCCTTCATGCGCGGCCGCACACTTTCCAATGCCATCATCATCCTCGATGAGGCGCAGAACTGCACGCCGATCCAGATGAAGATGTTCCTCACGCGGCTCGGCGACCAGAGCAAGATGATCGTCACCGGCGACCCGACGCAGGTCGATCTGCCGCCCGGCAAGGACTCAGGGCTGCTCGAGGCGATCGGCATCCTGCAGGGCATCGAGGAGATCGACCATATCGCCTTCACGAAGGGCGACGTGGTCCGCCGCGAGCTCGTCGGCAAGATCGTCGACGCCTATGAATCCGCTCCATTGCGCGGTGAGCGCCATGGCTGACGGTGGCCCTAGACGCAAGAGTGCCGCGCCTTCCTCTGCCTTGAGGCTCGAGGTCGAAATCGTCTGCCATGGAGCGGCCTGGCGAGCGGCCGAAATAACCGACGCCATGCTTGAGAAGGCCGCCCGCGCAGCCTTTCTCGCCGCGCCCCCTGCCCGGCCAGGAACCTATGCGGTCGACATCCTCCTCACCGACGATGAAGAGATGCGAGCGCTGAACCGCACCTGGCGCGGCAAGGATGCTCCGACCAACGTGCTGTCGTTTCCCGTGAGCGAGGGGGTGAGCGAGCCCGGCCCTATCGGGGACGTCGTGCTCGCCTACGAGACGACGCACAAGGAAGCGCGCGACGACGGCCTCGCTCTTGCCGACCACGTGTCCCACCTCGTGGTCCACGGCGTGCTGCATCTCCTCGGCTTCGATCACGAGACGGACGACGAGGCCGAGCGGATGGAAGATCTCGAAAGAACGGTGCTCGCCTCTCTCGGTATCGCCGACCCATATGCGGAGGAGAAAGAGGCAGGCGCTGCGGAGGTGTCACCATGAGCAACGCCCCCATCGCCGAGAACGAGCTTCAGCCCGAGGAGGCGCGGCCGGCCGACGAGGAGGTCTCCTGGTTCGAGCGCTTGCTTGCGACCTTCGGCCTCGGCGAGGAGCCCGATCTGCGCGAGCTGATCGAGGACGCTCTCGCCCGCAGCAAGAGCGACGCCTTGAGCGCGCAGGAGCGCACCATGCTGCGCCGCATCCTGCACTTCGGCACGCTCACGGTCGAGGACGTCATGGTGCCGCGCGCCGATATCATTGCGGTCGACGATACCGTCACCGTCGATGACCTGATGCGCGTCTTCCGCCAGGCCGAGCATTCGCGGGTGCCGGTTTATCACGAGACGCTCGACGATCCGCGCGGCATGGTCCATATCCGCGACCTGATGTCGTGGATCACCGCTCAGGCGGAGGCTGGCGGAACTGGCAGCCTCGATCTCGGCAAGGTCGATCTTGCGCGCACCGTCGCCTCCATCAACATCACACGTGAGATCCTTTACGTGCCGGGATCGATGTCGGTGGTCGATCTCCTGCTCAAGATGCAGACGACGAGGCTCCATCTCGCTCTCGTCGTCGATGAATATGGCGGCACCGACGGGCTGGTCTCCATCGAGGACCTGATCGAGGAGGTGGTTGGCGAGATCGCCGACGAGCACGATGTCGAGGACGAGCCGCTGATCCGGTCCGATCCCCGCCTCGGCCTCATCGCCGACGCGCGGACCCCGGTCGAAGAGCTCGAGCAGCATCTTGGGGTCGAGCTCGTCTCGGGCGAGCAGGAGGAAGACATCGATACTCTCGGCGGCCTCGTCTTCTCCATTGCCGGCCGCATCCCAGCCCGAGGTGAGCTTGTGCGTCACCCAAGCGGCATCGAGTTCGAGGTGCTCGAGGCCGATCCGCGCCGGATCAAGAAGCTGCGCATCCACCTCCCTCAAGCGCCGGGCGAAACTCTAACCGGTGCAGCAAAGCCCGAAAGCCAGAAGCCTTAATGAGGCCGCACCGCTTGCTCTCCCCTCCCCCCTTGTGGGGGAAGGATAGGGAGGGGGATCGGCAACCGTCGGAGATTTCCGGAGGAGCGGTTCACCCCCCCTCGGGCCAGGAGGGGACATGCTGAGCACGAGGTGGGGGACCTTGGAACGCGCTGCCACTTGGGTCGCGGGCCTGAAGGGCGCCCGCCGCGCCGTCTTTGCCGTGCTGCTCGGCATCTTCTCCGTGCTCGCCTTCGCTCCGGTGCATGCCTGGCCCGTGCTGTTCCTCACCTTCGGCGGGCTGGTCTGGCTGCTCGACGGCTGCCATGCGAGTCACTTAAGCCTCGCCCCGAGGTTGAAATGCGCGAGCCTTATCGGCTTCTGGTTCGGCTTCGGCTACTTCCTCGCCGGCCTCTATTGGATCGCCGAGGCCTTTCTCGTGGAGCCATGGCGCCACGGCTGGATCATCCCTTTCGCCATGACGGCGCTGCCCGGAGGGATGGCGCTGTTCTTTGCGGCGGCATGCGCCCTTGCCATGCTTCTGTGGCTGCCGGGAGTAGGCCGCGTCTTCGCTCTGGCCATCGCCTTCGGCCTTGCCGAGTTCGCCCGCGGCCATGTCCTCACCGGGCTCCCCTGGAACCTTGTGGGCTACGGACTGCTCGGCAACGGGCCCATGATGCAGCTCGCGGCCCTGTTCGGCGTCTATGCCCTGAGCCTCATCGCCGTTCTCCTCTTCGCAAGCCCCGCCGCCATAGCGGCACCAGAGGGCTCAAACCTTGCCGGAGACAGAGGGGCCGTGGCGCTCGCCTCAACCCTCCTCGTTCTGCTCGGACTTGGGGCTCTGTGGGGGGAGCGGAGGCTTGTCGAGGCCGACAGCGGCAGCACCGGCGTTCGCCTCAGGATCGTCCAGGCCGATATCGACCAAGCCAACAAGTGGCGCCCGGAGAACAGCGCCGAGATCTTCACCGTCTATCTCGATCTCACCAAGTCGGGCCCCTCGGGTCTCGATGGCATCACTCTCGTCATCTGGCCCGAGACGGCGGTGCCCTTTCTCCTCGACGAAGCCACCGACGCGCTTCTCGCCATCGGCGAGGTGCTGCCAGAGGGGACCTCACTCTTGGTGGGCTCGGCGCGGCTCGTCGAGGAACGGGACGCAGGCGAGATCGTCACCACCCGTATTTATAACAGTCTGCTCGTGATCGACGACACGGGCCGCGTGCTCTCCGGCTACGACAAGATCCACCTCGTCCCGTTCGGCGAGTATCTCCCCTTCCAGGACTTCCTCGAAAATCTCGGCGTGATGCAGCTGACCGGGGTGCGCGGCGGCTTCAGCGCCGGCACCGGCCCGCGCCTCCTGCAAATTCCTGGAGCGCCGCCGGCAAGCCCCCTCATCTGCTACGAGATCATCTTCCCCGACGACGTGACCGAGCCTGGGGCAAGGCCGGGCTGGCTCCTCAACATCACCAACGACGCCTGGTTCGGCTCGAGCGCCGGCCCCTATCAGCACTTCCATCAAGCTCAAGTCCGCGCCGTCGAGCAGGGCTTGCCGGTGGCCCGCGCCGCCAATACCGGCATCTCGGCGGTGATCGACCCTTACGGCCGAATTCTCGCCGAGATCGGTCTCGGCGAGAAAGGCGTCATCGAGGCGGACCTGCCCAAAGTGGGCCCGCCGACTCCCTTCGTGCAGTTGGGAAGCATTATCGAAATCTCGATGATGGCGCTCGCTTTTGCGGGCTGGCTCGCCTGTCGCGTGCAACCAGTTCGGCTGCATCTGTTAACATGAACAGGTGAATCGTCGGCTGCGGCTCCTGCGTGCTTGACGAGGCTAGACCGCACCCCTATGAACCATTCGCGAAGGGGACCATTTTCATCGAGATTATGCGTCAGCTTCTTTTCTTTTTCGAACCTCTTAATTGTCACGAGCGAGCGAATGGCAGGCAAAAAGCCTAACCCCGTTGACACACATGTCGGGAGCCGGGTGCGACTACGCCGAATGTTGCTTGGCATGAGTCAGGAGCGTCTCGGCGAGGGCATGGGACTCACATTTCAGCAGGTGCAGAAATATGAGAAGGGCGTGAACCGCATCGGCGCGAGCCGGCTGTTCCAGATCTCGAAGATCCTCGATGTCCCCGTTCAGTTTTTTTTCGAGGAGGCGCCGCACACCGGCGACGGGGGCACCGCGCGGGGAATGGCCGAACCCGATTCCGAGGCCTTCATCCTCGAATTTCTGAATAGCCGTGAAGGGCTTGAGCTGAACCGCGCCTTTGTCAAGATCGGCGATGCAAAGGTTCGCAAGAGCGTCGTCGACCTGGTGCGGGCCTTGAGCGCGCGCCCCGCCACTCCCTAATTCCAGGCGTCGGACGGGCAGGCTTGACCGCCTGCCCCATGGTTTGCGAGAACCGCCTGCGGCCATTGTGGGCCGCTCGGCTTTCCGTTGCAACAGGGGGTGCTCAAGTGTCCCGGGCAAATTACGTCTTCACCAGTGAATCCGTGTCGGAAGGTCATCCCGACAAAGTGTGCGACCGCATCTCCGACGCGGTGGTCGATCTCTATCTCGCCGCCGATCCTTATTCGCGCGTGGCCATTGAGACCCTGGTCACGACCAACCGCATCGTGATGGCGGGCGAGGTACGTGGGCCCGAGACCGTGACGCCGGAGCTCATCGAGGACGCCGCGCGGCGCGCCGTGCGCGAGATCGGCTACGAGCAGAAGGGCTTCCACTGGAAGCACTGCGAGTTTCAATACTACGTGCACGAGCAGTCCGCCGACATCGCCCGCGGCGTCGATGCCGACACCGAGTCCAAGAAGGACGAGGGCGCGGGCGATCAGGGCATCATGTTCGGCTTTGCCTGCCGCGAGACCGAGCCGCTCATGCCGGCACCGATCTTCTATGCCCACCGCATCCTGCACGAGATGGCGAAGGCGCGGCACACCGGCCGCACCCCCGAGCTTGGGCCCGACGCCAAGAGTCAGGTGACGCTGGCCTACGAGAACGGCAAGCCGGTGCGCGCGGAGGCGATCGTGGTCTCCACTCAGCATGGCGAGGATGTGAGCCAGGAGCGCGTCAGGGAGATCGTGCGGAGCTTCGCCGACGAGGTGCTGCCGCAGGGCTGGATCGGCCGCGATACCAAATTCTACGTCAACCCCACGGGGCGCTTCGTCATCGGCGGCCCCGATGGCGACGCGGGCGTCACCGGACGCAAGATCATCGTCGATACTTACGGCGGCGCGGCACCCCATGGCGGCGGCGCCTTCTCCGGCAAGGACCCGACCAAGGTCGACCGCTCAGCGGCTTACGCCGCGCGCTATCTCGCCAAGAACGTGGTGGCGGCAGGACTCGCCGACCGCTGCACGCTGCAGGTCGCCTACGCCATCGGCGTCTCGCAGCCGCTCTCGCTCTATGTGGACCTGCATGGCACGGGCTCGGTCGCCGAGGAGGCCCTCGAAGAGGCGCTCCGGCGCGTGATGGACTTAAGCCCGCGCGGCATCAGGGAGCATCTCGGTCTTTCGCGCCCGATCTACGAGCGCACGTCGTCTTACGGCCATTTCGGACGCCAGCCCGACAATGACGGCGGCTTCTCCTGGAGCGGTTGGACCTCGTCGAGCCGATCCGCGCCGAGCTCACTTAGCCGGGACCTCTCTCCTCTTGTCGTCGCCCGGCTTGACCAGGCGATCCAGTAACCAATCGCGGTAGTATCAATCGCAAGGCCGGTGGTTACTGGATGCCCGCCGGAGCTTGTCATCGGGCCGGCCAAAGGCCGGGCCGTTGGCGGGCATGACGATAGTGGGTGGATTGGCACACGAGAGTCGCCCAATGAGCGAGGTCAGACCGCTCAGGTCCTATGGCAGGCGCAAGGGCAAGCCCTTGAGCGCGCGCAAGGAGCGCCTCATCGAGGACCTGCTGCCGCTTCTCCGCCTCGAACTCGGCGAGCCTGCTCCCGGCCATTTGCAGGACCTTTTCCCAGTCCCCGTCAGGGAGGTTTGGCTCGAGATCGGCTTCGGCTCCGGCGAGCACCTCCTCTTTCAGGCGGAGCACAACAAAGACATCGGCTTCATCGGCTGCGAGCCGTTCGTCAACGGGCTCGCGAGCCTGCTTGGCGCGATCGAGACCCAAGCGCTTGCGAACATCCGGGTCCATGACGGCGATGCGCGCGAGGCGCTTCCCTGGCTTCCCGATCGCTCGATCGCCCGCGGCTTCATTCTGTTCCCCGACCCCTGGCCGAAGAAGCGCCAGCTGAAGCGGAGGCTCATCTCGCCCGCCACCGTCGGGGAGCTCGCGCGCGTGCTGGCACCTGGCGCCGAGCTCAGATTTGCGAGCGACAGCGGCGACTATGCCGCGCAAGCGCTTCTCCTCATGCGCCAAAGCGGCGAATTCGCCTGGCCGGCCGAGCAGGCGCGCGACTGGCAGGAACGGCCCGCCGACTGGCCCGAGACCCGCTATGAGCGGAAGGCCTTGAGCGAGGGTCGGAAGCCTGTCTATCTCAGCTTCAGGCGGCTCTAACCTCGGAGGGCGGAATGCGCGTGATGGTGTTGGCTTTGACGATCATGCTCATGCCTATCGCGGCCCTGGCCGGGACCGATGTCACCGCCACCTGCTATAAGGACTGCGAGAGCGCGACCCATTCCAACCCCGAATATAAAGCGTGTCTTGCCCGCGCCGCCGACAAGGCCGATGCCGCCCTCAATGCTGCGTTCAAGGCGCTGCAGGACAAGGTCCGCGCCGCGGGGAAGGATATGGGCCAGAGCCCCGACACCCAGCTCGGCGACCTCAGGGACGCGCAGAAGAAATGGATCGCCTATCGCGACGACAATTGCACCTTCGAGGACAGCCTCGCCTTTGGCGGCACGGCGATCGGCGGCAACTACTCCTCCTGCCTCTGCGCGCTGAGCTATGAGCGGGTCGACGACTTCGCCCGCATCCAGAAGGAGGTCATCGGCGGGCCTTGACCGCTCCGGGGCCCCCTTTTTGCGGTCTGCGAAACGCTTGAAACCCTGAAAAAAGCACGTATATTACCGGCGAACTCATGATTGGTTTGATCAGGAGTGGGCTTGCCGCCCGCTCCTTTTTGTTAGGCACCTTGCTTCCTCGCGCGCGTCGGGGAGTTGTAGCCGCAATCGATGTGGAGCCCTGCCGTCAACGCCGATCGCCGCTTTACCAGTGAGACGGGGCCGGCGCGGACTGTCGCCGATCTCGCCGAGCCCGTGCTCGAGGAGCTCGGCTTCCGCTTGGTGCGGGTCAAAGTCTCGGCGCGCGACGGAGGCACGGTGCAGATCATGGCCGAGCGGCCGACGGGCGAGATGACCGTGGAGGATTGTGCTCTGATCAGCCGGAGGCTGTCGCCGGTGCTGGACACTTACGATCCGATGCCGGGACACTATCGTCTCGAGGTCTCCTCTCCCGGCATCGACCGGCCGCTGGTACGCCCGAGCGACTTTGCGTTATGGGCGGGTCATGAAGCCAAGGTAGAGCTGAAGGAGCTGGTCGACGGACGCAAGCGCTTCAAGGGCGTGATCGAGGGCGTGGTCAAGGACGAGGCGCGCCTCAGGATCGAGCTCGAAGGCAAGGCCGAGCCCGTGGTGATCGGCCTTCCCTTCTCGCTCATCAGCGAGGCGAAGCTCGTGGCCGGCACGGAGAGCTTCAAGGCCCATCTTTCGGGCAAGAAGCCCGCACATTGAAATGAGAGCGGAGCGCGCGCGAGCGCGGCCCCGCAAGACCGTAACGATTGGAGGCAATGACGATGGCTCAGGCAGGCGTAAGCGCCAACAGGCTGGAGCTCCTGCAGATCGCTGACGCGGTCGCGCGCGAGAAGTCGATCGACCGCCAGGTGGTCATCAGCGCCATGGAGGACGCGATCCAGAAGGCCGCGAAATCCCGCTACGGCAGCGAGAACGAGATCCGGGCCGAGGTCGACCCCAAGACCGGCGAGATCAGGCTCGCCCGCCTGCTCGAAGCGGTCGAGACGGTCACCATGGAGGCGACCCAGATCTCGCTCGCCGAAGCCCGCCGCCGCAATCCAGCAGCACAAGTCGGCGACTTCATCGCCGAGCCCCTGCCCCCGCTCGATTTCGGCCGGGTGGCGGCGCAGAACGCGAAGCAAGTGATCGTGCAGAAGGTGCGCGAGGCCGAGCGCGAGCGCCAATATGACGAGTACAAAGACCGCGTCGGCGAGATCGTCAACGGCATCGTCAAGCGGGTCGAATACGGCAATGTCATCGTCGACCTCGGCCGCGCCGAGGCCATCGTGCGCCGCGACGAGACGCTGCCGCGCGAGAACTTCCGTTATGGCGACCGCATCCGCGCCTTTGTCTATGACGTCCGCTGCGAGCAGCGGGGCCCCCAAATCTTCCTCTCGCGCACGCATCCGGAGTTCATGGCCAAGCTGTTCGCGCAAGAGGTGCCCGAGGTCTATGAGAGCATCGTCACCATCAAGTCGGTAGCGCGCGATCCGGGAAGCCGCGCCAAGATTGCGGTGGTGTCGCGCGACGCCTCCATCGATCCCGTGGGCGCCTGCGTCGGCATGCGCGGCAGCCGCGTCCAGGCGGTGGTCAACGAGCTGCAAGGCGAGAAGATCGACATCATCCAATGGTCGCCCGATGCGGCGACCTTCATCGTCAACGCGCTGGCGCCGGCCGAAGTAGTCAAGGTCGTGCTCGACGAGGACGCCGAGCGCATCGAGGTCGTCGTGCCGGATCCGCAACTGTCATTGGCCATCGGCCGAAAGGGTCAGAATGTTAGACTCGCCTCGCAACTCACCGGCTGGGACATCGACATCATGACGGAGGCCTCCGAGTCCGAACGCCGCCAGGCCGAGTTCGCCGAGCGCTCGGCGACGTTCATGGAGGCGCTCGACGTCGATGAGGTGATCGCGCAGCTCCTCGCCTCCGAGGGCTTCTCATCGGTCGAGGAGGTGGCCTTGGTCGAGCCGTCGGAGATTGCCTCGATCGAAGGCTTCGACGAGAACACCGCCGCCGAGATTCAGACCCGTGCACGCGAGCATCTGGAGAAGATCGAGGCCGAGCTTGACGCCAAACGCAGGGCGCTCGGAGTCGCCGACGAGCTTGCCGAGGTCCCCGGCCTCACCACGGCGATGCTCGTCACCTTGGGCGACAAGGGCATCAAGACCGTCGAGGACCTCGCCGATTGCGCCACCGACGACCTGGCTGGCTGGAGCGAGCGCAAGGACAAAGAGACGATCCGCCATGACGGAATTCTCGACAGCTTCGGTCTGACCAAGCCCCAGATCGAGGACTTGATCCTTGCTGCGCGCGTCAAGGCGGGGTGGATCGAGGAATCCGCACTCGCGCCTGAGCCTGAGGAAGGCGAGGGCGAAGGCGAAGGCGGCGCAGCTCCCGAGGCCGGCGCTCCCTCGGGGGACGAGCCTACGCTCGGCGCAGGCAACTGATGAGCCCGGCAGGAGATTTGACGTTTGCGGCAAGCGGCGGCGGAGCAAGAGCGCGAGCAGGATGAAGAGGCGGATAGCGTCCGCCGCTGTGCCCTGACGCGTGCCCGCCGGCCTAAGGACGAGCTCATCCGCTTCGTACTCGGCCCAGACGGCGTGATCGTCCCGGATATCAAGGAAAAGCTGCCCGGCCGGGGCGTATGGCTGACCGCGGCGCACGATCGCGTGGCGGAGGCGGGAAAACGCAACGTTTTCGCCAGAGCGCTGAAGGCGAAAGCCCAGGTACCGGAAGGGCTTGCGGCCCAGGTCGACAAGCTTCTCGCCGATGCAGCTCTTTCCGCCCTGGCGCTGGCCAACAAGGCGGGGGAGGCCGTGTTCGGCAGCGCCAAGATCGAGGAGGCCATCGCCAAAGGCCGGGTTCTCGCCCTGATCCATGCCCGGGACGCGGCGGAAGACGGCTGCCGCAAGCTCGACGGCAAATTCCGTGAAATGAGAGGCGAAACGCCCCTTCCGGCGGTGCGCGCCTTCATTGCGGATGAATTGGGTTTGGCATCAGGCCGGGCAAATGTGATACATGCTGCGCTAATCCAGGGCGGAGCGGCTCTCAGATTTCTCGCGGCAGCCTCGCGCTTAGAGCGCTACCGCGAGGGCAGCGCCGCATTCGCAAACCTGAACGGATCGGATACGAACACGAATGAGTGAGACGAACGAGACTGAAGGCAAAGCCGCCCGTGGCGGGGGCAAGATGACGCTCAACGTGCGCCGGACCGTGGAGTCCGGCCATGTGCGCCAGAGCTTCAGCCATGGGCGCTCCAAATCCGTCGTGGTCGAGAAGAAGAAGCGGCGGGTGATGGGTTCGGGCGCAGCGCCTCAACCCGTCGAGGAGCCGGCGCCGAAGCCCGCACCACGCGTGGCAGAGGTCGCCCCCAAGCCTCAGCTCGAGGAGCCGCGTCCCCGGGGTCTCGTGCTCCGCCAGCTTTCCGATGACGAGAAGGACGCGCGCACCCGCGCGCTGCTCGATTCTCGCCAGCGCGAGGCCGATGAGCGCGCCAAGGCCGAGCAGGCCGCCGTGGTCGAGGTGGTCACGCAAGAGCAGCGGACGAAAGAGCTCAAAGACGCCGAAGAGCGCAAGATTAAAGAGGATGCCCGGCACGAGGCCGAGGCCAAGGCTCGCAAAGTCGGCGAGGAGACCGTCCGCAAGCACCTCCTGAAGGAGGAGGTGGAAGAGCCTGCCCGCACGCCCGACGCCCGCCACAAGAAGAGCCCCGTCGCCCCGCGGCGCGGCGACGAGCGCCGGGTCCGCGGGCGCCTCACCATCACCAATGCGCTCGATGAGGAGCAGCGCCAGCGGAGCCTTGCCTCGCTGAAGCGCCGCCAGGAGCGCCAGAAAAAGCAGATCACCGGACCGCAGGCGCAGCTGAAAATCCAGCGCGACGTCGTGGTGCCCGAGGTCATGACCATTCAGGAGCTCGCCAACCGCATGGCCGAGCGCGGCGTCGACGTCATCAAGTTCCTGATGCGGGACGGCGAGATGCGCAAGATCACCGACGTGATCGACGCCGACACCGCCCAGCTCGTCGCCGAGGAATTCGGGCATACGGTCAGGCGCGTCTCCGAGGCCGACGTCGAGGAAGGCTTCATCGGCGAGGAAGACCACGCCGAGGACCTGCAGCCGCGCGCGCCGATCGTCACCATCATGGGCCATGTCGATCACGGCAAGACCTCGCTGCTCGATGCCATCCGCACCACCAATGTCGTCAGCCAGGAGGCCGGCGGCATCACCCAGCATATCGGCGCCTACCAGGTGGTGACGCCGCTCGGCAACAAGATCACGTTCATCGACACTCCGGGCCACGAGGCCTTCACCGCCATGCGCCAGCGCGGCGCTCAGGTGACCGACATCGTGGTGCTGGTGGTGGCCGCCGACGACGGGGTCAAGCCGCAGACGGTCGAGGCCATCAATCATGCCAAGGCCGCCGGCGTTCCGATGATCGTGGCCATCAACAAGATCGACAAGCAAGGCGCCGACCCGCAACGCGTGCGCACCGAGCTGCTCAGCCAGGAGATCGTGGTGGAAAGCCTCGGCGGCGAGACGCTGGAGGTCGAGGTCTCGGCGTTGAAGAAGACGGGTCTCGACAAGCTGCTCGAAGCGATCGCGCTGCAGGCCGAGGTGCTGGAGCTCACCGCCAACCCCAACCGCGCCGCGGAAGGCGTGATCGTCGAGGCCAAGCTCGAGCGCGGACGCGGGCCGGTCGGCACGGCGCTGATCCAGCGCGGCACGTTGCATGTCGGCGATCTCGTGGTGGCCGGCTCGGCCTATGGCCGCGTTCGCGCGCTGATCAACGAGCTCGGCGAGCAGGTGACAAGCGCCGGTCCCTCGGTCCCGGTCGAGGTGCTCGGCTTCGACTCAGCGCCGGAAGCGGGCGACCAGTTCGCCGTGGTGGAGAACGAGGCCCGGGCGCGCGAGATCACCGATTACCGCATGCGCGAGCGGCGCAAGCGCTTGGCCGTGGCCGGTCAGCGCGGCAGCCTCGAGCAGATGATGAACAATCTGAAGACCGCCGGCACCAAGGAGTTCACGCTCCTCGTCAAAGGTGACGTGCAGGGCTCGGTCGAGGCCATCGTTGCGGCGCTCGACAAGATGGGGACCGACGAGGTTAGGGCCCGGATCATTCATGCAGGCGTCGGCGGTATCACCGAGTCCGATGTCGGGCTCGCCGCGACGTCGGGCGCCGTGGTGCTCGGCTTCAATGTGCGCGCCAACGCGCAGGCCCGCGAGGCGGCTGAGCGCGATGGCGTCGAGATTCGCTATTACGCCGTGATCTACGACCTGGTCGACGAGGTGAAGCAGGCCATGTCGGGCCTGCTCGCGCCCACGCGGCGCGAGACCTTCCTCGGCAATGCCGAGATTTTGGAGGTGTTCGCCATCTCCAAGGTGGGCAAGGTCGCCGGCTGCCGCGTCACCGAGGGCAAAGTCGAGCGTGGCGCCCATGTGCGGCTGATCCGCGACAACGTGGTGATCCACGAAGGCAAGCTTTCGACCTTGAAGCGCTTCAAGGACGAGGTGCGCGAGGTGATCGCTGGCCAGGAATGCGGCATGGCGTTCGAAGGCTACCAGGACATGCGGGCTGGCGACGTCATCGAGTGCTTCGATGTCGAGCACGTCCAGCGCACGCTCTGAGTTTCCAAGGGTGACAAGGCCGATCGTGCGACGGCTCAACTCTGCCGACGCGTCGCGGATGCGCAGCATCGCGGCGATGCTGCCGCCGCCCGAATGGCGCGGTGAGGATGTCCCGAGACTTGCCCATTTCGCCCGCGCGCTGGCCGATCCCGCCGTCTACTTGCGGGGAGGATAGTTAGCATGACGCGGGCGAAGCCAGCTTCCGCCAAGGCCCCCAGTCAGCGCCAGCTGAAAGTGGGCGAGCTGATCCGGCACGCTTTGTCGGAGATCTTTACGCGCGGCGAGATCGTGGACGAGGTGTTGAGCCGGTACTCGCTCACCGTGCCCGAGGTGCGCATGACGCCCGACCTCAAGCTCGCCACGGCCTTCATATTCCCGCTCGGCGGCGAGGGGGCGAGCGAGGTGGTCGCTCACCTGGAAAAGCACAAGCGTTTCCTGCGCGGCGAGGTGGCGAAGCGGATCAGCATGAAATTCATGCCTGAGCTTCGCTTCAAGATCGATACCTCCTTCGAGACCTCGCGGCGCATCGACGAGCTGCTGGCCTCGCCCAAGGTCGCCCGCGACCTCGACGACTAGCACACCCTAGAACAAGCGAGACGGCGATGGCGCGGCGGCGCAAAGGCTTACCCGTTCATGGCTGGCTCATCTTCGACAAGCCGCAAGGCATGACCTCGACGCAGGCCGTGTCGCGGGTGAAGCGGCTTTACGAGGCGGCGAAGGCGGGACATGCCGGCACGCTCGATCCGCTCGCCACTGGCGTGCTGCCGATCGCGCTCGGCGAAGCGACCAAGACCGTGCCGTTCGTGGTCGAGGGGAGCAAGGAGTACCGCTTCACGGTCCGCTTCGGCGCCGAGACCGATACCGACGACGCCGAGGGCTCTGTCGTGGCGACGAGCGATGCGCGGCCGACCCGCGCCGAGATCGAGGCGGCCCTTCCCCGCTTCACCGGCGAGATTGTCCAGGTGCCGCCGCGCTTCTCGGCGCTCAAGGTCGATGGCGCCCGCGCCTACGATCTCGCCCGCGAGAACGAGGAGTTCGAGCTCGCGCCGCGCCGCGTGTCGATTTCGCGGCTGGAGCTCATCGCCCATCCCGACCCGGACCATGGCGTGATCGAGGCCAGTTGCGGCAAGGGCACCTATGTGCGGGCGCTGGCGCGCGATCTCGGCCGGGAGCTCGGCTCGCTCGGCCATGTCGAGGCCTTACGGCGCACCCGCGTCGGCTCTTTTGGCGAGGAGCGCGCGATTTCACTCGCCACGCTCGAGGCGCTTTCCGAGGGAGCCGCAGGCCGGGAGGCGCTGGCCGGCGTGCTGCTGCCCGTCGAGACGGCGCTCCACGACATCCCGGCCCTTGTCGTCAACGATTCCGATGCGGCTAGGCTCCGGCGGGGCCAGCCGGTATTATTGCGGGGACGGGACGCCCCAATTTTCAGTGGAACCGTCTACGCCACGTCGCGTGGCACGCTGGTGGCCCTCGGCGAGGTGAGCGAGGGGGAGCTCAAGCCCCGACGCATCTTCAATCTGCCGTGCTGAAGCACGCGCATTCTAGGGAGGACCGAATGACCAGGGTCTTGATTGCCGCAATAGCGTTGCTCTTTTGCGTAAACTTGGCGGCAGCGGCCACAGGGGACCGTTGCAAGGTGACCGACCCGACGGGCACGCCGCTCAACGTGCGCAACGGCCCCAATGGGAAAATCACCGGCACGCTCGCCAACGGCACGCTCGTCTCAATCACGGAATACGCGGACGATGCGAACGGGAAACCATGGGTGGATGTTGCCGACTACAAGACGAAGAAGATAATCGGCTGGGTTTTCCGCGAGTTCGTCTCCTGCTTCTGACGCGCGGCCCGGCCCAGTAAATTCCGCTGGCCTCGCGCCAATAATCCCTATATTGCAGCGATTGCGCGGGCGCCGTCTTAACGGCTCGCACGCGTATTGAACCGACCGCGCTGGACGACATCCCGGCCCGGCCCTGACAGACCCCTAACAGCAAGGATCATCCGATGTCGATCAGCGCTGAGCGCAAGCAAGAGCTCATCAAGGAATATGCGACCAAGTCTGGCGATACCGGCTCGCCAGAGGTGCAGGTCGCGATCCTGACCGAGCGGATTACCAATCTCACCGAGCATTTCAAGACGCACGGCAAGGACAATCATTCGCGCCGGGGGCTGCTCAAAATGGTCAGCCAGAGGCGCCGGCTGCTCGATTACGTCAAGTCCACCGACGCGGACCGTTACCAGAAGCTCATCAACCGGTTAGGCATCCGCCGGTGACAGCCACCGTCAAGGCGAGCCATCGCGCGGTCGAGCTTGCGAATTACCGAACGGGCCAGCCCTTCGCCGTCAGGCGACTGGAGCGGCCTTACCCTTCCCCAAGCATTGGGACACCAACATGTTTCAGAAACACACCGTAGAAATCGAATGGGCGGGACGCCCGCTCAAGCTCGAGACCGGCCGCATCGCGCGCCAGTCCGATGGCGCCGTGCTTGCCACCTATGGCGGGACCAGCGTCCTTGCCACCGCCGTCGCCGCCAAGGAGCCGAGGGCCGGCATCGACTTCTTCCCGCTGACCGTGAACTATCAGGAGAAGACCTTCGCCGCGGGCAAGATCCCCGGCGGCTATTTCAAGCGCGAAGGGCGCCCGACCGAGAAGGAAACCCTGACCTCGCGCCTGATCGACCGGCCGATCCGGCCGCTATTCGCCTCAGGCTTCAAGAACGAGACGCAAGTCATCGCCACCGTGCTCTCCCACGACATGGAGAATGATCCCGACGTCGTGGCGTTGATCGCGGCCTCCGCCGCGCTCACCATCTCCGGCATTCCCTTCATGGGGCCGATCGCCGCCGCGCGCGTCGGCTATATCGACGGCAAACATGTGCTGAACCCGATGATCGACGAAATGCGGGAAAGCACGCTTGACCTCGTCGTGGCCGGCACTGCCGATGCCGTGCTGATGGTCGAATCGGAAGCCAAGGAATTGGCCGAGGACGTCATGCTCGGCGCCGTGATGTTCGGCCACAAGCACTTCCAGCCGGTGCTCAACGCCATCGTCAAGCTCGCCGAGCGCGCCGCCAAGGAGCCCTGGGAGATAAAAGTCCTGGAAAGTGCCGAAGTTCTCGTCGGCAAGGTGCGCGCGGTGGCCGAGCAGGATTTGCGCGAGGCCTACACCATCGCCGGCAAGCACGAGCGCCGCGATCGCGTGGCAGCGATCAAAGACAAGGCGCTTACCGCGCTGGTCCCGGCGGATGACGACGGAACGATGGCCGCGAAAGTGGCCAGCGCCTTCAAGGAGGCGGAGAAAGACGTCGTGCGCTCAAGCATCCTCAATACGAAGAAGCGCATCGACGGGCGCGACCTGTCAACGGTCAGACCGATCTCTTGCGAGGTCGGCATTCTTCCCCGCACCCATGGCAGCGCTCTCTTCACCCGCGGCGAGACCCAGGCGCTCGCCGTCGCCACGCTCGGCACCGGCGAGGACGAGCAATATGTCGATGCCCTGCAGGGAACCTACAAAGAGACCTTCATGCTGCATTACAACTTCCCGCCCTACTCGGTCGGCGAGGTTGGCCGCATGTCCTCTCCCGGAAGGCGCGAGATCGGTCACGGCAAGCTCGCCTGGCGGGCCATCCACCCCGTGTTGCCGGACCGCGAGCAGTTTCCCTATACCATCCGCATCGTGTCGGAGATCACCGAGTCGAACGGCTCCTCCTCCATGGCCACGGTGTGCGGCTCCTCGCTCGCCATGATGGACGCCGGCATTCCGCTCAAGCGGTCGGTCGCGGGCATCGCCATGGGCCTGATCAAGGAGGATCAGCGCTTCGCCGTGCTGTCCGACATCCTCGGCGACGAGGACCACCTCGGCGACATGGACTTCAAGGTCGCCGGCACGTCGGAGGGCGTGACCTCGCTGCAGATGGACATCAAGATCACCGGCATCACCGAGGAGATCATGAAGGTCGCGCTCGACCAGGCGCGTGACGGCCGCCTGCATATCCTCGGCGAGATGGACAAGGCGCTTAACACGGCGCGGCCAGAGCTTGGCGAATATGCGCCGCGCATCGAGACGATCCACATCCCGGTCGACAAGATTAGGGAAGTGATCGGCTCGGGCGGCTCGGTGATCCGCGAGATCGTCGCGGAATCGGGCGCCAAGATCGACATCTCCGACGATGGGACCGTCAAGATCGCCTCGGCCAATGCCGAGTCGATCCGCGCCGCGATCAATCGCATCAAGAGCATTACCTCCGAGCCGGAGGTCGGCGAGATCTATCAGGGCAAGGTCGTCAAGGTGATGGAGTTCGGGGCTTTCGTGAACTTCTTCGGCCCGAAGGACGGCCTCGTGCATATCTCGCAGCTCGCGGACGGACGGCCCAAGGCCGTCACCGACGTCGTCAAGGAAGGCGACTCGGTGTGGGTGAAGCTGCTCGGCTTCGACGACCGCGGCAAGGTCAGGCTGTCGATGAAGGTGGTCGATCAGAAGACCGGACACGAGCTCGAGAAGGCCAGCGCCGAATAATACGGGGGGCCTTTAGCCCCCATCATCATTCAGCCTTGTCGTCCTTGAGGCATTTGGTGGCGATGACGAGGTATTCGTCCTTGTGCTGACCTTGCCACTCCTCCGACTTGGCCCGGGCCACCCCGTTGCAGCTCATCACGTCCTCGAAGGTCACCTCGGGCAGAGAGACCTCCGAGCAGGTGTGAGGCTCGGCCACAAGACACGCAATGATCACGAGATGGGCAGCCATCGACGGTATTTCCTCCATTCGACATCTCAACCGCCGCGCGATCCTAGTTGCGCGCGGGCGGTCTCACAACAATTTCCGTGCTTTATAGCCGAAAAGGCCGCACCCGGCTCAACGCCTATTGCGCGGCCTCCCGCGGCGCTTTCTCGACGGCCGCCTCGGCCTCCTCGCTTTGCTCCATGGTCTTGAGCGCGGCCAGATGCGGCATGGCAATGGTCGAGTAGCCGCAATCCACGAAATGCACCTCGCCCGTGACGGCGCCTGACAGGTCCGACAGGAGGTAAAGCGCGGCACCGCCCACCTCGTCGAGGGTCGGCGAGCGGCGCATCGGCGCGTTGCGCTGCTGATAATGGAGCAGCGTGCGCGCTTCCGAGATGCCGGCGCCGGCGAGCGTGCGCATCGGCCCCGCCGACAGCGCATTCACCCTGATCCCTTGCGGGCCGAAATCGGAGGCGAGATAGCGGACGGAAGTCTCGAGCGCCGCCTTGGCCACGCCCATGACGTTGTAGCAGGGCACCACGCGCGTCGCTCCGCCATAAGTGAGCGTCAGCAGCGAGCCGCCGGACGGCATCAGGTCAGCGGCGAGCTTGCAGATCTCCGTAAACGAGAAGCAGGAGATCACCATGGTGTGCTCGAAGTTCTTGCGGGTCGTGTCGGCATAGCGGCCACGGAGCTCGTTGCGGTCGGAGAAGGCAAGTGCATGCACCACGAAATCGAGCGAGCCCCACTTTTTCCGGATCACGTCGAACACGTGCTCGACGGTCTTGAGGTCCTCGACGTCGGCCTTCTCGATGATCTTTGCGCCTATGCCTTCGGCGAGCGGGACGGCGCGGCGTCCGAAGGCGCCGCCCTGATAGCTGAAGGCAAGCTCGGCGCCATGGCCGTGCAGCACCCGCGCAATGCCCCAGGCAATGGAGCGGTCGTTGGCGACACCCATCACCAACCCCCTCTTCCCGGCCATCAACGGCGCGGGCTCGGCGATATCTCTTGTTGTTGCCATGGTTGTTACTCTGGTTGTGGGTTGACCCGCGTCGGCTCCCGTCCCTTAGCCCTCCACCCGGCGGAATACGAGTGTGGCGTTAGTGCCGCCAAAACCGAAGCTGTTCGACATCACGGCGTTAATGGCGACATTGTCCCGGCGCTTGCGCACGATGGGCATGTCGGCAACGGCGGGATCGATGGTCTCGATATTGGCGGACTCGCAAATGAAGCTGTTATTCATCATCAGCAGCGAATAGATCGCCTCATGCGCCCCGGCGGCGCCGAGCGAATGGCCGGTCAGCGACTTGGTCGCGCTGATGGGCGGGCATTTCTCGCCGAACACCGCGCGGATCGCCTCGATCTCGCGCAGATCGCCGATCGGCGTCGAGGTGGCGTGCGGATTGATGTAACCGATCTCGCCGTCGACGTTCTGCATCGCCATGCGCATGCAGCGCACGGCACCCTCGCCGGAAGGCTGCACCATGTCGTAACCGTCGGAGGTGGCGCCGTAGCCGACAAGCTCGCCATAGAGCCGCGCGCCGCGGGCCTTCGCATGCTCGAGCTCCTCGAGCACGACGACGCCCGCGCCTCCGGCAATGACGAAGCCGTCGCGGTTCACGTCATAGGCGCGGCTCGCCACCGCGGGCCGGTCGTTGAAATCCGACGACATGGCGTTCATGGCGTCGAACAGGACGGACAGGGTCCAGTCGAGCTCCTCGCCGCCGCCGGCAAAAACGATGTCCTGCTTGCCCAATTGGATGAGCTCAGAGCCATTGCCGATGCAGTGGGCGGATGTCGAGCAGGCCGAGGAGATCGAATAGCTCACGCCCTTGATGTGATAGGGCGTGGAGAGCGTCGCCGAGTTGGTCGAGCACATGGCCTTCGGCACCTCGAAGGGCCCCACTTTCTTCGGGCCCTTCTCGCGGGTGATGTCGGCGGCCTGCACGATGGCGCGGGTCGAGGGGCCGCCTGAGCCCATGATGAGCCCGGTCTTCTCGTTGGAGACGTCGCCCTCCTCGAGGCCCGCGTCGCGGATCGCCTGCTCCATGGCGATGTAGTTCCAGGCGGCGCCCGCTCCCATGAAGCGGCGCACCTTGCGGTCGATCATCGCTTCCCAATCGAGGTTGGGCGCGCCATGCACCTGGCAGCGGAAGCCGAGCTCGGCATATTTGTCGGCCTTGACGATGCCGGATTTCGCCTCGCGCAGGGAGGCGAGCACCTCCTGGGCGCTGTTGCCGATGGAGGACACGATGCCCATGCCGGTCACGACCACTCGTCTCATGGGGTCAAAGTCCTTGGGAACCAGCGCCGCTCGGGACGCGAGAGGTCAGACACTCGTTTGCGCATGATCTCATCGGAAAACCGGTTCCCACTTTTCCGGATCATGCTTGAGCGGGTGCGGCTTCGCCCGCCTGGAAGAGGCCGACCCGCAAGTCCTTGGCCGTATAGATGGTCTCGCCGTCGGCTTTCAGCCAGCCGTCGCCGGTGCCGAGGGTGAACTTGCGCCGGATCACGCGCCTGAGCTCGACGACATATTCGACCTTGCGCATGGTCGGCAGCACCATGCCGGAGAA
>JBGQMX010000003.1:0-68730 GCA_041500805.1 Methyloceanibacter sp.
ATATTCCGCGTCGATCGATGTCCGCAGCTTAGTGAACGCTGCATCGACACTGAGGGTCGACCGCGTCGTTTGATCCGAGACGCCGGCGACGCCAGACAATCCGCCCTGAAGCAAACGCAACTGCCCTGTCGCCTGATCAACGCCATCTGTCTTCGCGCTGATCGTAATATTGCGGACCATATCGGAGGTCATCGAAGCTAAGCTAGCCATTTTCAAAGTGCCTTTTCTAGCTGACGCCTAAGCTCTTGCGCCTGCTCCCATGATGCGCGCCACTGGTCGCCGCCCCAATCCGGGCAAGGGCCGTCGTCCACGTCGAGAGGCGATCGCTCCCAAGGCCTCAAGCCGAGCGCTCGGTGCAGAGCCATGTCATCGCCGGCCACAAAAGCCACCACGGCTTCAGGCGTAATCCGGTGTTCGCGCCCTTTTGGTAGTCTCCGCTTCAGTGGCATCGTGGGTCTCCGAACTCCTCAAGCGCCCAAGGCTGCTCGCGGGGCGGCTCTGGCTTGAAATTCGCCATGTACGCGCGGCCTAATCGTTTCCATGCTTTCTTCGCAGCGATACGCGCGGCGGCTTCGCCCTCAGGGCCATCGAAACCATAAGGCTCCAGATCCCGAAAATAGTCATACCCGCACCGGAACAGCATCGACCAAGCCTCTAACTCGGCGGCGGGGTCGATGCGGCGCTTGGGGCAGCGCGACTTGACGGGCATCTAGGCTCTCCGGCTATTGCTGCGAAGCGCCGGCGGTCCCACCCGGCTCGACACCGGTGCTTCAACGTCAAGATCAAGCTCGCGAATGATGCGAGCGAAGGCGATGCGGCTGTCTTTCTCAATCTGGACGGCCGGGTGCGCGCGAATATTGCCCCGATCATCTATGGTCGTAATGCCGCCGGAAGCGAGAGCTTGGCGCGCTTGCTGGCAACGGTCCCAACTCTCGCCGGCAAGCTGAAGCAACCGAACGTGATGCGGTTCAAGCAGATAGTCGCGCAAAACAGCGCTGAACCAGGCTTTAGTTGCAGCCTGCAGATGGTCGGGAGCCCTTGGTTTCCGCGCAGTCACGTCTCAAATTCCTTGGCGTATGCAAACGGGGGCGAGCTTTGTGGAAGCAGTGGGAGCGACCGGTCCAGGCGTAATTGCCAAATATACCGTATACCCCCTATCACCCCTTGGCACATGAAGACAGGACACGGGAGCCACCATGAGCCCCCGTGCCAAGTCGCGCTTTGAGCAGGAAGGAAAAAACTGCCCAAGGCTGCGTCTGACTGGCGAAGCCATGACCATCAATGCACCGTCGTGCTTGCTGGCCCCACGGCCAGGACGGCGAGCAAGAAGCGCTGCGCAATATTGCTGTAGCCGTGTACGGCGGCGTTCTCCCATGCCTGAAGCTCGCCGTGCGGAGTGCCGTTATCAATCAAGGCACGCTGTTCGCCTTTCATGGCGGCAAGCGCAATCTCGGTGAGGCTCTCGGCCGATTGCCCGCCAGCCCATGCCCGTGCAATCGCGGCGCGCGCGAGCTCCGCGCCATAGTGCGAGCCGGACTGGAAATAAGGGCTCATTCCTGACTCCGACGTATCTCGAGTTCGCGGAGACGCTCAGCGCGTGTCGTAGGTCGGACTTGTTGCGCCGAATACCTACTTGCCGAAGCCGCGAGCGCCCGGCGAATTATATCGTTTCGACAGCCAGCGGCGACGTGGGCGAGAGTCAGCGGCGCGGCGCTGAGCGAGCGCTCGACGGTAATGGCATCGCGGTTTGCCGGAATAGAGCAGGCACTGATCTCACATAATTCGACGGCAAGGTATCTCTGTGGTCCCCTTGGATCGGCGCGGTCCATTGGCTCAGTGGAGAGCGGCGTGAATCCAATCGACCACGCGTTCACGATATCGTTCTTGATCAGCCCCCTCGCGGTATCAGAGAGAGCCGACACTCCCGCGGGCGGAAACTTGATGGTAGCAAGCAACTCATCACCAACGACGGAAAGGCTTACACACCGGGCGATCGGATTCGTTGGATCGTGCTGCCAGAGCACAATTGGGTTTTTCGATATATACTCCGAAAAATCGATGCCATTCACCATGACGAGCTCGTCGGCGCGGTCTACGCGTTCCTTGGAGACGCAGGCCAAGACTGTGTTGTCGTCGACCTGCTTGACTTTGCCCGGCAACACCGTCTTGCGGAGTAGCGTCGATCCCGTGCCTCCGCCCGTGGCGAATTTCACAGTCCGGGCCGGCGAATTGGCGATCTGGGTGAGGTAGCTCATGTCCGTGACCTTTCAGGAATACGTGGCCGCCCCAGCTGCAACGAGCGCCACCGCCTCGGGCTTCAACAGGCTGAGCGTTGTTCCGCTTGCAATCGTCTGCGGATGACTTTGGTTCGCCGATCCCGCCGGGCCGAGGGCTGGATAGCCAGGCGGCGGAGCAAAAACGAAATTCGCGCTCAGCGTCACCGCGACTCGCGTTTCCGGCTGACCGCGGACGCTGCCATAAGTTTCCACAGTGATCGGCGATCCGCCGACCGTTCCGATCACGATCGGATGCGAAGGAGCAGTCATGCTGTTGCACCTCCGATGATTTCCACGGCGCCCGTCTTTGCGGCTTGTTCTGCGACGGCGACGGGCAGGTCTAATGTTTCACCCATGACGAGTTGCCCATGCCCTTCGACTTCCATCCCGGCTCGTATTGCGACGACGCGGGCAAGACCGGCGGGAACTTTCTCGGGGAGAGCTGGGCGTGCGACCTTGACCGGCTTCGGCGTGGATTCGGCCGCGCCGTTAGTCTTGGTAACCTTCGGCGTGACCGGTTTCTTGATCGGCGAAGCAAACGGCGCGACAGGTCGCACAATCCTCGCGTCGCGAGCCCGCTCCGCTTCGGCCTCAAAGGCATCGATTAGCTCGGACGTGAAAATCGGCGGCGGAACCCGAAGCCCTCGGATTTCCGCATCGAAGCCTTCACCGAGGGCTTGCTCGCGCACCCTAATGAGCGCTTGGAAGGCATCGTTGCCGGCACGCGCTGCGATGACGAAAGCAGCTTCCGCCTGATCGTTCTTTTCACGAATGTCCGCCCAGCGAGCTCGGCGCACCGTGCTGCGGGCGGCATCGAGTCGCGCTAGAAGCTCAGGCTCCGCCAATTCGAGCTTCTCCAGGATCACGCCATGCTCATCGCGCGATGCGTCGGCGGCCGCTATCGCCGCCGGGCTGGAGTCGGCGAGCAGCATCTCATGACGCCTTCGCATGGCGTCCATGATGGCGGTGCTCGCGGCGTCGCGCTCGGCGCGTAACCGAGCGAGCGCGGATTCGACCTCAGCCACCGTCTCGGCGGAGGCCTTGCTCGTCTTGCGATTCAAAAGTCGATCAATAAGGCTCATGTGGATCATGTCGTTCGCTTCGTGGCTAATTTCCACCGGAGATTTTTGGCCACCTGCCTGCCCGATCTGCGAACAAGATGTTGCGGACCTGGCTGTCACCCAGCGGCCGCAATTTGTTTAATTCAAGTATCCGTATCAGTTCCGCGCGGCGCCTCGATCCGATGGTGTTGCGCGTATCGACCGATAGAGCCGCCAATTCGAGATACTCCTTGGAGATTTTCTTGGCCTGCTTTCGTCCATCGAATTCGGCGACATAGCGCCGCGCGAACTCGCGAATTGCCTCGTCTCGCTGGTCGAGGCGCCGTTGCCTTGCGAGCCAGCGCACGCGCTCTGCCAGCGCATCCTCAACGATCTTCCGGTCATCGGGTGCGAGCTCTGTGAGCGCCGCGGCGAGCTTATCTGCAATAACCACCATGCCCCTCACGGAAGCTCGAATGCTCGCAGCAGCGGCACCGCGTCGCGCTGCGCGTCGATCAGGACTTTGCATGCTGGGTTGGGCCGTCGCGTTCCTGATGCTGTCTTGATGGTGACGCCATGCGCCGCAATCTCCCCGTCAGCAGCTTCGGCAAGCGCCATCAGGCGGCAGAGCTGGCGAAATCTCTCCATGCTGTCAGGGGTGAGTCTCCCGTCCCTTCGGAGCCCTGGAGCGTAGTATTTCCAATATTTTTCCGCCTTCTCTGACAGGCCAGTTGGATCAATTAGCCATCGCGGGTTCGTCATGGGTCAGTCCTAAAAAACGGCCAAAAAATCAAACAGCGAAAAAAAATCTATGCGTGCGAACCTGTGCGGTAATTCCCTTTTTTGCTCTGGAAAAACGATATACCCCCTATCCCCCCTTGGCCCCTGGCGTCCTGGGTGTGCGAGGAGCGAGGGAGCCTCAAAGCCAACTCGCTCCCCAATGCCGCTAGAATTGGATCTCGGTAAATTTGACCGCATTAGCTTCCACTTCGGTCATGTGGCCGTTGCTCACCGCCCACTCGCGCTGCTCCAGAAAGTCCTGTAACTCGGTGATCTTCCGCACTGTGGCGTGGAGCGGATCGCTGCCATACCAGTGACCGTCACCGTCGCGGATGCCGGACCGCTCTAACTCGACGATCTTGATGAGCTCGAAGGCCGCCTGCGACATGTCCTCCAATGTCTTGGCTCGGCTTTCGGTCGCCTCCGAGATTCCACTCGCCTGCTGCCAAGCATCGATCTTCGCGTCCGTGATCTGGCCCATTGTTTCAATCCTTTCGTGTTGTGCCGCGCTCATCGCCGCGCGACTTGGCTTTAGTGCTGTCCCACTGTCCCTGTCTCTAAGCGTGGGACAATGGGACAAACCAACTAAGTCCTTGATGCTGTTGCCGTATCCTGTCCCAAACGGGGGTTGATCTCGTGGGACAGGAATCTCAGCCCTAAAGCCGTGGGACAAGGGGCTAGGGGCGTGTCCCACGCTAGGCAGCATGGCGCGCCTCCCCGGCGGCGGCTTCAGCCTCGATTTGCTTCTTAAGGCGGCCAACCGTAGAGCGCGGGATGCCGGTCTCATCCGCGATCTCCCGGATGGTGAGCCCGTCGTCGAGTAGCGCCTTCACGCGAGCAAGGTTTACATCCTCGATTTCGCGGATGGTCCAAAGAGCCGCCCCGTCGCGGATTTCAAGCTGAGCCTCGAAAGGCTTGGCCCGATCGCCATGAACGCCACGCGCCTTTTCGAGATGGCACTCGAACCTCGCACCTTGGGGCACGCAATAGTCGCTCGGCCGCCTGAGCGAGATCGAAGTGTCGAGGACATCCTCGCGGCGACTAGTGCCTCTCTGCTCTCCTCCCTTCCCGGCATGATGCACTATCAGCACGGACACGCCACGGCGCCGCAATCGCAAGAGCCATTCCTGAATTGGGTTCCAACTCTCCGCATCATTGTCGCGGATAATACTCGTGAGGCTTGAGAGGTTATCGAGCACCAGCAACTCGACGCCGCCGAGCAACGAGTCCATTTCGGCCTGGACCTTCGTCGAAGCGACATTGCCGATACCGAGCTCGATCAGGTCGGCGGATAAGACGTTGAGCATTCCGACCGCCGGCTTGATAGCCGAGCCAGCCATCACTTGTGCGAAGCGCTCGCGAAGCGCGTCCGCTGGCATCTCGCCATCGCAGTGCAGAACCCTGCGAGGCTTGCTCGCCTCCCACTTGAGAAACCCCGTCCCGGTTGCAGCAGCGTAGGAGATGCCACACGCTAGGTGAGTCTTGCCGATCCCTCGCGAGGCGTAGAGCATCACCAATCCCTTTTCGGGGATGATGGGATCGAGGATCATCTCACGCTCCGGGATATCGAGACCGAACAGCTCGTGTACGTCGAGCGGGCAGAGACGCGGCTTGGTTTGTTCCTCGCTCTCGCTCCAATCCTCTACCGCCTCGACGAGACGCCAGAGATCATCGGCAGTGCCACCGTTCTCAATCCAATCGAAGGGATCGCCCTTGGGCGAAAGCCCTGGCAAGCGCAGCACGCGGACTCTTGAGGCAACGCCCTTGAGCGACTTTGCAATGGCCTCGCAATGCTGCTCGCCTGCCTCGTCATGGTCGGGCAGGATCACCACGACCGCGCCCTTGAGGTGTTCGGAGTATTCATCTCGCCATTTGCCAGCGCCGCCCGGTGAGCACGTTGCCGGAATACCGATCCGCACCAGCGCCTCGACGGCTTTCTCGCCCTCCGCAATGAAGATGGTTCGCTCTAAGGCGACCGCCTCGGCGATCTCGGGGAGGCGGTAGAGCACGCGGCGCGTGTTACCCAGAGACCAGAGCCAGCCCCCCTTGCCATCGGGGCGCCGCTGCCGAAAGTCCTTCGGCTCAAACCGGACTACCTGAAAGAGGAGATAGCCGTGCTCGTCGGAGTAGTCGTAGTAAGTAGCGGCTGCTTGGCTCTTGCCGTTCGCCTTGAACGGGTCGAGCCCCAGCTTCTCCCGCACAAAGTCTTTGCAGCGGATCGGATCATCGCCAGAGAACGAATGCACGATGAAACCGCTCGGAGCGCTCGCGTCTAACTTGATGTTCAGCGAGCGGTCCTTCGGGCTGTGGCCCGGCCCCGGCGCTCTGACCTGATTGCCGGAAACCTCGCCGCCTATGGCGCAGGCGATTTGCTGAAGCGAGATCATGCGCCGCCCCCCGCATAGGCGCGAGCCTTGGCCGCGATGCGATCCAGAACGTCACGCTGTTTTGCAGATAGGCGACTGCGGCCATTGACCGTATAGACGAAACCGCGCTCCCACATCGTGAGGGCATCGAGGTTGGCGAGGGCTAGGCCGATCTGCTCCTCGATGGACTTGTGCGGCCTCAGTGTCGGAAGGATGATCTCGGGCCAGGTGAGGCCGAGATCCCGCACAAGCTGATCGGCCTTGGCCGCCGCACTCGCGCGTTCGCCGTCGTAGGCGGAGCCGAACATTCCACAGATGCGCGCTAGCCGGTCGGCGATGTTGGGATCGAGGAGGGCGGCGGTCATTGCTGCAGCTCCTCATGCTCATGCACCGCAGCCTCAAGGGCGGCATAGAGTCGTTTCCACTCGGCCACGCGCTCGTCGTGGTCGAGCGCAACAAACTCTAGGGCGTAGTGAGATCGCGCCGCCTCGATGCCGACATCCATGGTGAGGGTGCTCGCCGCCTTCGGCGCGGGCTTGGTCTTGGGTTTGCCTAGGGCGACGCCTTCGCCGTGACGGAGCATCTTAATCTTCGGGCGCTCTGCCTTGGACATTGCCCGCTCTACCGTGCGGCGGCTGATGCCGTGCTCTTTGGCGGTGGCGACCGCCGCCACCTTCACCTTGTCCAGCTTGCCCCGACCGCCCTTGGCAGAAACTTCGCCAACTTGGCGAGGTTTATCTTCGGAGGGTGGCTCGCCATTCCTGCCGATGTATTTGTCGGCCTTACGCGCCGCCACCTCAGCGGCGACGGCCTTGTGTGCGGCCACGATCAAGTCGGCCTGCTGTTCCTTGGTGAGGTGCCTGCGGCGGATGTTTAGGCCGATGATGTGGGCTACGGGATCGCCCTGAACGACGGGGAAGGTCTTGGGTAACGCTACGTTGCAGCGCTCCATCGCCTCCAAGCGGTTCCGGCCGTCGAGGAGAAACTGATTGCCACGGTCATCTATCCAAAACACGGGCCGCGTCTTCAGTCCGTTTGCCTTTATATCCTCGCCGAGCGTGGCCAACTCCTCGTCCGACATCATCGGGAAAACGTCGGCGGCCGGGTGGACCTTGTACGCGTTGCGCCAAGATAAAACCCTCATGCTGGCCTCCCGTCGAGGAGGCCGAGCCGCTGAGCCTGAGCTTGGGCTTGCTCAAGCGCGGCGATTAACCCAGCGAGCTTCGCGATGTCGAGCGTGACGCCATTGGACGTGGGAAAGAAGACGCCGGGGATCGAAGCGGTGGCTTCTCTGAGGTCAACGGAATAAGCGCCACGCCAGCATTTCAACGTGACGCGAATCTCGCTGCTCAGGCTCTTGGCGACAGTAGCGCAGAAGGCTTGCGAGACGGGTCGAGAAGCGGTATCAGAGGAGTGCCAATCTTTCTTAAGTCCTCTGCAACCGCTGCCCCCTGGTTCGCGCCGTGGGCGGCGGTTCGCATTTTCAGGCGGCGACATTGGGCGCACCTATTGGCTCGCCGCCTCGCGCGCTTTCCCAGGCTTCAAGAGCTGCTTTGCTCCAGTACCGGTACCGATTGATTTTCATGGGAGCGGGGAAGCCAAGAGACTCGTCCCGCAACCACCGCCACAAGCTCATGTCGCTAACGCCGTAGCGGGCGCGGACCTGGCCGGCGGTTAGATAGACTTGGTCGTGCTGCATCGCGCGTTCATTTCAAGTTAGGACATGCGCGCATGAGGTAATGAGCCGGCACACCATGGCTAGGTACACAGCGGCACTATTTTGAGGGGGCTGCGTACCTAGTCGCGGTGATATCCACAAATCTGCAAATCAGGATTTCGAGAAATCTCGCTGCTTGCCGAGCGCCGATGATCTTGACCACTGCTGACGCCGAGCGCGTCGTTGACGAATTGCGACACGAGCGGCCATCGCGGTCTCCCTTCGGTGCTGATCGGCTCACCCGCGCTGTAGCCCATTTGGCCGATGGCGTCGTGCCGTCGTAAAAGAAACGAGAGGAAGATCGCCAAGCACGTCGGCGGTTCGGGCAGTTTGGCTCTGCGATCAATTGGCTTCGCAAAAAGAAGCGGCCCATGCCGAAAGCGATGGAGCATTGGGCCGGCCTTTGCCAGCAAATAACCGGCATCCAGTTGGTCTGCGAGCGCAGTGAGAAGCTTCGCTAGCCTGATCGACTGCCCGGCCCCAAAGCCTACCAAATCGTCGCCTTCCCTTGCCTCTCCGCCGAGATCGGCGATATGTTTCGCGAGCCTCCGGGCTTCGTCGCCAACGCGAAGATACACGCCGCTTTCCCATTGCGCGGCCATTACCGCCACCATCGCCTGATCGGGGTATATCCGACAGAACCGCTCCAACTTCCGGGCGCTTGCTGCGGCTGCTTTTCTATCCGTGAGCGCCGCGCTATCATCTCGTCTGTTTTCGTTATCTGCCGTCCAGTCAAATGTCCGCGCCGCTTCGCAGTGGTGCAAGATCATGTAGAGAATTTCGACGCGATCGCTCGTCGGAAGGCCTCCAAATTCTTTGTCAAACGCATCGATACTGATCTTGTAGCGCTCTGCGATCTCGCCGATCAGACCATAAGCAGGCTTCACGGCGTCCTCGCCTTCCGCCCGATCGGCAGCACGACGCCAGGTCTGCGGCCCTCGACGAGCGCTATGACGTGAGCGCCCCACGCATCGAGCGCAGCCGCTTTCTCCGCGTCGAATGAATGGCGCTGATAAACGCCGACCACGCCTGAGCGCGAGCCCGATGTATGGGCCAGCACAGCTTCAATCACTTGCAGATTAAAGCCAAGGCGCTGAAGTCCGGTCGCTACGGTTCGCCTCAGATCATGGATGCGCCAATGCGGGATATCGGCATCAGAGAATTTTAGCTTTGCCTGAGACCAGGCCCCGCCGCTCAGAGGCTTGCCGAAAACAAACTCGCTGCCGGCAATGCGCGGGATTTGGCTGAACACGAGTTGGGCGGGAGCCGATAATGGTATCTTGTGCGGCTCGCCGTTCTTGGTGCGGGCGCCAGTCAACTTCACGGCGCTGCCGTCAACCTCAGCCCATTGCAAATCCGAAATCTCGGAGCGTCGGGCTCCCGTAAGAATTAGAAGCCGGATCGCATCACCATAAGGCCAGCCAAGTGCCTCAGCGTTTTTCCACACCGCGGCGAGCTCGTCGTCTGTCAGCACGCGGTCGCGCTTCATCTCGCGTCCGGGCTTGGGCAGATCGGCAGCGGGATTTGATTCGATGATGCCCCTACCCACCGCCCATCTGAATAGACGATGCACATAGGCCGCGACGCGTCTGGCCATAGTGACCGAACCTCGGTCGGCTATCGAATCGACCAAGACGAGAATGTCGTGACGATGAATATTCGTGATTGAGCGATGCCTCCAGGCCGGAAGCAATTCCTTCTCAACAATCCTGGTGACCTCGGCGACAGACTTGTTTTGGGACTGGTCTCGCTTCAACCACTCACGGGCGACGGTTTCAAAATTGGAACCGGACGAATCGCGCCATGCCGGATCTCTCCCAAGGGCGACCTCGTGCTTAGCCTGACGCCAGAGCTCACGAGCTTCTGCAAGCGTGATAGCTGGATATGTCCCGAGGGACTTGCGCCGCAGACGATTCCCCAAGCGGTAGAAGTAAACCCAGCTCTTGCCGCCCCCGTAGGAGACCCGCAGCGCGAACCCCGGATAGCCCTGGTCGAAGATATCGACCTGACCAGTGGCCGGTGGCTTTATCCGTCTCACGACTAAGTCGCTGAGAGCGCGCTTTGACAATCAGAACCCCAAAGGTAACAGCCGGTAACCGTTTCGGGGGGTATTGTCCCGTTAGGTAATGTGAGGTAATGTAACCCTCACAGTAGCCAATTAGCAAGGCTTCTGGAGTTCTTGATGTACGGGCTTGTTAGCTAGTGAAAGGCGGCTGAAGCTGATCCTGCATCAGGGCTTCGGCCATGATCCTCCCCAAAAGGGTGAAAGGCTTACTAGCAACGCGAGGTGTTCACTAACACGAGAACGCGCTCACTAATAAGCGCGGACGCCCATCGCCGCCTTAACCGCGTGATAGCCGACGAGAAGCTGGCTCAGCGCCAGCGGGTGGCTCTTGGCGCCATTGGCGAGGTCGATGCGACCGACCTGGTCGCGCAGATGCCCCGCCTCCGGGATGAGGTTCCACAGCAGATCTTCGATCCGCTCGGCCCTCTTGTCGGAGATATTGCCGTTGATCTCAAGCACGTCGACAGGCTTGCCGTCCCGGTCGCGGGCAAGCTCGAGGTGCAATCCTGCGTTGCTCGACCCGTCGAACAGGGGCGTGAAGTCGGGATGGGGCAGCGTCGGGCGCAGGATGTGGCGGACGTCGAGCTGGGTATCCGAGCCATTGGCGCCCTTCGGCCTCTGAAAGCGGATGACGATGTCGGCAAAGGTACGCTGGGGGTGGATGTAGTTCGGGCTGTCCACTTCCCGCCTCCCGAGCTGAGCGAGGACCTCTTCCCTGGTGTAGCCGCGCTTGGTCGTATCGCGGTGGACCTTCCACTTCACCCTGAGCTCCTCCTCGGGATCGAGATAAATCTTCACGTCGTAGCAATCGCGCATGGCGCGCGTGGTGTAGCCGAGCAGGCCTTCGGCGATGACGAACTCCTTGGGCCTGACATATTCGGCGGACTCGAGCGTGCCCTGGCTGTGGTCGTAGACGGGCTTCAGGATCGGCTCGCCGCTGCGCAAAAGGCGCAAATGCTGTTCGAGGATGTCGACATGGTTGGCGCGCGGGTCGAGCGCCGACAGCCCGGCGGCGGCACGCTGGGCGCGGTCGTAGCGGTGATAGTCGTCGGTGCAGATCACCGTGCAATGCGCCTCGCCCAGAATCTGGGCGACGCCTGTCGACAGCGTCGTCTTGCCCGACGCCGAATCACCCACGATGCCGAGGATGATCGGATGATCCACCCGCTTCGACATGACTACTCCAGGCACTCCTCCCGACCGGGTTTAAGCAACGTCGCGCGCAGCCATGCTCCCTAAGCGCTCGTTCGGCATGTAGCTCGTCAAGATCTGCCGCTCGCCGGTTGCTCCCGTTATCATCATGGTCTGCACCTTATAGTGGGACTTGGTACGCTCAACACCTTCGAGCATCAGGCCCGTGGTGATCCCGGTGGCGCAGAAAAACACGTTGTTCGACGCGATCATCTCGTCGCAGGTGTACCACTTCGAGGTATCGATCCCGGCCTCCCTGACGGCCCTCGCCTCGGTTTGCAGCTGAGGATCGAGGCGGCCCAGGAACTCGCCGCCGATCGCCCTGATGGCGCACGCAGACATAACGCCCTCGGGCGTGCCGCCAGTTCCCATCAAGGCATCGATGCCTGAGCCGGGGATGGCGGCCATGAGCGCGCCGGCGACGTCGCCCGCGGGGTAAAGGGCGACCCGCGCGCCCCTCGCCAGGATCTTGTCCACCAGCTCGCGATGGCGCGGCTTCTCCAGCACGAAGACGGTGAGCTCGGAGACGTCCTTGCCGAGAGCCTCGGCCAGCGTGTCGAGCTTCTTCTCGACGGGCCAGGCCGGATCGATCTTGCCGCGGGCCGGAGCGCTGGTGACGAACTTCTCCATGTAGAAGGCCGGGCCCGGATTCATCATGGCGCCGCGAGGGGCCACGGCCAGCACGGCAAGCGCATTGGTCTGGCCACGCACGAGGTAGCTCGTGCCCTCCACCGGATCGACGGCGATGTCGGCCTTGAAGGCCGAGCTTGGGCGGCCGAGCCGCTCGCCCCGTTGCGGCTGCGGCGCCTCACCCTTGGTGGCCTCGCCGATCACCACGACCGCGTCGATATCAACCTCGGCTAGCGCGCTCCGCATGGCGTCGAGCGCGGCACGGCCGGCGTCCTCGCTGTCGCCGCGCCCGATCCAGTTGAAGGCCGCACAGGCCGCCCCCTCGGTGACGCGGCGGAGGGAAAAGACAAGCGCCGGATTGACCGGACCCGGGGTCTCCATGACAGCTCCTTCGAGGCCGTCCCGGCCAGGGACGAGGCAGGCGATGTGCGAGGCCGGCAAAGACTGCGCCAAGGCTTGGCGCACTATACCTTATGGGTCGGAGGCCACCACTGTTTCAAGGGGTTAGGGCGCACGAACTTCGTTATCGATTCAACGCGCTCTAAGCCGCGGATCGAGCGCGTCGCGCAAGGCGTCGCCGAGCACGTTGACGGAGACCAGGAGGCCGATCAGCACCAGCCCCGGAATGACGGTCACCCACCAGGCGCCGGCGAACATCAGGTCGTAGCCCGAGCGGATCAAGGTGCCGAGCGAAGGCTTGGTTACCGGCATGCCGAGGCCGAGAAAGGAGAGCGCCGCCTCGGCCATGATGGCGCCAGCCACCTGCGTCGTCCCCACCACGATCAGCGGCGACAGGATGTTCGGCAGGATGTGGCGCCATACGACGCCAAGGCCGCTTCCCCCGAGCGCGCGGGCTGCACGCACATAGTCCTTGGTCGCCTCGACTTGGGTGGCAGCGCGTGCCGTGCGCGCAAAATAGGGCCACTCGGCCAGGCCGATGACGACCACGAGCAGCGGCACGGCGAAGTGGCTCAAGCTCTCCCCGCCGAGGCCGGCGCGGAATAGCGCGAGCGCTATGATGGCCATCATCAGGGTCGAGAGCGAGAGCTGGATGTCGGCGGCCCTTGTGACGAGGCTATCGGCCGTGCCCCCGACATAGCCCGCGAGAAGACCCAAGGGCACGCCGATGGCAGCCTGGATCGCGACGGCGAGCACGCCAACGAGAAGCGAGATGCGCGTGCCGTAAAGGATGGCGCTGAACAGGTCACGGCCTTGCGCGTCGGTGCCGAGGAGAAAGCGCGGGTCGCTTCCTTGAAGCCAAGACGGCGGGAGCTCGGCGTCGAGCACGTCGAAGCTCGCGAGATCGAACGGGTTCTGCGGCGCGATCAGAGGGGCCAGAGCCGCGGCGATGGCGATGGCCGCGAGCAAGATCGCCGCAAGCGCCGCACCCGGCCGCTCGGCGGCAAGAGCGAGCACCGCGCGGGGCCCCGTTCGCAAGACTTGCGCGCTCATTGAGTCCCTTCGAGGCTGATGCGGGGATCGAGCATGAGGCTCACGATATCGACGATGGTGTTGGTGATGACGAAGAGGAGGCCGACAAAGACGAGATAGGTGGTGATGAGCGGAACGTCGGCGCGGGTCACCGCCTCGAGAAAGAGAAAGCCCATGCCCGGCCATTGGAACACCGTCTCGGTGAGGAGCGTGTAGGCGATCAGCGTGCCGATCTGGAGCCCGCCGACGGCAACGAGCGGAAGAAGGGCGTTGCGCAGCGCATGCGACAACCAGACCCTGAGCGGCGAGGCGCCCTTGGCGCGGGCGGTACGGACATAGTCGTGGCCGAGTTCCTCCAGCATCGCCCCGCGCACGAGCCTGATGAAGAGCGGCAGCATGATCGAGGAGAGCGTCAGCGCGGGCAGGATGAGGTGCTTCAGCCCATCCAGCGTGAAAAGCCCGGTCTCCCAGACGCCGAGCTCGACCGTCTCGCCGCGGCCGAAGGCCGGTAGCCAGCCAAGCCAGACCGAGAAGATGGTGATGAGGAAGATCCCAGTAAGGAAGACCGGGATCGAGATGCCGAGAACGCTAAACCCCAGAATGAGCTTCGCGCCAAGCGCGCGCGGTCGCACCGCGCAATAGACCCCGGCAGGGACCGACAGCAGGAGCACGATCAGGCTGGCTGCGAGGACAAGCTCGAAGCTTGCCGGAAATTTGGCGAGGACCACTTGGAGCGTCGGCCGCTTGTAGATGATGGAGGTGCCGAGATCGCCCCTGACCGCGCCGCCGAGATAGCGCACGAGCTGCACCGGCCAGGGCTGATCGAGGCCGAGCTCGTGGCGCAGCTTGGCGCGCTCGCTCTCAGGGACCGCCTCGCCCATGATCTCGCGCAAAGGATCGCCGAGAGCGGTGCGCACGGCAAAGGCGATGACGAGGATCGCCAGCATGACGAGCATGGCTTGGCTGAGGCGGCGCCCGAGAAAGGCCAGCCCCGCGGCAATCGCTTTCATGGATGGGTCATGCCCGGTTTGGGAGGAACTCCGAGGCGACGCTGATTCCCCCCTCTCCCCGGCGGGGAGAGGGATGGGGTGAGGGGCGGGCAAACGATGTCGCTTGGGTGCCCCCTCACCCACACCGAAGCCATGAATGGCTTCGGTGTGACCTCTCCCCCTAAGGGAGAGGTGGAGCTTGCCGCTCTGCATCCGGCAGTAAGAGAGCTCAAGACCTTGGCCTTGCCAGACCATAGGCCAGGCTCGCTGCGACCGCGGTCTGCCACGGCACGAAGAGAAGCGCGACCTGATCGAGACTGGCGGCGGGATAGAGCAGGAGCCCGAACAGCGCGCCGACGCCGACGATCACCCCCCAGGCCTCGGGGCGCCTGATGGCTTGCGCAGGGATGCCGGCGCCGAAGGCCGTCAGGCCGGCGCCGACCGCGCCTCCGATCAGCCCCGCCAAGACCCACCCCACAATCTCCCGGCTCGCCTTGGCGCCCTCCATGGTGCCGAACAGCTGCGAGCTCACGGTCATCTGCATCACGTCGTTCGCCGTGTTGATCGCAGCGAGCCAGCCCATGAGCGTGAGCGCCATGGCCAGCAGGCATTTGCTTAAGTCCCGGCTTGCCCAGAGCCACAGCATGACGGCCACCCCGGCCCCGAAGGCGATCCCTGCATGCAGCGGGATCCCTTCAGCATTGATCAGGACCTCGGGGTCGTCGAGGCGCAGATCCGGCAATGGGGACGGAAGGCTCGAGATCAGGCCGGTGACAAGGCCGACACCGGCCATGATGGTGACGGCGCGGGCCCTTGGCGGCGGCCTCGGCAACCTGTCGATCCTCAGGAAGTCCCACTTCATGGCCGATAGCGGGCAATTCCGAATGGGCCGCTGCCCCGCCTGCCTCCCCAGCTTTGTGGCGCGCCTTTCGGCACGTAGCCGGCACCCCGCAAGTCCCTCAAGGGCGCCGTCACCTTGGAGCCAACTATACTTGACCTCGCCCGGACTGACCAATCACGGAACGCGCCCGGTGGCCCCCTCTCCAAAGGTGACCCGCAAGCCTGTTTGGCCTAGAGCGCTATCGGCTGAAACTGAATCACGACAGCGCTCTAGCTTCTTGTTGGAGCATGATCTTTTCGGAAAACCGGTTTCCACTTTTCTAAGATCATGCTCTAGCATCGGCGGCCTTAGCGGCCTCGATCGGGAGGGAACATGCGTGCTTTTGTGCTCTTGATTGGCGTCGCATTGCTTTCTGCCTTGCCTTCGGCCCCATCGGCGGCGGCCAAGCTCGGCGAGACCTGCGACGGCATCGCGGCTCTCCGATGCGAGGAGGGCTTGTGGTGCGAGCATCAAGCGGGGGAATGCTCGGTTGCCGACGGCGCGGGCACCTGCGTCAAGGAGTCGGGGCCGTTCTGCCCCGCGATCTTTCAGCCGGTATGCGGCTGCGACGGCAAGACCTACGGCAATGACTGCGAACGGCAGAGGGCCAAGGTCAGCAAGCGGCAGGACGGCCCCTGCTCCTGACAGTCTTGTCCTGACAGTCCCGTTTCCCGCTACTCGATCACCAGATCGCCGAGATACGGCATGTCGATGACATTGACCACCGCATCGATCCGCACGTTCTTGCGCGCGGCCCAGGAGAGGTGCTGCCAATGGAGCGGAATGAGTGCCGCGTCGTCATAGAGAATGCGCTCGATCTTCTTGAGCACCTCGGCGCGCGCTTCTGGATCGGTCATGGTCTGCGTCTGCAGCGTCAGCCGGTCCACCTCGGGATTTGAATAATTGCCGGCATTGTATTGGCCGTAGCCCGTGGCCTTATCGGGCGTCATCGCCAGGAACTCGTAGAAGTTCGCCGAATCCTGGGTGTCGGATTGCCAGCCGAGCATCATGATGTCGCCTGCCCGCTCGTCGAAGCGCTGCCAGTATTGCGCCTTGGGCATGGTCTGCAAGTCGACCTTGATGTTGATCTTGGCGAGCATGGCGGCGACCGCCTCGGCGATGCGGGCGTCCTCGATATAGCGGTTGTTAGGGGCCATCATGGTGACCGAGAAGCCGTCTCCGTAGCCCGCCTCCTGCATCAGCGCCTTGGCCTTGGCGAGGTCGTAGCGCGGAACGAGCGCAGGGTCGTAGCCGGCATAGCCCGGGGGGCTAAGCTCCCCCGCCGCGGTGGCGAAGCCGCGCATGATCTTCTCGGCGATGCCTTCCCGGTTCACCGCGTAAGACATGGCAAGGCGCACGCGGGCGTCCTTGAAGGCCGGAACGCGCTCCTGGTTCAGCTCGAAAGTGAGGACGCGCGTGCTCGGCATGGTGATGAGGGTGCAGCAGGTGGCCTCCTTGAGCCGGGCAAGATCGGTCGGCGGCACCGGCGCGATGAAATCGACGTCGCCGGCAAGAAGCGCCGCCACCCGCGTCGCCGGTTCCTTGATGGGCGTGAACACGATCTCATCGACATTGCCGGGCGAGGCCTTGTCCCAATAATCGGCGAAGCGCTTGAGCTTGAGGCGCACGCCCTGTTCCCGCTCGGTGACGATGAAAGGCCCCGTCCCGCTCGCATGGCTCGAGGCGAAGGAGGAGCCAGACTTGACGATGGCGTCCTTCGGCCGTCCGCGCTCGTCGGTGCCGGAATAGAATTCGCGGTCCATGGGGAAGATGTAGGTGGCGAGGTTGAGCACGAGCGGATAAGGGCCCTTGGTGAGGAGATCGACGGTGAGGCCGTCGACGGCGCGCGCCTCGCTGAAGGGCTCGAACAGCGCCTTGAAGTCGGGGCTCTGCTTCAGCCGGTTGAAGGTCCACACCACGTCCTCGGCGGAGAGCGTGCGGCCGCTTTGAAATTTCACGCCCTCGCGCAGATGAAAGCGCGTGGTGCACTCGTCGATCTTCTCAAAGCTCTTGGCGAGGCGAGGCTCGATGGTCAGGTCCTGCCGGAACCGGATCAGCGGATCGAACAGGAGGTGCGAAAGCTGGAGCGTTGCACCGGACAGCTGCTCATGCGGATCGAGCGAGGTCGGGTCTGAGTCATAGGCCATGCGCAGCGTCTTGGCCTCGGCCCCGACGGCGAAGCAAGATGCGGCCATGAAGACGATGAGGAGACGCAGAACTTTACGCATGCGACGGATTTGGTAGCAGGCTTTAGCCGAGCGTCAGGAAATATCCGAGCAGCCCGATGCAGGCCACGGTCATCACCGTCATCAAAATTCCGAGCGCGAGGAGGCCCCCGGTTGCCGCCTCGGTTTCGAGCGTCGCGACCTTGGGATCGGCTGGATCGTAGCGGACGCTCACCTTGGCCCCTTGGGGATATTTGGTGAGATAGGCCTGTGCCTTATTGGTGGACGTCGTCTCCAGATTGCCGAAGCGGACCGTGTCGCCCAGATAGGGATGGCCGCCGATCTCATAGGAGTAACGGATGTGAGGCCGGTAGTAGACGGTGTCGCCGCCTTCCGCGCCTCCGATCCGCTGAGTGAGCCTCGATTCGATGACCTTGCCCTCAATTTGTGGCCACTCGAGGCTGGCCAGGGCGCGCTTCTTGCCCCGCCGGGCCGCGTTCAGGAGCCAGACGCTGGCCCCGCCCGCGATCAAGATCAGGCCGATCATGATCAGATTTGGCATCGTCCCAACGACGCTCGGAGGCGCATCGCCTTGCGCATGGGCAGGAGCGGCCAACAAACCGCATAGAGTCGCGGCGAGTGCAGCTCTTGCCGGCACGACAGCGCTTTTCCCCATGATCCCTCCTCAGCATCAGCTCATGGCGCGCCAGACAGAGGCGGGCACCTTTGTTAGTCTAGCCTCTCGAGGCTCGCCCTCCACGTCTTCCTGCCCTTCCGGATCGCAGAAATGAACGGCTTTTTTGTCACAGGCACCGACACCGATGTCGGCAAGACGGTCGTCTCGGCCTGGCTGCTGACCCATCTCGATGCCTGCTACTGGAAACCGGTCCAGGCCGGGGCCGAGCCCGAGACCGACTCCGCCGCGGTGCGGCGTCTCGCTGAGGTGCCGGCCGATCGCATCCTGCCCGAGGCCTATCTGCTGCCGGAGCCCATCGCCCCACACGAGGCGGCGCGGCGAGCCGGAATCGCCATCGACATGGCGAAGCTCGTCCCGCCTCCTTGCGACCGGCCGCTCGTGGTCGAGGGCGCCGGCGGGCTGATGGTGCCGCTTACCGGCGATGCCTATGTCATCGACCTCGCCACTGAGCTGCATCTGCCGCTCATTCTCGTGGCCCGCTCCACCCTCGGCACCATCAACCACACGCTGCTTTCCCTCGAGGCCATCAGGCGGCGCGGGCTTCCCCTTGCCGGCGTCGTGATCAATGGGCCCGAAACGCCGCATAACCGCGCGGCGATCGAGCGCTACGGACAGGTCGAGGTGATCGCCGAGATTCCCTGGCTCGACACGGTGAGCCGATCCGCGCTCCTGGCCATTCAACCCGAGCTCGATCTCGCCAAGCTGGCGCGGGCGGAGCCATGAACGACGATCCGAACCACGCGCGCGACGGGCTTGCCCGGGGGGCACTTGCCCGGGAGTTGATCGCACGCGACCGGCGCCATGTCTGGCATCCCTTCACCCAGCACGGGACCGAGGGCGATCCGGTCGTCATCACGCGCGCCAAAGGCGCCTCTCTGTTCGATGCCGAGGGGAACGAGATCCTCGACCTCGTCTCCTCGTGGTGGACCTGCACCCACGGCCATTCGCACCCGAAGCTGAACGCGGCGCTCACCCAACAGGCGAGCCTGTTCGAGCATGTGATGTTCGCGGGCTTCACCCATCAGCCCGCCGTCGATCTCGCCACGGCGCTGGCGAAGCTTCTGCCCGGCGATCTCGACCGCGTGTTCTTCTCCGACGACGGCTCGACCTCCGTCGAGGTCGCGCTCAAGATCGCCTATCAATATTGGATCAATGTCGGGGAGCCGCGGCGACGCATCCTGGTCGCCTTCGACGGCGGCTATCACGGCGACACGCTGGGCGCCATGTCGCTCGGGCGCGGCTCGCAGATGTTCAGTCCCTTCCGCGAGCTGATGTGCAAGGTCTGCGTGCTGCCCTGTCCCTCGACTTTCGAGGGCGACGACGCGGCGGGCGAGCGGGAGGCCGGCGCGCTCTCAGCCTTCGAAGCGCTGCTCGCCGACCGGGGACAGACCCTCGCGGCCCTGATCATCGAGCCCTTGATGCAAGGGGCAGGCGGCATGCGCTTTGGCCGTCCGAGCTTCCTCAAGCGCCTCGTCGAGCGGGCGCAGGAAGCGGGCATCCTCGTCATCTTCGACGAGGTGGCGACCGGCTTCGGGCGGACGGGAACGCTGTTCGCCATGGAGCAGGCGGCCGTGGTCCCCGACCTTGTCTGCCTGTCGAAGGGGCTCACCGCAGGCTACATGCCGCTGGCCGTGACGGTGGCGCGCGAGGCCATTTTCGAGGCGTTCCTGGGCGAGACCTTCGATCGCGCGCTGCCCCATGGCCATTCCTTCACCGCCAATCCGCTCGCTTGCGCCGTGGGGCTCGCCTCGCTCGCCCTGTTCGAGGAGGAGAAGACGCTGGAGCGCATTGCGCGGATCAATCGGCGCCATCGGGGGATGCTGGCCGAGCTCGCGGCGCGCGAGGACGTGGCCCGGCCCCGCCTGCTCGGCTCGATCCTCGCCTTCGACGTGAAGGCCGCAGGCGGCTATCAGTCGGCCGAGAGCCGGGCCTTGCGCGACTTCTATCTCGCCCACGGCCTCAACATCCGGCCGCTCGGGCCGACGCTCTATCTGATGCCCCCTTACTGCATCACCGACGAGGAGCTGTCGCGCGCCTATGCCGGCATCATCGAGGGGCTTGATCGGCTCGGCTCCGGGGCGTTGAGCCGTCCATAGACGATGTGCCAGGTGATGCGCCCGGCGAAGCCGGCATCGGCCGCGCAGATGGCACGGCGCAAAGCGCCAGGCGTCAGCTTGGTGTAGCCTTCCTTCGGCGTGAGCCCACCCACCGCCTTCATGCGGCGGAGGAAGGACAGCGTATCGCCATCGGGCACCACACGCTCTTCATCGACGACGCCCGGGAGCGCGGGGATGTCGGCGAGCCCACTTGGCAATCCTTCCGCCGCAAGCACGGCGCGCCATTCGGGGAAGCTCGCGGCCCCTAGCGTCGCATAGAGCAAGACCCCATTAGGGGCGAGAAGTCGCCTTAAGCGTTGAAGACTGGCTGCCGGATCGGCAAGCCAGTGCAGCGTCATGCTTGAGACAATGAGGTCGAGATCCGCATGGCCCCCGTCCTGGCCTGCATCCATCACCTCGAAGCTGAGGCGGGCCGCCCCGGCAGGTGCAAGGTTGCGGCGGCATTCGGCGATCATGGCGGGGGCGACATCGGTGAGGATGAAGCTGCCGTCGGGATAGCGCTTGACGAGGTGGCGGCTGAACAGCCCGGTGCCGCAGCCAAGCTCGAGCACACGAGGGCGGTCAAGCACAGGCAGGAGGCGTGCGAGGCGATCAGCGACGGCGCGTTGCAGCCCGGCATGCAGCTCGTAGTCTTCCGCCCGCGCACCGAAGCTTGCCGCGACCTCGGCGCTACGACGGGAGAGCATGGGCGAATTCAAGGACATGACGCGCGCACCATCGCGGGTGCCTCAAGGGAAGAACATGGCCGCCGTCCGGCGACCAGATAATGCCGGCATTCCCGGCATCGTTCCATATCGCCTCGGTCATGGACGCGGGCACGATCGCATCGTCGCGGGAGGCCAGAGCGAGCTTGGGGCAGGCAAGCTCTCCCTTAGCCTTTTGCGCGTCCCAATGCATCAGCCAATCGAGCCCCTCATCGAGGCGCGCGACGTTGAGCGCCGCGGGGAGGGCAAAACCCGAGGCGCCGCAGGACCGCCAGAAGGCCTGGAGCGTTCCGCCCGGGTCCCGCTCAAGCCCCCGCCGCAATGCGGCAACGCGCGCGGGCGCCACGTGGCAGCAGAAGCAATCGAAGCCTTGCACGCTGACCAGCGCCCGGAAGCGGCCTGCCCCGCGTTGAAGCAGCCACAACAGCCCGAGGGAATGGCCGATGGCGATGGCGTCTGACGGCCAGTCGCTTGCGCCTTTCGGGCCGCCGGCGACGAAGCCGAGATCGATAAGCGTGACCTCGGCGTCCTCAAGATGGCCGATGAAATCGGCAAAGATGCCGGCGTGGAATCCCCAGCCATGGACAAGGACGAAGCGCATCTTGCTTCACGTCACATCGCGCTTGCGTGGGGGGCCAAGTCTTGTTGGGCGAGAACGTCCAAGAGGCGATCGATATCAGACTCTTCGTGCGCGGCGGTGAAGGCTAGCCTGAGCCTCGCCGTGCCGGACGGGACCGTGGGAGGCCTGATCGAAGAAGCCCAGAAACCCGCCTGGCGGAGGCGCGCGCTCATGGCAGAGGCGGCTTCGGGGGAGCCCAGGATGACGGGCACGATCTGCGTGGTCGAGGTGCCGGTGTCGAGGCGAAGCGCGTTCGCGCCGGTGCGAAACCGCATCGCCAGGCTCGCGACGTGAGCGCGCTCGGCATCCATGGCAGGAACAAGGTCGAGCGCCGCATCGATGGCGCCGAGCACGGGAGGCGGCAGCGCCGTCGAGTAGATGAGACCACCGCAGCGGTTGATGAGATAGTCGCGCACCGTCTCCGAGCAGGCGACATAGCCGCCGAAGCCGCCAAGCGCCTTGGAGAAGGTGCCGATGGCGATATCGGAATCGCCCGAGAGGCCCCTTCCCTCCTCGCCGAGAATGCCGGTCGCGTGCGCGTCGTCGACGACAAGGGTCGCGTCATGCGCGCGGGCAAGCTTCGCGATATCTTTGAGCGGCGCCACGTCGCCATCCATGGAGAAGACGCTCTCGGTCAGGATGAAGCGGGGCCTTCTATCGCCTTGATATTGACTTAAGAGCTCGCCGAGATGGCCAATGTCGCAATGGCGATAGCGGAGCTGGTGCACGCCGGCTGCTTGGCAGCCGAAATGCATGCTCGCATGATTGAGGCGGTCGGCGAAGACGAGGGGCTCGGCGCCGAGCACGCTGCCGTCGAGGAGCGCCTGCAACACGGCGGCATTGGTCTGGAACCCAGATGCCATGATCAGCGCCGCGGGCTTCCCCTTGAGCTTGGCGATTTTGGCCTCGATCGGGGCGAAGACATCGAGATTGCCGGTGACGAGGCGCGACGCGCCAGAGCCCACGCCATAGGCTTTCGCCCACTCCGCGGCGCGGCCGATCAGGGCCCGGTGGAAGCGGAGAGCAAGATAATCGTTGCTGGCGAGATTGAGGTAAGACCGGCCCTCGACGCTGATGGTCCGCGCATCGAGAGCCGCCACGCCGGTCAAATATCGCCGCAAGCCCTCGCGGCCGCGCGCATCGAGAAAGGCCTGGTACCTTCTTTCGCTTCCGACCATGATCCTGTATTAGCGAAGGGCCCAACCGGCAGCAATCGCAACGCGTGAGCCCCGTGTCCCAAACCTTCGAAACGGCGAATCCTATCAACGGCAAGGGCCATCCGGCGGAGACCTCGCGCGAGCAGCACACGGCTTCGGAAACCCGCCACGACTGGACAGCCAAGGAGGTTCTCGCCCACCTCACCGCACCCCTGCTCGACCTCGTCGACCAGGCCCGCGCGGTGCATCGCCGCTTCCACGCTGACGGCGAGGTGCAACTCGCGACGCTCCTCTCGATCAAGACCGGGGCCTGCCCCGAGGACTGCAAATATTGCGCACAATCGGCGCATTACGCCAAGACGACCGGGCTCAAGCGGGAAACGCTTCTCGACACCGACGATGTTCTGGCCAAGGCCAAGCTCGCCAAGGAATCGGGCGCGACCCGCTTCTGCATGGGTGCCGCCTGGCGCGAGGTGAAGGATGGGGAAGCCTTCGACAACGTCCTCGCCATGGTGCGCGGCGTGCGGGATCTCGGCATGGAGGCTTGCGTCACCCTCGGCATGCTGACGCAGTCGCAAGCCGACCGCCTCGCCGAAGCGGGGCTCACCGCCTACAACCACAACCTCGACACCTCGCCCGAATTCTACGGCGAGATCGTCACCACGCGAACCTATCAGGAGCGGCTCGATACGCTGGCGCGGGTTCGCAGCGCCGGGCTCCAGGTGTGCTGCGGCGGCATCATCGGCCTGGGCGAGAGCGTGGAGGACAGGGCGCGATTGCTGCAGACGCTCGCCAATCTCGATCCCCATCCGGAAAGCGTCCCCGTCAATGCGCTCGCCGCCGTGCCCGGCACGCCGTTGCAAGACCGGCCGCCGGTCGACCCGCTCGATCTCGTGCGCATGGTGGCCACGGCGCGCATTCTGATGCCGTTGTCGCGGGTGCGGCTCTCCGCCGGGCGGCGCGCGCTGTCGAAAGAAGCGCAGATCCTCTGCTTCCTGGCCGGCGCCAACTCGATCTTCCACGGCGACAAGCTGCTCACCACCGCCAACAACGACGCGGCCGACGACCTCGCCCTCATCGAGGAGGCGGGCCTGCGCGTGCAAGCTTCCCCCTCCTCTTGCTGAGGAACGGCAGCTCGCCGCCTCCTGAAGCCTCATGTCCCGCATCGTCTATGTGAATGGCAGCTATGTGCCCGAGGCAGAGGCGAAGGTCTCGGTCTTCGACCGCGCCTTCCTCTTCGGCGACGGCGTCTACGAGGTGACGGCGGTACTCGGCGGGCGCCTCGTCGATTTCGATGCTCATCTTGCCCGCCTCGACCGCTCGCTCAGAGAGATTGCGCTTGCCGCCCCCATGAGCCATGGGGCTTTGCGGGAGCTGCATGACGAGCTGATCAAGCGGAACGGCGTGGACGAAGGCATCGTGTATCTGGAGATCACCCGCGGAGCTGCCGACCGCGACTTCGCCTACCCCGAGAACGCCACACCGACCGTCGTCGCCTTCACCCAGAGCCGCCCCCTCATTGCCAACCCTTATGCCGTGACGGGAGTGAAGGTGATCACCATCCCCGACCTCCGCTGGAAGCGGCGCGACATCAAGTCCACCGCGATGCTGGCCCAGGCCATGGGCAAGCAGGCGGCGAAGCTGAAAGGCGCTTACGAGGCGTGGATGGTCGAGGACGGTTGCGTGACCGAGGGGACCTCGTCCTCGTCCTTCATCCTCGACGCCCAAGGCGTGATCCGCACCCAGCCGCTCGGGCACCATATCCTGCCGGGCGTGACGCGGCGCGCCGTGCTCCGGCTTGCCGCCATGGAGGGCGCGAGCTTCGAGGAGCGTCCCTTCAGCGTCGCCGAGGCGCTTGCCGCGCGGGAGGCGTTCATGACCGCGGCGTCGGCCTTCGTGCTGCCGGTGGTCGAGATCGACGGGGTTCCGGTCGGAGACGGGCGGCCAGGCCCGGTCGCGCGCGCCTTCCGCGAGCTCTATATCGAGGAAGCGCGGAAATCATAAATCTTTCAGAGGTTTGCGATGGCACGGAAATTTTACCACCAGGCCACGCAACCGCCACGGTCGGTTCCTAGTTAAGCGCCCATGACAACGCTTCTCTATTGGATCGTCTACCATCTCGACCTCGGCCCGCTCGGCCCGAGGCTCCTCGATTTCGCGGTCCGAAGCTGGCTCAGCCGCGCAAGCGATCACGACATCGCGCCGATGGTTCGCCGGCGGGTCTCCGGCTGGCTCACAACCTTGCACCTGCCGTCGAGCCTCGGGGCCGATGCGAGGATGTAAGAAGCCGGCGCGCCCTTCCGCCACACCCTCATGCACTGTTAGGTTCGCTTGCAGCCGATCGGCGCTGCGGCCGAGACTCCAATCGCGATCGCGCTCTAGCTTTCTTGTTTGAGCATGATCCTTTCGGAAAACCGGTTCCCACTTTTCCGGATCATGCTAGGTCGAAGACCCATGGTCGAAGCCTCCGCGCTAGAGATTGCTTCAGAGCCTCCGCCGTCGGTCGCGGTGAGGCGGGTGGCGGCGCTGATGAACGCGGGCGCCGGCGCCTTCAGCCAGGCGCTTGCCGAGGACGTGCAGTCCGCCCTGTCGGCCTCCTTCGCGCTGCATGGCGTCGCCGCGGAAATCCGCTTCGTGGAAGGCGAGGGACTGCGCGAGGCGGCGGAGGCGGCGCTGGATCGCGCCAAGCGCGGCGAGATCGACGCCATCGTCATCGGCGGCGACGACGGCAGTATCCGCACGGTGGCGAGCGTGCTCGCCGGCAGTTCCGTGCCGCTCGGGGTGCTCCCTCTCGGCACGCTCAATCATTTCGCCAAGGATCTCGGCATCCCCTTAAAAGTCGAAGACGCGGCGGCGGCGATCGCCAGAGGCCATACGCGCGTCATTGACCTCGCCGAGGTCAATGGGGAGATTTTCATCAACAACTCCTCGATCGGCATCTATCCCTACATGGTGATCGACCGGGAGCGGCGGAGGGCCGCCCACAAGCTCGCCAAATGGATGGCCATGGTGCCGGCCTTCTTCCGCATGCTCCGCCACTTCCCGCGGCGGCGCTTGCGCATCAGCGCCCAAGGCTTTGCGCGGCCCTACCGCACGCCCTGCCTCTTCGTCGGCAACAACGAATACGGCATGGAGCTCTTCACCTTCGGACGCCGCCAGCGTCTCGATGCCGGCGAGCTGTGGTTCTATGTGGTGAAGCCGCGCAGCCCCTTGGAGTTCTTCCTGATGGTCTGCCGCCTGTGCTTCGGCCGCATGGATCAGGCGCGCGACCTCGATACGCTTCAGCTCCGCGCGGCCGAGATCGGCGCCAAGACGAGCCGGCTGCCGGTGGCACTCGACGGCGAGGTGAGGATCATGCACACGCCGCTTCGCTATCGTTCACGGCCCCGCGCGCTTCGCGTCATCGTTCCCGAGACGCCGCAAGGGTAAGGCGCCGGAGCGCTTCCCCATCCGAGTTACCGGCTTGGAACGGCAACGAATCGGCTATGCTTAGAGCATGTCCGATCCCGCACGTAGCAGCTACGCCAAGCGCAAGCTGATCGAGTTCACGCCCGAGATCTGGCTTGCGCTGGACTTGCTCGCGAAGGACTTGGGCACAAGCGTGCAGGGGCTCGCCGACGAAGCCTTCACCGACCTCCTGCGCAAATATCGCCGGCCCCTGTCGTTGAAAGAGGCGCTGAAGGAGAGCACGCGGCGTTTGCCCGCGAACGACGACCTGCCGCAAGGCAAGCGCGAGCGGTCGTAAGACCGGGTTCCGCTACGCCAAAGCCCCGCCCGGCGCCAAGGTTGATGCCGGCTTCCCTCGCTTCCAGGCTTCGGACATCGCATCGAGGGGCAAAGCCGCGTCAGCGCCAGCTGCGCCATAACGCCTTGGCGCGAGGCGTGACCTGACGCTAAAAACGCATTTGCAGCCCCGATAGCGGGGGGCACCTTGTCAGCGGAGAGCAGCGTGGCGGAAGCGGCAGCTCATATCGATGGCGGAGCGTTGAGCCTCGTCTGGGCGCTCCCCTTCGCCGGCCTCCTCCTCTCCATCGCGCTCCTCCCGCTCGTCGCTCCGCATTTCTGGGAGCATCATTTCGGCAAAGTCGCGGCCTTCTGGGCGCTTCTCTTTCTTCTCCCTTGCGCCGTCGCCTTCGGCGTGATGACGGCTTCGACCGAATTCCTGCACGCGCTGCTGCTCGACTACTTCCCCTTCATCAATTTACTGTTCGCGCTGTTCGTCATTGCCGGCGGTATCCGCGTCAGCGGCAATCTCGTCGGCACGCCCGCCACGAACACGGCGATCCTCGCCTTCGGCACGCTCTCCGCCAATCTGTTCGGCACCACCGGCGCCTCCATGCTGCTGATCCGCCCGCTAATCGAGGCCAACAGGCACCGCCAACACAAGGTGCAGACTTTTGTTTTCTTCATCTTCCTCGTCTGCAATATCGGCGGCTCGCTCACGCCTCTTGGGCCACCTTTGTTCCTCGGCTACCTCAAGGGCGTCGACTTCCTCTGGCCATTGGGGGCCATGCTGCGGCCCATGCTGCTCGTGAGCGGCCTCTTGCTTGCGCTCTTCTACGTCATCGACCGGCTCGCCTGGACTCGCGAGTCGGCCGAGGTCAGGGGAAAGAGCCGCATCCCGCGCCAGCTCCGCATCGAGGGGCTTCACAACGTGATCTACCTCGCGGCTGTTGCCGGTACGGTGCTCGTGAGCGGGGTGTGGCAGCGAGACGCCACGATCCCGATCGGGCTTGGCATCGAGCTGCCGGTGAACGGCTTGGTGCGCGATAGCGTCCTGCTGGCGATGAGCTTCCTCTCCTGGAAGACCACGCCACGGCCGATCCGCGTGGAGAACGCGTTCACCTGGATCCCAATCCAGGAGGTGGCCATGCTGTTCGCCGCCATCTTCATCACCATGATCCCGATGCTGGCCATGCTCCGCGCCGGCGAGGGGGGCCCTTTCGCGCCCCTTCTCAGCCTCGTCTCGACGCCAGACGGCCGCCCGGTCGATGCCGCCTATTTCTGGCTGACCGGCGGACTATCGAGCTTTCTCGACAATGCGCCGACCTATCTCGTGTTCTTCAATCTCGCCGGCGGCGACGCGCAGGAGCTGATGGGGCCGCTCGCCTCGACGCTGCTCGCCATCTCGGCCGGCGCCGTGTTCATGGGGGCCAACACCTATATCGGCAACGCCCCCAATTTCATGGTGCGGTCGATCTGCGAGGAGCGCGGCATCAAGATGCCGAGCTTCATCGGTTATATGCTGTGGTCGGGCGCCATCCTGTTGCCGCTGTTCGCGGCGGTGACCTGGCTGTGGTTCCTGTGAGCGCGCGCCCTTCCGGGGCCTATTCTTTGAGCCGCGTAAGGATCGCCTCCAAGGCCTCGACGGCCTCGGCCTTGCCGCGCTTCCTGAGATCGAGCAGGATCTTGAAGCCGTCGCTCTCCTCGCGGATGACGGTGCCCTCGCGGGCGAGATCGTCATAAAGGCCGAGCAGCTTGTAGCAACGGATCGGCTCGGCGAACCCCTTCACCTTGATCGGCGCCAGCTCCTCGGCCGCCACCTCGTCCTTGACCAGCGAGTAGGTCTCGTGACCGATCAGGATGCCGTCGATCTCCGAATGCGACTGGAGCCGCGCCGTCAAGTTCACGGCGCTGCCGATGATCGTATAGTCCATGCGGTCATCGCTGCCGAAATTGCCGACGGTCACGTAGCCGGTGTTGATGCCGACGCGGAGGTGAAACGGCTTTTCCGCGCCGAGCTCCTGCCATTCGGCCTGCAGCTCGCGCAAGCGCCGCACCATGGCGATGGCCATGCGCACGCAAGCGCGGGCGTCCTCTTTCACGCCCTTCGTTTCGGGGTCGCCGAAGAACACCATGATCGCGTCGCCGATATATTTGTCGATGGTGGCGCCGAACTCGAGCGCGATATTCGACATCTCGGTCAGGTAGCGATTGAGCAGGTTGGTGAGGTCCTCGGATTCGAGCTTGTCAGTGGTCTCGGTGAAATTGACCACGTCGGAGAAGAAGATGGTCAGCTTCTTGCGGCTCGAGGCGAGCTCCACGCTCTGGGCGCCGGTGAAGATCGAGTGGTAGATCTGGGGCGAGAGATATTTCGAGAGCTTCTTGGAGAGCGCCTCGAGCTCCTTGTTCTTGAGCGCGATGATCTCGTTGGCGCGGCGCTGCTCCTGGCTGAGCGCGTTGAGCTGCTGCTCATTCCGATCGCTCAAGCGCATCAGGCGGCGCGTGGTGCGGAACAGCTTCTGATAGTCCTTGAGCAGCTTTTCGAAACGCTGCCGGTCCTCGCGGTCGGCGAAGCCGCCGCCCGCGATCAGCCCCTGCGCCGCCGAGATGACCTCCTCCTCGGCCGCGAATAGGTCGTCGGTCGACATCAACAGCTCATCTTCTCGAGATGAAACTTGGCGTTCTGGAGGTCCTCGCCGAATTCCTCGCCGAGTTCCTGCATCGTGTCGTCCTCTTTGTCGTAATACCAGTAGACGTCGACCGAAGCCCCCTTCACCGCGGCGGCTTCGAGCTTGTCCATCAGCATCATGATCGCCTTGGCGCTCGAGCTGTTGAGATAGATGAGCTCGAAATCGAAGCGGCAGCTGCCCTGGCCGAGACCGCCGAGATAGGCGTCGAGCCCGGTGAACACGGGCCCATAGAACTCGGTCACGTCCTCGGGATAGGACTCGCCTTTGATCCTGAGGTGGTGCTGGGCGAAATCGAAGGTCACTGCCGGAGTGCGGGGGGTGCCCGGGATGTCGAGATTTTGCATCGCTCAGGCCCTTCTCAGATGGTCGCCTTCAGCGCGAAGAACGCGTGATCGCCGTCGACGTCGGTGAAATCGAACTCGATCGGCTTGGTGGCGCGGCGCGCGATCTCCATGAAGCCGAGACCGGCGCCCTTGCTGCCCTGCTCCGGCTCCGCTCGCAACTGCTCCTTATAAAGGGCCTTCAGCTCGTCCTTGCTCATGTCCCTGATCCTGCTTAAGCGGGCCCGCAGGCGCTCGACATCGGCCTGGCGGATAAGATTGCCGGCGCAGACGACGTAGTCGCCGCCTTCCTTGCCGATGGTCAGGATGCCGTAGCGGATTTCCTTGAGCGCGCCTTCATCGGAGGCCGGAGGCGGCGCGGGCTGCGCCATCTCGGCCGAGTAGCGGATGATGTTCTGCATCTGCTCGACGAAGACGGCGAACACGCTGCGGAGCGTCTTGGTGTCGGCGTCATCGATGGTGAGCTTCTGCTTCAGCGCCTCGCCGACACCGCTCAGCACGAGCTCGGTCACATAACCGCTATAGGCGAAGATGACGCCCTGCTTGTGCAGCAATGCCCGCGTGTCCATAAGTTGCCCGGCGAGCATCGGCATCTCCTAGGAATGCGGCACGAAGCCCAGCACCGTGAGATCGTCGCGGCGGATTTGCTGACCCTGATACGTGGTGAGGGCCCGGCGCAAGACTTCCTCCTGCTGGCGCATCGAGGCCCCCCGATTTTGCCTGAGCAGGTCCTGAAACCGCCGCTTGCCGAAGGAGCGGCCGCGGGGGCCGCCGATCTGGTCGATGAGGCCGTCGGTGGTGAGGTAGAAATTGTCGTCATTATCGAAGGGCAAAGTGGTGTCGGTGAAGGTCGTCTCCTCGGGATAGCGCCGATAGCCTAACCCCTTGCGATCGCCCTTGATCTCGATGACGCCTTTCTGGTTCGCCCGCCAGAGGGAGAATCGCGCGCCGGCGAAGGTCATCTGGCGCTCCGCCGGCCTGATGAAGCACACGCCGACCTCGAGCCCGTCGTCGGTCTCGCCCTGCGCCTCGTTCTGGCCGAGCAGGCTCTTCACCCCGCGATGCAGGCCGGCCAGGAGCTGGCTCGGCTTGTCGCTCGAAACCAAGCGCAGCATGCGGTCGAGCATGCCCCAGGCGATCAGCGTCATGAACGCTCCCGGCACGCCATGGCCGGTGCAGTCGCCGACGATGACCGCGTAGCCGTCCTTGATGGGCTGGAACCAGAAGAAGTCGCCGCCGACGATGTCGCGCGGCTCCCAGATGAGGAAATGGTCGGCGGCGACGGAATCGAGCTCGCGGCGCGCCGGCAAGACGGCGTTCTGGATGCGGCTCGCATAGCGCAGGCTTTGCAGGATCAGCAGGTTGGCGGCGGCGGCCCTTTGCTCGCTTTCCTTGACGTCGGTCAGGTCGCTATAGACGGCGACGGTGCCGCCCGTCTCGGTGCGCCGCTCGCTGATCTGGAGCCAGCGGCCATCGGAGCGATGTTGCAGCAAGGGCTCGCCCGGATTGCGGTGGTCGGCGAGACGTTGCCTGAGCCAGCCCTCTTCCCTGCCCTTGGCATCCTCGATGAGACCGTGCACCACCGCGCTGCGGACGATCTCCTCATAGGTCGCGCCCGGCTTCGGCGGGCCTTCGCCATAGTCGAACAGCTCGGCATAGTTGTGGTTGCCGAGAACGAGGCGGTCCTCCATGTCGTAGAGGGAGAAGCCTTCCGAGATCGTCTCGATGGCGTCGGTCAGCCGCTGCTCGCTTTGCTGCAAGGCGGCCTGCTCCGCCGTCTTGCGCGCGGTGACCTCGCTCCACGACCCGATCACTTCGAGCGGATTGCCGTTCTGGTCCTTGGCAAGGTGCTGCTCGTCGCTGACCCAGCAATAGATGCCGTCGGCTTTGCGGAAGCGGTATTCAGCAACATTCCGCCCTTCGGCGAAGAGCTTCGCCTGCCCCGCCTCGACGGCGGCGAGGTCGTCGGGATGCACGCGGGCGCGCCAGAAGTCAGGATCCTTCAGATATTCGTCGGGATCGTAGCCGAGCACGCGCTTGATGTTGTCGCTGACGAAGGTCGGCGCGTATTCGCCGCCGGCCTCGAAGCTGTAGACCACGGCAGGGGCGCCATGCAGCAACAGGTCGAAGCGCGCCCGCGCCGCGTTCCCCGCCTGCTCGGCTTGCTTGCGCGCCGTGACGTTGCTCCAGGAGCCCACGATCTCGGCGGGCTCGCCGTCGTCGCCGCGCAGCAGATATTGCTCGTCGCTGACCCAGATATAGTTGCCGTTCCGCTTGCGGAAGCGGTATTCGGCGGTGTGCCGGCCCTTCTCGAAGAGCTTGGCCTGCTCGGCTTCGACGGAGGCGAGATCCTCGGGGTGGACGTTGTTGCGCCAGAAGTCCGCGTGCTCCAGATATTTCTCGGGGCAATAGCCGAGCAGCCGCTTGATGTTCTCGCTGACGAAGGTCGGCGCGTAGTCGCCGCTCGCCTTGAAGCTGTAGGTCACCGACGGCGCGCTCTCCAGCAAGACGGATAGCCGCGCCTGCGCAGCATTCTCCGCGGCTTCCGCGTTCTTGCGGTCGGTGACGTCGCTCCAGGAGCCGACGATCTCCAAAGGCTCGCCGCTCTCGTCCCGGATCAGATATTGCTCGTCGCTGACCCAGCGATAACCGCCGTCCTTCTTGCGGAAGCGATACTCGGCGGCGTGCCGGCCCTGCTCGAACAGGAGGGCCTGCTCGGCCTCGACCGAGAGGATGTCGTCGGGATGCACGCGGGCGCGCCAGAAATCGGCGTTTTTCAGATATTCGTCGGGGCAGTAGCCGAGGAGGCGCTTGATGTTCTCGCTGACGAAGGTCGGCGCATAGTCGCCGCTCGCCTTGAAGCTGTAGATCACCGAAGGCGCCGTATCGAGCAGGAGGGCGAGCCGCTCGCGCGTCTTATCCTCCGCCGCCTCGGCCGCCTTGCGGGCGCCGATGTCGCTCCACGAGCCCACGATCTCGGCGGGCTCGCCCTTGGCGTCGCGAACGAGATGCTGCTCGTCATTCACCCAGCAATAGGAGCCGTCCTTGCGGCGGAAGCGATATTCGAGCGCGTGCTTGCCTTCTTGGAAAAGGCCGGTCACCTCGGCCTCGATCCGCGGAAGGTCCTCAGGGTGAACGTGCTCGCGCCAGAAATTCGGATTGTCGAGATATTCGCGGGGGCCGTAGCCGAACAGGGCCGTGATGTTGTCGCTGACGAAGGTCGCGGCGAAATCGTCCTTGGCCTTGAAGCTGTAAATCACGGCCGGCGAAGCCGAGAGGAGGCGCGACGCTCGTTCCTCGGCCTCCGCCAAATGCTTCCGTTCGACCGTCTCGTGCTCGCGCGAAGCGGTCTCCAAGACCTGCTGAATGACAGCGGCCACCTCTCCGGCATCGGTGCCGGGCGGCAGCAGTTTCGCCAAGGAGGCCGCAGCCTGCAGGGCATAGTCTCTCGCAGTGGTCATCGTTCCACCGTACAGCCGATATGAGCGCGCGTCCGGAAGTGTGCGTGGCAAAAGCAATAGTTTCGAGGAGGCAACGCCCTGTCAATGGCCAGACCAAGCGCTGTCCCGCTAATTGTCATCCATGTGAAGGTTCAATGAACCTCGCCCAAGGCGGACGGGCCATCAACACGCGCCCGCGACGAGCCGGCGGCGCGCATGGGAACAGCCCGGTCCAGGCGCCTTGTTAAGGGCGCCCATGCCCGACCGGGCCGATCCGCATGGCGGATAGCACTAAAGCGAGACTATCAAGTGTCGCGATCGCCCCCGGCGCGGCCCGCCCCGGAGGGCGGGCTTTGCCGCTCGCGACCTAAAGGCGGGGGCTTACTGGGCCGGTGCCGGTGCCGCTGGTGCCGGTGTCTCAGGTGCCGGCGCCTCAGGAGCCGGTGTCTCAGGCGCCGCCGCCGGTGGTGTCTTCGTAGCCTCGCCTCCTGATTTTCCGATCACGCAACTGAACAGAGTCGCGTCGTACTTGCAGCCGTGCCGTTGGGCCTGCACCACGACAAAAACGGCGGCAATAACAATCAAAACGATAAGAATTCGCATTCAAGCACCCTCCCTTTTGCGCCAGCGTAAAGTATACGAACGGACGGCAAACAAAAAGGGCCGGTAAGAGGCCCGGCCCGGAATTCATTTGGTCGTCATTCTGGCCCGGTCATTCGCCGAGCGCAATGGGATGGCAAGCGGCCCGCTTGGGCTAGGACGCTCTATTCCTTAGGGACTTCCGGTGAAGCCGTCCCAGTCGCCGCCTGGGTGCCGGCAGCCGAAGCCTCCTGCACCCATCCGTTCTTGCAGCCTTGCTTGAACTCGTCCTGGCTGATTTTTCCGTTACCGTCGGTGTCCACCATCTTGAAGTTGACGATGAAGGGAGCCGCCTTGCGGGGTGGCAAACCAGCCGCAGGGCTAACGGTTTACGCCTTGGACCGGTTCCCGCCCGCGAGCGTCCGCGCCGCCACAACTTCGCCGCAAGGGTGGCTCGAATGGTCTTCGTTAAGCTAAGACGTGGTCGCATCGCCCGAGGGCGACGATCATCGGCGCCCAGGGAGACGCGACGCCCTATGTGTTGCTGGCATCTGATTTCGCGCCAAGACCTGCTGCGGGCGGCGCTCGTGCTCGCTTCGTATCCGCTGCTCCGCTATGTCCCGGCTCACGCCGCCGATCAACTCGAGACGAGCGAGATTGCGCCCGGCGTCTTCGTTCACCAAGGCCGCTACGAGATCCAGTCGCCGGAAAATCGCGGCGACATGGCCAATGCGAGCTTCGTCGTGGGCAGCGAGGCCGTTGCCGTCATCGATACGCTGGGGAGCGCGGTCTTGGGGCGTGAGCTCAGAGACGCCATTCGCGCCGTGACCGACAAGCCGGTCCGCTATGTGATCAATACCCACATGCACCCGGACCACGTCTTCGGCAACGTGGCCTTCAGGGAGGACGCGCCCGCTTTCGTCGGGCACCATAAGCTTGCGCGCGGACTTGCCTCCCGCGCCGACCGCTACCTTGCCATCAACAAGCAGATGCTGGGCGACGAGGCGTTCCAAGGCATCGAGATCGTCCTGCCGACACTCGCCGTCGAAGACAGCCTGACGCTCGATCTCGGCGGCCGCAGCCTCGTTTGCCAAACGCAAGCGACGGCGCATACCGACAACGACCTGACCATCACCGACACGGCGACCGACACTTTGTTCCTCGGCGACCTCTTGTTCTCCGTCCATGTGCCGACGCTTGACGGGTCGATCAAGGGCTGGCTCGCGCTGCTGGACGAGCTTTCCCGGAGACAGGCCGCCCGCGTCGTCCCGGGACACGGGCCCCACGCCATGGAGCTGCCGGAGGCGCTAGAGCCCGAGCAGCATTATCTCGCGACCATCGCGGGCGATGTCAGAAAATTGATCAAGGACGGCAAGACCCTGGAGGATGCGACCAAAATCGCAGGCTTTTCCGAGCGCGACGCCTGGAAGCTGTTCGACCAGTATCATGTCCGCAACGTCACGGCGGCCTTCGCAGAGCTCGAATGGGAGTGATATGATGCGGGCGACAGACAATAAAGAGAACGGCGCCATGACCTTTCGGATCAAGAGCTTAGCCCGCGCGGGCAGAGCGGCAGCCCTTGGCGCCTTGTTCCTTCTCCTGCTGTCTCCTGCCGCTAAGGCCGAGGAAGACGTTTGGCCCGCCCTCAAGCAGCAGACCTTCGGCGATCGCCCGATCCAGGCGGAAGACGGCATGGTCGTGCTCGAGGCCCCGGGGACGGCCGAGGATGCGAGCCTCGTTCCCTTGACCGTGCACGTGCCGCCCTCGGTCACCCAGGAGCTCAAGTCGCTCACGCTGATCATCGACAAGAATCCGAGCCCCGTCGTCGCCACCCTCACCTTCGGTCCGGCTGCCGGCTCGGGCGGCGAACGCAGTTTTTCGACCCGCGTTCGCATCGATAGCTTCTCCTATGTGCGCGCCATCGTCGAGACGGCGGACGGCACTTTGCACATGGCGAGCAAATTCGTGGCGGCGGCCGGCGGCTGTGGGGCGATGCAGGCCAAGGACCCCGACGCGGACACCGTCGATCTCGGCAAGATGATCGTGAAGACCTTCCCGCCTGCCCTCGAATCAAGCCCGATCTGGTCGGGTCAGGTCATGATCAAGCATCCCAACAGCAATGGGATGCAGCTCGACATCAATACGGCCAACTTCATCCCGGCACGCTTCGTCAAGGAGATGACGGTGAAGCGCGGCGGGGACCTGGTGTTTCAGATGCAGAGCAGCTTCTCGATCTCCACCAACCCGAATTTCCGCTTCACCTTCGGGCGAGGGGCCGACAACGGCCTCGACGTCGCCATCACCGATACCGACGGGACGGTGTTCACCGCACGGTCTGAGCCGAGCGGGTCGTAGGAGCTTCCAAAGCGCCTAGTCTTCCTGGTCCGGAGACGCGTGATGTTTGCTGGCCAGGCGTTTGACCGCCGCGAGCTCGCGCGCCCATTCCTTGAACGGGCGGGCGGGCGTCCCGCCCATGCGCGCTCCGGCCTCGACGTCGTCTTTCACGTGCGCCATGCCGGCAATAAGCGCGCCGTTGCCGACCTTGACCTGCTCGACGACGCCTGAGTGAGCGCCCATGATGACAAAGTCGCCAAGCTGCGCCGAGCCCGCGATCCCCGACTGGGAGACAATGATGCAATGGCGGCCGATGGTGACGTTGTGGGCGACCTGCACCAGATTATCGATCTTGGTCCCCTCGCCGATCGTGGTGTCCATGAGAAAGCCGCGGTCGACGGTCGAGTTGGCGCCAATCTCGACGTCGTCGGCGATGATGACCCGGCCGATCTGTGGGACCTTGAAGTGTCCCTCGGCGCCCATGGCGTAGCCAAAGCCGTCCTGCCCGATCCGCACGCCCGCGTGCAGCGTCACGCGATCGCCGATCAACGCATGGGTCACGGCCGCGCCCGGCCCGATATAGCAGTCGCGCCCCACGAAGACGCGATAGCCGACAATGGCGCCGGCGGCGATCGTGGTACCGGCGCCGATCCTCGCCTCGCGGCCGATGATGGCGCCCGGCTCAATGATCACCCCTTCGGCGATCTCAGCCGTCGGATGGACCAGCCGTCCCTCGGGATTCGCCGCCGACGCGGCGGCTCTCGGCCGAAGGGCATCGGGGTAAAGCAGCCCCACGGCCATGGCGAAGGCGCGATGGGGCACGTCGGTGGTGACCGCTGCCGCCCCCTCGGGCACCAAACTCGCGTCGCGGCGCTTGATGAGACAGGCGGCCGCGTGCGTTTCCGCCAGCTGGCCGGCATATTTGCGGCTCGAGCAAAACGTGAGATGCGTATCCCCCGCCCCGGTGAGCGGGCGCAAATCGTCGATCTCTATCGCGCCATCCTGGGCATGGAGGAGCTCGGCGCCCACCCTGTCGGCTATCACCTGAAGGGGAAAAGGACCCCCGCGCTCGAAAAATCCGGGGTGCTCCATCTTTACTCCAATGTCGGGGATGATCCCCCGCGTTCGCAACGATGCGAGGCGAGGCGGATCATAGCCGCTCGCCAAGCCTTCCGGTATCGCAATTTCGGTGAAATGGGGCGAGGAGCCGGTCAGTCGGCTTTAAGGCTTCTTGCTCGAGTAGAAAATCTGCGCCTTGAGCAGGAACTCCTCGGGCTTCTTGAGGAAGACCTGCTTGGCCGTCTCGTTGCCGAAGCAATAGGTCTTGCCCGCATAGACCGTATTGACGGAGCAGTCGGTCTGGATGTCCTTGCCCAGCGCGAGACCCATCACGCATTCATTGCCGAACTCGCCCTCAGAGGTCGACGCCGCGCACAGGCTTGCGCCAAGCATGATCGCGCCGGCAAAAGCGCACAGCAGCCAAGCCTTCATTACGGCCGTCTCCTCAGAATTTTGGTGAGCGCAGAAGGACGCGAACCCTCGACCCGCTGACTAGGTGTCCAGAACACGCGAGGAAGCGCGTGCGGCGGAACATCTTTTTGCTGTATGGTGTGTTCGCATTCTGAAAACCAAAGGAGACGAGTGCCATGAGGAGTGGATTGATCGCAACTGTTTTGGTGGTAGCACTGTCAACGTCGGCCCTCGCCGCTGCCACGTACTACGTCATCTTGGACCCGGTGGGAAATTGCGCGGTGGTTGATTCCAAACCTAGCGCCAGCGCGGGTATGAAGATCCTGGGCAATAAGTCCGGCTACCCTTCGAAAGACGCTGCTGATAAGGCTCTGAAGGACAGCTTAAAGGGAAAGTGCACGGGCATCGTTGGATAATGACGTCGCCGCCGTTGCTTCTGGGTCTCCGCCCTAAGCAGCACAAGGTAACAAATGATTGGTGGGCGCAGTAGGACTCGAACCTACGACCCGCTGATTAAGAGTCAGCTGCTCTACCACCTGAGCTATGCGCCCGACCGGCGGCCCTCAAGGGTCCCGCGCCGAAGGTTGCTCCCTTAACATCGCCCCGCTCGCCCTGTCCAGCCGGAGAGATCGGCACGAACAAAGGCCCACTTCCGGTGAAGGAAGCGGGCGGCCGAAACGAGAAAGCTGGCGATCACCAGAGAAGCCCAAACTCCTCGCGCCTGATGCGGGCCTGCCGGTTGACCTGGGCATTGAGCACGAAGCCCAAGCCCACCATCATGGTCAGCATCGAGGTGCCGCCATAAGAGACGAGCGGCAGCGGCACGCCGACGACCGGAACGAGCCCCGTCACCATCGCCACATTGATGAACACATAGGTGAAGAGGCAGAGCCCCATCCCGGCGGCGACGAGCCTGGCGAAGGTGCTGCGGCATCTGAGCGCCATATAGATGATGAACATCAGCGTGAGAAGATAAAGGGCGAGCAGAGCGACCGCGCCGATGAAGCCCATTTCCTCGGCGAACATCGTGAAGATAAAGTCGGTGTGCTTCTCGGGGAGGAAATTGAGCTGGGCTTGGGTGCCTTGCATGAAGCCCTTGCCGGTGAGCCCGCCCGAGCCGATGGCGATCTTCGACTGGAGGATGTGGTAGCCGGAGCCGAGCGGATCGCGCTGAGGGTCGATCAGCGTGAGCACGCGATCCTTCTGGTAGTCGTGCAGTCTCTCCCACAAATGCGGGAGCACGGCGATGATCCCCACCACCGCACCAATGAAATAGACCCAGCTCACGCCCGCGAGGAACATGATCCCGCAGCCGACGATCCCGAACAGCGCCGCGGTGCCGAGATCGGGCTGCGCCAGGGCGAGAACGGTCGGCAACCCGACCATGACGAGCGGCGGCAGCATGGCGTCAGGGCGCCATACCTTCTCCGGCGGCAACCACTGATAGTAGCGCGCCAGCGCCAGCACGAGGGCGATCTTCATGATCTCCGACGGCTGAAAGCTGTACTCGCCAAAGCCAAGCCAGCGCTGCGCGCCGCCGTTCTCGACGCCGATGAGCGGGACGAGAGCGAGCAAGACGAGCACGCCGAGATAGAAGGGGTAGGCCGCGCGCATCCACCAGCGGATGTCCACCAGCACGACCACATAGATGAGAGCAAGCCCGAGGCAGAAGCGCACCACATGGCGGCTGGCCCATGGCTCTAGAGACCCGCCCGCCACGGAGTAGAGCGCGGCCACGCCAACCGCGGTGATGGCGGTGATGAGGAACAGGAATGGCCAGTTGAGCAGCAGAAGCTTCTTGCTGAGCTTGAGCTGGGGCCGGTCGGAACCATTGGCGAATAGCATGCTCATCGCTGCACCCCTGCGTCGGCAAAGGCCGAAGGCGCCTCGGCCTGGTTGCTCGCGGCGAATGCCGGCTTCGCCAACGGATCGCGCAGCAAGAGCTCGGTCATGACGTCGTGGACGATGGGGGCGGCGGCATGCGCGCCGTAGCCGCCATGCTCGACGACACAGGCGACCGCGTAGCGTGGTGCGTCCACCGGCGCAAAGGCAATGAACAGAGCATGCGGCTGGGCCTCCCAGCCGGTGAAGTGATGCGCGACTCCATGGCCAAACGCCTGCGCGGTCCCCGTCTTGCCTGCCATCAGGACGCCGGGCATGCCGGGAATGCTGAGCACGGAGCGGGTCGCCGTGCCGCCCTTCTCGTTCACCACTGCGCTCATGCCGTCGCGGACGAGCTGAAGATGCACGGGATCGATGGGCAGAGGAGCGAGTGGAGGCCGCGCGCTGCTCCCCTGCGGGCGGACGAAGCGGGGCTCGATCGCTTTCCCTGACGCGATCCTTGCCGACACCACGGCGAGCTCCAACGGCGTCGCCAGCACATAACCCTGGCCGATCCCACAACTGATGGTCTCGCCGGCATACCAGGGCGCCCCAAGCGTCGCACGCTTCCAGGCGGTGTCGGGCATGACGCCCCTCTTCTGTCCCGCCAATGCGCTCTCATAGGTGTGACCAAGGCCAAGCGCGCGTCCCGTCACCGCCAGCCGGTCGATGCCAAGCCGGTGGGCCGTCTCGTAGAAATAGACGTCGCAGGACGACTTGATCGCATCGTGGAGACTGATGGGGCCATGCGTGCGCCAGCAGTGGAAGAAATGATTGCCGAAGAAGTAGCCGCCCCGGCAGGTGATCCGCTCGTCGGGGGTGATGACGCCGGCGGTCAGGCCAGCGAGTGCATTCACGACCTTGAAGGTAGAGCCAGGGGGATAGAGCCCGGCGGCGGCGCGATTGTTGAGAGGTTCGTCGGGACTGGTGACCAGCGCCTTCCACTTCCCGGCATCGCCCTTGAAGGCAATCTCATTGGGATCGAAGGAGGGCGTCGAGACCATCACCAGCACATCACCCGTGGTGCAATCGAGCGCCACGAGTGAGCCGCGGCGCTGGCTGGCGAGCCGGTCGAGGGCAAGCGCTTGCAGCTCATGGTCGAGAGCGAGCACCACATCCTTGCCGGGCTCGCTCGCATTGGAGCCGAGCTCGCGCATGATGCGCCCATGAGCGTCGACCTCGTAGCTGATGCTGCCGGCGCGCCCGCGCAGCTCGCGGTCGAAGCCCTTCTCGATTCCGGTCTTTCCAATGCGGAAGCCGGGAATCCGCATGACCGGATCCTCGTCGACCTCACCCTTACCGGCCATGCCGACATACCCGACCACATGGGCCGTGCTGCTCCCATGACTGTAATGGCGGTAGGACGCCCGGTCTGTGCGCACGCCCGGAAACTGGGGGGCGAGGACGTTGAGCAGCGCGAACTGCCGCCAGGAGAGACCTTCGGTCACGAGAATGGGGAGGTAACGGCTCTGGCGCCTGACCGCCCGCATGATGCGGTCTCTATCGGCTGCCGAGACGGGGACGATGCCGGAAATCGCTGTGAGCGTTGCTGCAAGGTTCTTGCAATAGGCCGGTATGACGATGACGCGCAGGTTCTCTTTGTCCTCGGCAACGGCCACGCCGAAGCGGTCGTAGATGGCGCCGCGCAGCGGCGCGGTCAGCTGGCGGTTGACCCGGTTCTCGTCGGAGAGAAGCCGATATTCGGAGGACTCCATGATCTGCAACTGGCGAAGACGCCAGGCGAGCAAGCCGAACAATCCCGCCTGCCCTGCACCGACAAGAAGCGCACGCCGCGAGAAGCGGCGGCGCAGCTTGAGCGAAGGATCGCGCTCCTTCATGCGCGTCCCCGATAGGTCGCGCTCCGGCCGGGTCCCAAGCTGCCGCGCCTGATCCAGATGACGCCGTGCAACACCACGGGGAAGAGCGGAATCGAGGCGACCGCGCCGAAGGCGATCGGCCACCAATCGACCCAGCGGAAGAAATAGAGCGACGCAAGCAGCCAGCCGAAGCAAGCAAGTCCGGCGGCGAGCGCTATCCAGACGAGCCAAAGCAGGCTCACTTCGTAGCCCTCGCCCAGCGGCCGCGAGCGCGTGCCGGCGCCTGCGGCAATCAAGGTGAGAAGTGCCCAAAAGCCGAGGGGTCCCCCGCTCGTGACGTCGGTGAGGAGACCGAGCAGCATGGCGGTGGCAGGGGACAGCGTCGCGCCCGGAAGGGCCCGCCAGCAAAACACCATCATCACCACGACGAGGGGGAGCACGAAGGTGGCGTCGGCTGGAAGGCCCCATGGGACAGCCGTCGCCAGCACCGCAAATAGCACCGACAGAGCGGGGAGGATCGCACTCATCGCTGGGCTTCGGCTTCGCCTCCTCCCGGTGAAGCGCCGGCGACCGCTCCCGCGTGCCCGACGGCACCCTCAGTGGGGAGTGGCTCGTTAGCCGCGGTCGGGCGTGGCGCGGGCGTGAGCGCGGAGACGCTTTCAGGCGTTGCCGAGAGCGCGCGTGCAACAGGGGCGACAGGCGGGTCGGTGGTCTGCAAGGCGGGCGTATCGAAGAAGAGCACGCTCACGGCATCGAGCGAGTTCAGCTCCGCATGGGGGTGCACCCTGAAGGCGCCCGGAGAGCCCGCCACCACGCCCACGCGAAGCCCGCGCGGCAGCACGCCGTCGCTGCCCGAGGTGTAGACCTCATCGCCAGGGTAAAGCGAGGCGCCATCGGGAAGGAAGTCGAGCCGGAGCTCGGCGCTGTTGTCACCGGAGGCGAGCGCGCGCACGCCGGCAGGGCCGACCAGCACCGGGATGCGGCTGTTGAGGTCGTTGAGCAGGAGCACGCGGGAGACCGAGGCGCCGGCATCCACGGTGCGGCCCACAAGGCCATCGCCGTTGATCACGGCGTAGCCGATGCGCACGCCGTTGTCCCTGCCGAGATTGATGAGCGCGCTCCTGAGGAAGGAACCGCGCGCATCGGCGATGACGCTGCCGGTGGCGTATTGCAGGGCCGGCTCATCGATCGCATTCAACAGCGAGCGGAGATGCGCGACCTTGTGCTCGAGCAGCTTGGCGCGCCACTCCCATTGCTTGAGCTGCTCGTTCTCCTCTCTCAAACGATCGAGCTCGTTGAAGAGACCGGCATAAGAGCGCCCCCGCGCCAAGACGTGGCGACCGACGATGACCGGCGCCGATGCGGCTTCGAGCAAAGGCGCGGTCAGATCGACCAGGCGGTCTCGCGCGTCGGCGATCATGCCGTGGCCGATGCGGCTCAGCACGAGAAGCACCACACAGAGGAAATAGAGCGCAAAGGTGAGAAGCTCGCCCGGGCCTCGCCAGGATCGGCGTGGCCTCGGCCTGAACGGTGAACTCTCCCCGCGCATTCTCCGTCTCACTTCATGGAAACGCCGCGACTGGCCGCGTTTCCTTCTCTTCTCGGGGCTTGCGCAGCTGGCAACCCCGTCGTTTAAGTCCGGCTCATGGCTTGATCAGAAGATCGGCCATGGTGTCGAGCTGCTCCAGGGCTTTTCCGGTTCCCCGCACCACGCAGCGCAGGGGATCTTCGGCGATCCTGAACTTGACTCCGGTCTCATGGGTAAGCCTGACATCGAGCCTTTCGAGCAGCGCCCCGCCGCCCGTCAGCCAGATCCCGGCTTCGCAGACATCCGCCGTGAGCTCGGGTGGCACATCGGCAAGCGCATGCCGGATGCCGCCGACGATTTGCTGGATCGGCATGCTCAAAGCCTCGGCGATGTCATGCGGCTCAAGGGTGATCTCGGTCGGGAAGCCGCGCTGAAGATCGCGCCCCTTGATGTGGATGGCCACGCGCTCGCCGTTCGCCTTGGCGATGGCGCAGCCGGCCTCCTTCTTGATGGTCTCGGCGCTGGTCGCACCGATCAGAAGGTTGTACTTGAAGCGGACATAGTTGACGATCGCCTCGTCAAAGGTGTTGCCGGCGCTGCGCACCGAGCGCGAATAGATCACGCTGCCCATGGAGAGTACGGCGATATCGGTGGTGCCGCCGCCAATGTCGACGATCATGGAGCCGCGCGGCTCGTAAATCGGAAGGCCGGCGCCGATCGCCGCCGCTACCGGCTCCTCGATGAGATAGACCTTCCTTGCGCCGGCCGACAAACCGGCCTCATGCACGGCGCGGCGCTCGACCGGGGTGGCGCTCGCCGGCACGCAGATCATGATGCGCGGACCCGTGAAGGCCCGGCGCTTGCGCACACGGCGGATGAAATGCTTGATCATCTCCTCCGCTGCGGCGAAATCGGCGATCACGCCATCGCGCAACGGCTGGATTGTCTCGATCTTGCTCGGCGTGCGTCCGAGCATCGTTTTGGCCTCATGGCCGACAGCGATGACCTGGCGCTCGCCGTCCCGCTGCGTGACGGCGATGAGGGAAGGCTCATCGAGAACGATCCCCCGTCCCGGCACGTAAACCAGCGTGTTGGCCGTGCCAAGGTCGATGGCCATGTCGGAAGTGACAAAGCCCAAGACCCGCGAGAACATACGCCCGCCCCAAATCGGCTCACCCTCGAGGGAGCCATGAACGCCACTGAAACTTGCGAACAACAGAAAGCAACTGCCGTGCCATCGGTTCTTGACCGTCCGTCGAGCGCACACTCACATTGCGGCAAATCGGAATGGCGGGCAATGCGCCGAGAGCCTGTTTTGCAAAAACAATTCGCTTGCCATGTCCAAGCGCCACATCGGCGCTTCGAGTCCCAGTCGGGGGCGCATCCCTCGCCACAATTTAGGGTCTGGTTAAAGGGGCCCGTTAAGCCTTCGACCCAATGTGGCGGCGTGCCACCAGATTCAGCCCCGATGGCCGCAAAAGTTAAGGCGGCCGGTTCGCCGCCGGCCGCCTTAATCTCAGACAGAGCACCTTGAAGAGGCGATTCTCACAATGCCGGCATCACGAGGCGAGCATCGTCTCGGGCTTCCGCCGCGCCTCACGGGCGAGCAGCTTGTTGAGGGCGCTGACATAGGCCCTGGCCGAGGCGACCAGAGTATCGGTGTCGGAGCCCCTCCCCGTCACCGTCTTGCCATCGGCCTCGAGCCTGACGCTCACTTCGGCCTGGGCGTCGGTCCCCTCGGTGACGGCGCTCACCTGGTAGAGGGGGAGCCGCGCCTCGTGGGGCACGATCGCCTTGATCGCCCGGAAGGTCGCGTCAACCGGCCCGTCGCCCGTCGATTCGTGGGTGTGCTGCCGGCCATCGACGTCGAGCGTGATGGTCGCCTTTTGCGGGCCGCCGGTTCCGGCGATCACGGTCAAGGCCACCACCTTGATGCGGTCGTGGGCGGACGCGATCTCCTGGTCGACCAGGGCTTCGAGGTCCTCGTCGTAAACGTGCTTCTTGCGATCGGCGAGCGCCTTGAAGCGGACGAAGGCATCCTCGAAGGCGTTGTCGCCGAGCTCATAGCCGAGCTCCTTCAGCTTCTCGCGGAAGGCATGGCGCCCGGAATGCTTGCCCATCACCAGGGAGGATTCCTTCAGGCCGACGCTTTCCGGGGTCATGATCTCGAAGGTCTGGGCGTTTTTCAGCACGCCGTCTTGGTGAATGCCGCTCTCATGGGCAAACGCATTCCGTCCCACAATGGCTTTGTTGTACTGAACCGGGAAAGCGGTCACGCGCGAGACGAGCTTGGAGGCCCGGGTCAGCATGGTCGTGTCGATGCCGGTCCAGAACGGCATGACGTCGGCTCTCGTCTTGATGGCCATGACGATCTCTTCCAGGGCCGCGTTACCGGCGCGCTCGCCAAGGCCATTGATGGCGCATTCGACCTGTCGCGCGCCTGCGCCCACGCCGGCCAGCGAGTTGGCGACGGCAAGGCCGAGATCGTTGTGGCAATGGGTGGAGAACACGATTTGGTCGGCGCCCGGCACGCGCGCAAGGATCATGCGGATGAGCGCACCGAACTCATCGGGCGTGGCATAGCCGACCGTGTCGGGGATGTTGACGGTGGTGGCGCCCGCCTTGATCGCGGCCTCGACGCAGCGGCAGAGGAAATCGGCCTCGGTGCGGGTGGCGTCCATCGCCGACCATTCGACGTCGTCGGTGTAGCTCCGCGCGCGCGTCACCGAGGCGGTCACCCGCTCGAGCACCTCTGCCTCGTCGATCCCCATCTGATATTTGCGATGGAGCGGTGAGGTGCCGATAAAGGTGTGGATGCGGCCGCGCCTGGCGGACTTGATGGCATCGGCGCAAAGGTCGATGTCCTTCATTTGCGCCCGCGCCAGCCCGCACACGACCGCGTTCTTGGCGCGGCGGGAGATTTCCTGCACGCTGTCGAAGTCGCCCTGGCTCGCGATAGGAAAGCCGGCCTCGATGATGTCGACGCCCATCTCGTCGAGGATCTCGGCCACTTCGAGCTTCTCGTCGAAGGTCATGGTGGCGCCGGGGCATTGCTCGCCGTCGCGCAAAGTGGTGTCGAAGATGACGACGCGGTCCTTGTCTGGGCGCCGCTCCGTCTCTGCGTGATCCTGATCGGACTCCATGTGTTTCTCGTCCTTAAGCTTTGCGGGTCAGCCTAGCATGACTGACAAGCCGATTGAATTTTCTCGGGTTTGTATTGCCATCCCCTGAACGCCGCCCCGCCACCGAAGCGGGACCGTTAGGCGCTCAGGGGCGTCTAAGGACGAGGCGCAGGGTTGCGCCAAGCGCGCGAGCAGGGGCGCCGAGCGCCGAAGCGCCAGCGTTCATCCCGTTCTGCCCGTTCAAGCACTGCATGGATCACCTGTTCCTGCTTGGGAAAATAATGCGAAGTCCGGCCGGGAGCAAGGGGGCCCTCAATTGTAGGGTGGGCAAAGCGAAGCGTGCCCACCATCACTTCGCGTGGGCAACGGCAACAGCGTTGCCCACCCTACGATTGCTTCTTGTCGTTGCGGCGGCGCTTGGGCGTCGGGCGCGGAGGCGTGGTCCCCGGCAGATCGGGATCGGGCTGGTTGACGAAGATGAGCACCGCGAGCACCGCCATATAGAAGCGGAAGGCGGCCTCCTGACCGTTCCAAGTCGCTGACTGCCACATGGCGAACCACTCGCCGGCAACGACCATGAAGCCGAAGAACCAGACGAGGAAGGCGAGCGTGGCTGCCGCCACCACATAGACCTTGGCCGCATCGAAGACGGCGCCCGGCGCGTTCCGCAGCTGAAAGAGGCGGATGGCGCCGGCAAGGAAGAGGATTCCGGTCACGCCTTCGGCGGCGATGATGAGCGCGTAACCGAGCTGCCACAGCACGGGGTTGGTGATCGACCGGTACATGAGCGCGTTGCCGGGGAAGGTCGTATCCATGCTGAGCACGTGCTGCACGAACAGATAGTTCGTGCCGTAGTCGGTGAGGTTGTCGAAGGCGACCAGCAGGCAGAAGGACGCGAGCGCGAGGCTCATCACGATCTTGGCGTTGCGCGCGATCAGCATGGCGCCCCCGTGCCCCTCACCCGGCGCGCAAAGTGCGCCGACCTCTCCCCTCAGGGGAAGAGGTGAATCAGTTTTTGCTCTTGTCGACCATCTTGCGCTCGGCGATCCACGGCATCATGTCGCGCAGGCGTTTGCCCACCACCTCCATGTCGTGGCTGTCGCACTTTGCTCGCATCGCCTTGAAGGACGTCTGATTGACGCGGTTCTCGAGCATCCAGTCCTTGACGAACTTGCCCGACTGGATGTCGTCCAGCACCTGCTTCATGGCCTCGCGGGAGGCCTTCCCCACCACGCGCGGGCCCGAGACATATTCGCCGTACTCGGCGGTGTTGGAGACCGAGTAGTTCATATTGGCGATGCCGCCCTCATAGATGAGGTCGACGATCAGCTTCACCTCGTGCACACATTCGAAATAGGCCATCTCCGGCGCATAGCCCGCATCCACCAGCGTCTCGTAGCCGTTGCGCATCAGCTCGACCAGGCCGCCGCACAGCACGGACTGCTCGCCGAACAGGTCGGTCTCGCATTCCTCGCGGAAGCTCGTCTCGATGATGCCGGCGCGGCCACCGCCGATGGCGGCAGCATAAGACAGCGTCAGGTCGTGGGCGTTGCCGGTGGCGTCCTGAGCGATGGCCATGAGGCAGGGAACGCCGGCGCCTCGCACATATTCGGCGCGCACCGTATGGCCGGGGCCCTTGGGCGCCACCATGCAGATATCCATGTCGGGCCTGGGCTCGATCAGGTTGAAATGGATGTTGAGGCCGTGGGCGAAGAACAGCGCCGAGCCCGGCTTCATATTGGGCCCAAGGTCCTGCTCCCAGATGCCGGCCTGGAGCTCGTCAGGCGTGAGCATCATCACCACGTCGGCCCATCTCGCGGCTTCTTGAACATCCATCACCTTGAGGCCGGCCTTCTCGGCCTTGGCTGCGGATTTGGAGCCGGGCCTGAGGCCCACGGCCACGTCGGCGATGCCGGAATCGCGCAAGTTCAGCGCGTGGGCATGGCCTTGGGAGCCGTAGCCGATGATGGCGACCTTCTTCCCCTTGATCAGATTGAGATCGGCATCCCGATCGTAGTAAACGCGCATACGCTGTCCCCTGCCCTGGTGTTGGCTCGCTCGGCCGCGTTTGTGCCGCCCGGCACGGGATATTGCAAGGGGCTGCGGACCGCTGCCGTCAGTCCTGACCGGTCGGGATGCCAAGCAGCGTCGCCAATCGCCCACGGACTTCGGCGAGAAAGCCTGGAGACACAGTCTCAATAAGGTCGAACATGCGTTGGGAGCGGTCGACCGTTCGCACTTGATCGACAAGGACGAAGCCCCGCGTTTCGCACGTCAAAGGAATGGCCACATCGAACGGCCATGCACGCTCTGTCGTTGTGATCGGACAGACCACGGCCCGGCGGGACACCTCGTGATAGGCGCGGGCCGAGACCAGGAGGGCGGGCCGGCGCCCCGCCTGCTCGGTTCCTCTGATCGGATCAAATTCGACCCAAGCGATGTCACCGGCGTCGGGCAGCATGCTTCTCCCGAGCCATGGTTTCCGGCGTTATTTCCCCCCGAGAATACTCGTCGTCTGGAAGTATCTCAGCGCCGACGTCGGGTCCCCACTCGACCGACGGCGGCGCCTCAGTGCCAGGCTTGATCTGAGCGAGGAGGTCCTCGAGCCGGTAATGGGGAATCTTCGGTGCGGTCGCCGTCTCAATGGCGAGCGTTGACCCTTCCTTGTGAAGCTCGACCGTCTTCCCCGGCGTCAGGCCAAGCTCCTCGGCGAGCCGCTTTGGCAGCCGGACCGCGAGGCTGTTGCCCCATTTGGCGATTTTGATCTTCATGGCGATATGATCTCTGGATATACAATGTATATCCAGAGTGGCGCGCTGACAAGCGGCGTCACATCCGCTCCGCCCCGCGGGAGATGGCGGCAAGGCCCGTGCGGGCGACCTCGACCAGGCCTAAGGGCTGCATCAAGGCGATGAACTGCTCGATCTTGGACTGCTTGCCGGTGATCTCGAACACGAAATGCTCGGTCGAGGCGTCGATCACCTGCGCGCGGAAGGCCTCGGCGAGCCGCAAGGCCTCGACCCGCTTCTCGCCCTTGCCCGCCACTTTGACCATGACGAGCTCGCGCTCGATGGGGTTGCCCTTGACCGTCAGATCGGTGACCGAATGCACCGGGACCAGCCGCTCGAGCTGGTGCTTGATCTGCTCGATGACCATGGGCGGGCCCGAGGTGACGATGGTGATGCGCGACAGATGCGCCTCGTGCTCGGTCTCCGACACGGTGAGGGAGTCGATATTGTAGCCGCGTCCGGCGAACAGCCCGATGACGCGGGCGAGCACGCCGGGCTCGTTGTCGACGAGCACGGTCATGGTGTGGGTCTCGGCCTTCTCCTCGCGCTTGTCGAGCGAATAGGCGGAACCGGGCTGCGTGCTCATGGCTTCTTTCCTGGAGCAGGCGTCCCGAGTCGCCGCTCCTCCTTATGGCCCTCTGCTGCTGCGTGCTTTACGCCGGCGAAATCGATCAGCCGCAACGCCGCCGCTATAAATAGGATCGAGATGGGCAAGACCAGCATGCTGGCATCGAACTTGCCTTCGGCTTCGACCACCGTGCGCGCGAAGATGACGATCAGCACAACGACCACCACCTCCGTCAACGTCTCCTTAAGCTGACCGACCCCGGCCACGTTCATCCAGGCGGGGAGCCTTTTGCCGAAGCCCTCCGGCAGCGTGAAGACGAAGCCGATGGCGACGCCGTAGGCGAAGATCACGAGCACAATGCCGAACAGGAACGAGTCCACGGCCTCGAGCACGGGCACCGTGAGCTGCTTGCCGCCAATATCCCCCGGCGCCAGCAGCGTATGCCAAGCCTCATAGAGATAGAGGCTGCCCTGGAGGAACATGACGAGCGAGCCCATGACGGCACCGAGCGAGCCGATCAGCATGATCGCCCGGAGGCCGAGGAGGAAATTCAGCAAGCTGCGCATCGCCTACACCATCACTTTGCCTTCCTCGGTGATGGCATTCTCGATGTCCTCACCGGTCAGGTCGTCGCCCATCAGCATGTGATTATGCGCCTCCCCGCTCGGGATCATTGGGAAGCAATTGGCGTGCTTGTCGACGCGGCAGTCGAAGATCACCGGCTTCGGCACCGCGATCATCTCTTTGATCGCGTCGTCGAGCTCGGACGGCTTGTCCACCCTGATGCCGACCCCCTGGTACGCCTCGGCGAGCTTGACGAAATCGGGCAGCGCCGCGGTGTAGGAGTGGGAGTAGCGGCCGCCATGCAAAAGCTCCTGCCATTGGCGGACCATGCCCATATATTCGTTGTTCAGGATGAAGATCTTGATCGGCAGGTCGTACTGCGCCGCCGTCGACATCTCCTGCATGGTCATCAAGACCGAGGCCTCGCCGGCGATATCGATGACGAGCGAGCCCGGATGGGCCATCTGCACGCCGACCGCCGCCGGCAAGCCATAGCCCATGGTGCCGAGGCCGCCTGACGTCATCCAGCGATTGGGCTCCTCGAACTTGAAGAACTGAGCCGCCCACATCTGGTGCTGGCCGACCTCGGTGGTGATGTAGACATCGTGGCCGCGGGTCAGCGCGTAGAGGCGTTGAATAGCGTATTGCGGCATGATCACGTCGTCGCGCTTCTTGTAATGGAGGCAATTCCTGGCGCGCCAGCGGGCGATCTCGGCCCACCAGGCCTTGAGCGCGGCCTTGTCAACCTTCGGCTTCCTCGCCTGCCAGGCGTCGATCATCTGCTGCAGCACGTGCGCGCAGTCGCCGACGATGGGGAGATCGACCTTGATGTTCTTGTTGATGGAGGAGCGGTCGATATCGACATGGATCTTCTTCGAGCCCGGCGAGAAGGCATCGACCCGCCCGGTGATGCGATCGTCGAAACGCGCGCCGATGCAGATCATGACGTCGCAATCATGCATGGCGTTGTTCGCCTCGTAGGTGCCGTGCATACCGAGCATGCCGAGCCACTGACTGTCGGAGGCGGGATAGGCGCCAAGCCCCATCAAGGTCGAGGTGATGGGAAAGCCGGTCATGCGGACAAGCTCGCGCAAGCGCTCGCTCGCGAGCGGCCCGGAATTGATGATGCCGCCGCCGGTATAGAAGATCGGCCGCTTGGCGGATGCCATCAGCTCGACGGCCGCCGCCACGGCGCGCTCATCGCCTACGGTCTGCGGGCGATAGCTCTTGTGCTGGGAATTGGTGAGCCCGGCATAGTCGCCCTTGGCAAACTGGATGTCCTTGGGAATGTCGACGACGACAGGCCCCGGCCTTCCCGACCGCGCCACATAGAAGGCCTCATGCAGGACGCGGCCCAAGGCATTCACGTCCTTCACGAGATAATTGTGCTTGGTGCAGGGCCGCGTGATCCCGACCGTGTCGCATTCCTGGAAGGCATCGTTGCCGATGAGATGGGTCGGCACCTGTCCGGTGATGCAGACGAGGGGAATCGAATCCATCAGCGCGTCGGTGAGACCGGTGACGGCGTTGGTGGCGCCGGGGCCGGAGGTCACAAGCACAACGCCGACGTTGCCGGTCGAGCGCGCATAGCCTTCGGCGGCATGGACCGCGCCCTGCTCGTGGCGGACGAGGATGTGCTTGATGCGGTCCTGCTGGTAGAGCTCGTCATAGATCGGCAGCACGGCGCCGCCCGGATAGCCGAAAATGTGCTCAACGCCCTGATCGGCGAGAGCCTGAAGCACCATCTGGGCGCCTGTCATTGCGCGCGACATGTGGGTCTCACTGGCAAAACCGGGCCCCGCGGCTCGAGATCCGCGAAGCCGGGTCGATATTCGAGAAATAGCGGAAAAGCTTAAATAAGGCGCGCACCCTAAGGCCTGCAAGATAGAGGGTCAACGGCAAATGCGAATGAATGACAACACTCCCGGCCATTTTCTTTCCGAAAGTTGCTATGTGACGGCGCTAGATGGATTTTTCTTGCTCGATCTCCTGCCGGCTCCGCAACTTCAGAAACACAGGGTCGCCCACCGGCCTGGACAAGCGGGCCCGTTGCGCCTATGTGGCTACCGCTTGATGGATCGCGTCGGCTATTTTGGCGTTTCCGCATTACCCCTTAACGCCCTTCCACCCCCCATTTGATGCCGCAGGTCCATTCAGAATTTCCTGCCGCCATTGGCGCTGACAGCGAGGCGCGCTCCCCGCGCACCTTCTGGGCGCTCACGCTCGGCAGCATGGGCGTCGTCTTCGGCGACATCGGCACCAGCCCCCTTTACGCCTTTCGTGTCGCCTTGCAGGCGGCCTCGGGTCCGGAGGGTATCGTCACGCGCAGCTCGGTGCTTGGCGTGCTGTCGCTCATCCTCTGGGCGCTGATCCTCGTCGTCACCTGCAAATACGTGCTCATCCTGCTCCGCGCCGACAACAAGGGCGAAGGGGGCACGCTCTCGCTCATGGCCCTTGCCCAGCGTGCGCTCGGACAGGGGCGCGTGCGCATCGTCATGCTCCTTCTCGGCATGATCGCGGCGGCGCTGTTCTATGGCGATGCACTCATCACTCCTGCCATCTCGGTGCTGTCGGCGGTCGAAGGCTTGGAGATCGCGGCACCTCAGCTGCAAAAATATGTGGTGCCGCTGACCGTGGTCATCTTGGTCGCGCTGTTTGCCGTGCAATCGCGCGGCACGGCGCGGGTCGCGACGTTTTTCGGGCCGGTGATGACGATCTGGTTCCTCGCCACCGCAGCGGTCGGGCTCGACCACATCACCGACGATCCAAGCGTGCTCGCGGCCCTCAATCCGGCCCACGCCGTGAGCTTCATCTCCAGCCACGGCTATATCGGGCTCGTGACGCTCGGCGCGGTGTTCCTTGCCGTCACCGGCGCCGAAGCGCTCTACGCCGATCTCGGTCATTTCGGCCGCAGGCCGATCCAGACGGCCTGGCTGCTCTTCGTGCTGCCGGCCCTCGTCATCAACTATTTCGGGCAGGGCGCGCTCGTGCTCGCCGACCCGACAGCAATCGAGAACCCGTTCTACCGCATGGTGCCGCCATGGGCGCTCTATCCCATGATCGCACTCGCCACGGCGGCCACCATCATCGCGAGCCAGGCCGTCATCACTGGCGCGTTCTCGCTCACCAACCAGGCAGTGCAGCTCGGCCTCTTGCCGCGCCTGCAGATCAGGCGCACGTCGGCGACCCAAGCGGGGCAGATCTACATCCCGCGCATCAATGCCCTTCTGCTCATCGGCGTGCTCCTGCTCGTGCTGTTGTTCCGCTCCTCCAATTCGCTGGCTTCGGCCTATGGCGTTGCCGTCACCGGCACCATGCTGGTCGACGGCCTGATGGGTTTCACCGTGATTTGGAGGGTGTGGAACTGGTCGCTCGGGGCGGCTCTGGCGCTGATGATGCCGTTCATCCTGATCGACTTCACCTTTCTGGTCGCCAATCTGCTCAAGGTTCCCCAAGGCGGCTGGGTGCCGCTTCTCATCGGCGGCTGTCTCGTCACGGTCATGCTCACGTGGCGCAAGGGCGCGCGCATTCTCGCCCAGAAGACCCGCCGGATGGAAATGCCGGTAGAGGAGCTGATCAAGATGCTGGAGAAAAATCCCCCGCCGCGTGTGCCGGGCACCGCCGTGTTCCTGACCGCCGCGCCGGACAGCGCGCCGACAGCGCTGCTGCACAGCCTTAAGCACTACAAGGTGCTGCATGAGAACAACGTCATTCTGACCATCGTGGTTGAGAATTTCCCCCGCGTGGCCCCGCAGGACCGCGTGGTGATGGAGCGGATCGGCGACCACTTCATGCGCGTGATCCTGCATTTCGGCTTCATGGAAACGCCCAACATCCCGAAAGCGCTCGCCATTGCGCGCAAAGTCGGGTGGAGCTTCGACATCATGTCGACCTCGTTCTTCCTGTCGCGGCGCGTGGTGCGTCCCGACGCCCGCTCAGGCATGCCGGCCTGGCAGGACAAGCTCTTCATTTTCCTCGCCCAGAACGCCGACGACGCGTCGAGCTATTTCCAGCTGCCGACCGACCGCGTGGTCGAGATCGGCACGCAGGTCACGGTCTAGGGCGTTTCCCCTCCCCGCGCTGCCAAGCCCGGCTTGGACCAATGGTCATATGGACAATCGGCGGGGGTTTGGGTCTAATCGGGCTAGAGGTTGCCCAGGGTCGCGCCCCCGCTGACGCCGTTCATCCCTCTCCATCGCGGGCTGCCTCCCCCTCCACTCCATGATGCAAGACACCAAAGTGAGCGGCGCCGCGAACGGCCCTGGATCGGAGGTGGCGCCGCGCCCTACGAGTTTCTGGGCTTTGACGCTCGGCAGCATCGGCGTCGTCTATGGCGATATCGGCACGAGCCCGCTTTATGCGTTGCGCGAGTCGGTCTTGGCCGCGATCGGTCCGAATGCACCGGCCAGCGAAGAGGTGATCCTCGGCATCCTCTCGCTCATCATCTGGGCGCTGATCCTCATCGTCACGGTCAAATATGTGCTGATCCTGCTGAGCGCCGACAACAATGGCGAGGGCGGCACGCTTGCGCTCATGGCGCTCGCCCACCGCGCGCTCGGTGGACATAGCCTCGTCATCATCGCGCTCGGCATGATCAGCGCGGCGCTGTTCTATGGCGATGCGATGATCACGCCGGCGCTCTCGGTTCTGTCGGCGGTCGAGGGGCTTGAGATCATAGCGCCGGCGCTCAGCCGTTATGTCGTGCCGGGCGCGGTCCTCATCCTCTTCGCCCTGTTTGCCGTGCAATCGCGGGGCACGGCGAGGGTCGCCACCTTTTTCGGTCCCATCACGCTCGTCTGGTTCATCGTCATTGCCGCGGCCGGCGCCTGGCATGTTGCGCAAAATCCCAGCGTGCTGGCGGCGTTCAGCCCGGTCTATGGCGTGCGCTTCCTGTTAAGCCACGGCTTCATCGGCCTGTTGACGCTTGGCGCGGTGTTTCTCGTGGTGACCGGGGCGGAGGCCCTCTATGCGGACCTTGGGCATTTCGGCAAGGGACCGATCCGGATGGCCTGGCTCACGGTCTGCCTGCCGGCGCTTACCATCAACTATCTCGGCCAGGGCGCGCTTCTCCTGTCTGCGCCGCAGGCGATCGAGAACCCCTTCTTTCTGCTCTATCCCGACTGGGCGCTCGTTCCCATGGTGGGGCTCGCCACCGCCGCAACGGTGATTGCAAGCCAGGCGGTGATCTCAGGCGCCTATTCGCTGACGCGCCAGGCGATCCAGCTCGGCCTCCTGCCGCGCCTCGAAATTCGTCACACCTCTGAAGCGCAGTTCGGGCAGATCTACATCCCGCGCGTAAACACCATTCTCCTGATCGGCGTGCTCCTGCTCGTCGTGCAATTCAGGTCGTCCGGCGCGCTCGCTTCGGCCTACGGCATCTCGGTGACCGGCACCATGGTCGTGACGGCGATCATGGCTTTCATCGTCGTATGGAAATATTGGAAGTGGCCGTTATTGTCCGCCGCGGCGTTGATGGTTCCCTTCCTCCTCATCGACCTCACCTTTCTCAGCGCCAATCTGCTCAAGGTCTTCCAGGGCGGATGGGTCTCCCTGATGATCGCCGCCATGGTGATGGCGGTCATGATCACCTGGCGCAAAGGGTCCCGCATCCTCGCCGCCAAGACGAGGCGGCTGGAGACCCCCATCGGCGGCCTGATCGAGAGCCTCGAGAAGCATCCGCGGCATAAGGTGCCCGGCACCGCCGTGTTTCTCACCGCGGACCCCGACAGCGCCCCCACGGCCCTTCTGCACAGTCTCAAGCATTACAAGGTGCTGCACGAGCAGAACGTGGTGCTGACCGTCATCACCGAGCCCACGCCACGCGTGGCGCATGCCGATCGCGTCAGCATCGCGCCGCTTGGCAAATTGTTCACACGCGTGATCGTCCGCTTCGGCTTCGTGGAGACGCCCAACATTCCGAAGGCGCTGGCCATTGCACGGAAGCAGGGCTTGAGCTTCGACATCATGTCGACGTCGTTCTTCCTGTCGCGGCGGTCGGTCAGGCAAGACATGCGGTCGGGCATGCCGGTCTGGCAGGACCGGCTGTTCATCATCCTCGCCAGGAACGCCGACGACGCGTCGAGCTATTTCCAGCTCCCCACTGACCGCGTGGTCGAGATCGGCACCCAAGTCACGGTCTAGAGAGAACCCCCTGCACGGCGTCGACGGCAGTGCCCGCATCGGGGAACCACTCCCAATCGGCCATGTAGCGCCGCGCCCATGTCATCTGCCGCTTGGCGTAGCGGCGGCTCTCGGTCTTGGCCTTGGTTATCGCCTCTTCCAAGCTGTTCGTACCGGCGAGATAAGCGGCAAGCTCGCGCACACCATGGGCGCGCATTGCCGGAAGGCCCTCGTCAAGGCCAAGCTCTAGAAGCGCCCGCACCTCATCAATGGCGCCCGCCTCGATCATGCGCTCGAAGCGCGCATCGATGCGGGCGTATAGCGGCTCTCGCTCCGGCGCGATCACGAGCTTCAGAACCGCCTCGGGGCCGAGCACGGCGGCAGCGGAGGCGCCCTGCCACTCGATGAGCGAGACTCCGGTGGCATCGATCACTTCGAGCGCGCGCACGATCCGTTGCGGGTCGCTCGGCCGTAGCTTCCCCGCCATGGCGGGGTCGATGGCGGCGAGCGCCGCATGGAGAGCCTTGGCGTCGAGCGTCTTGGACTGCTCGCGCCAATGGGCGCGGATTTCGGCGGGGACATCGGGGACGGGCGCGAGCCCCTCGAGCAACGCCTTGAAATAGAGGCCGGTGCCGCCGACCAGGATCGGCACCCTCCCCTCGCCTTGCGCTTCGCCAATCGCGCCGGCTGCATCGTCAATCCAGCTGCCGACGGAATAGGCTTGGCTTGCCGGCACGGTGCCGTAAAGGCGGTGCGGCGCGAGCTGCATGTCGGCGTCGGAGGGCCGCGCCGTGAGAATTGCAAGCTCGCGATAGGCTTGCATCGAATCGGCATTGATGACGGTGCCGCACAACGCGGACGCGAGCGAAGCCGCGACCGCCGACTTGCCGCTCGCCGTCGGCCCGGCGATAAGAACAGCCTTCGGCTGGACGGTCACCTAGAGCGCTATCGCCGGAAATTGAATCATCAATAGCGCTCTAGTTTTTGTTTGAGCATGATCTTTTCGGAAAACCGGTGCCCACTTTTCCGGATCATGCCCTAACTCGTCGGCACGGCGACGAAGCGGAGCTGGCCCTTGGCGTCGGAGAGCAGCAGCAAGACCGACCGCCGGCCAGATTTCTTGACCGCCAGCAAGCGGGCGCGGACGTCCTGCGGCTGCTTCACCTTCTCCTGGGTCACCTCGACAATCACGTCGCCGGGCTTCACATCTTTCTGCGCCGCCGGACTGTCCGGCTTCACCTCGGTGATGACCACGCCCTCGACCGCGCTGCCGATGCCGTATTGGTTGCGCAGCTCCTCCGTCAGCGGCGCGATGGAGAGGCCGAGCAACTCCTCGCGCTCGGGCTTGGTCTCCTGCTCCTCCTCGCCGCCCTTGGCCCCTGCCCCGTCCTCGGCTTCCTCGTCCTCAGGCAACCGCCCGACCGTCACGTTAACGTCCACGGTCTGGCCCTTGCGCAGAAGCTCGACCGGAACGCTCTTGCCGATCGCGGTCGAGGCGACGGCGCGCGGCAGGCTGCGCATGTTCTCGATGGCCTGGCCGTCGAATTTGAGGATCACGTCGCTTGGCTGAATGCCTGCCGCGGCCGCCGGGCTGTCGGGCGATACGTTGGCGACGAGCGCCCCGCCGGGCTGTTGCATGCCCAAGCTGTCGGCGATCTCCTGGGTCACGTTCTGGACGTGCACGCCAAGCCAGCCGCGCCGCGTCTCGCCATATTGCTTGAGCTGATCGACCACCTGCACGGCGCTGTTGGAGGGGACGGCAAAGCCGATGCCGATCGAGCCGCCGCTCGGCGAGATGATCGCCGTGTTCACGCCGATGACCTGCCCATCCATGTTGAACAGGGGGCCGCCGGAGTTGCCGCGATTGATGGCGGCGTCGGTCTGCAGGAAATCGTCATAAGGGCCGGCATTGATGTCGCGCTTGGTGGCCGAGATGATGCCGACCGTCACGCTGCCGCCGAGGCCGAAGGGATTGCCGATCGCCATCACCCAATCGCCCACCCGCATCTTGGAGGAGTCGCCGAAGGTGACGGCCTTGAGCGGCTTCTTGGGCTCGACCTGGAGGAGAGCGAGGTCGGTCTTCGCATCGTGGCCTAGGATCTTGGTGACCTTCAGCTTGCTGCCGTCGGTGAAGTTGATGATGATCTCGTCGGCGCCCTCGATGACGTGATTGTTGGTGACGACGAGACCGGATGGGTCGATGACGAAGCCCGAGCCGAGCGAGCTGACCTTGCGCGGCAGGCCCTCCTTGTCCTGGTCGTCGAAGAAATCGTCGAAGAATTCCTCGAAAGGGGAGCCCTTGGGACCCGGCCCGCTGGAAGAGCTTTCCGCCGACCCCTTGAGGGTCTGGGTGGTGGAGATGTTGACGACGGACTCCTGAAGGCCCTCGGCGATATCGGCCACGGAATCGGGGCCGCGCGCGAAGCTCGCCGTGGTCAGAAGCGGCGCGTGGGCAAGCACTGCCACGAAGCCGGCCGCCATGAAACACGAACGCCGAAGACGTGGCATAAAGCCGAAAGCCTTGGGCTGATTGCTTCGCTGTGGCATCGATCGAATACTCCCGGCTTGCTTGCCGCTTGAAACCTCAATCGCCGCCATCTTAGCGGAAATCGGCACGGTAAAGAACGGAGAGTCGCGGGGCCGGCATGGGGCTTAGCCGCGCACGATCCAAACCACGAGCACGCCGGCGGCAACCGCCAAGGCGCCGGCCATACGCAAGGAGGACAGAGGCATCTCAGCCGTCGCTTCCAAGAGCTTGCGGCCAAGCGTGGGCGCGAGCGCCCAGAGCGAGCCTTCGATGACGAGAACGAAGCCGAAAGCGACGGCAAGATCACTCATTGCGCCAGCGGCATCCCGTATTGCGCCCGCTTCACTTCTAGGGCGTCTGCGGCGCTTGCGGGGGGGCCTCGCCGGCCGAGACGTTATGCTCCGGGACCTTGGCACCATCCACCGCAGCAGCACCCTGCTCCGGCACCTCGCCGCCACCCTCATCGCTCGGAGAGGACGGCTTCACCGTGGGCGCGGAAGGCTGCGCGCTCGGGGTCTGGGTGCTGTCCTGGCCGGTCTTACCGTTGGCGTCGTTGAAATACTGGAAGAACTCAGAATCGGGGCTCAGCAGAAACCTTGTGTCGCCCCCCTTCAACGCTCCCTCGTAAGCCTGCATGGAGCGGTAGAAGGCGAAGAAGTCGGGATCCTGGCCGAAGGCCTCGGCGAAGACGCGGTTCCGCTCGGCGTCGCCGGTACCGCGGGTGCGCTCCGATTCGCCGGTGGCGTCGGCCTTGATCACGGTGACCTCGCGGTCGGCGGTGGCGCGGATGCGGCGTGAGGCGCCCTCGCCTTCGGCGCGCCACTCGGCCGCCTCCCGCTGCCGCTCGGTCTGCATGCGGCGGTAGATCGCCTGCATATTGGCCTCAGGTAGGTCGACGCGCTTGATGCGGACGTCGACGATCTTGACGCCGAAGGGCGTCGCCTCCTGGTTCACCTGGGCCAGGATCGTGTGCATCAGCTCCTCGCGCTTGTCGCGCACGACGGAGGCGAAGGTCGCGCCGCCGAGCACACGCCTGAGCGAGGCCTCGAGAACCGCACCGATGCGCGAGCTGGCGATGCGCTCGTCGCGCACGCTCTGGAAGAACAGCAGGGGATCGATGATCTTGTAGCGGGCGAAGGCGTCGACGACGAGACGCTTCTTGTCGGAGGCGATCACCTCCTGCGAGGCGGTGTCGATGTCGAGGATGCGCTTGTCGAAGAACTCGACGTTCTGGATGAACGGAATCTTGTATTGCAGCCCCGGCTCGGAGATGACGCGCTTCGGCTTGCCGAACTCGAGAACCAGCGCCTGCTGCGTCTGACTGACCGTGAACATGGTCAAATAGGCGACGAACGCGGCAAGCGCGAGAACGACGAGGCTAAGGGTGAGGCCGCGGGTCATTGTTGTCCCTCCGGCGCCGCGGCCACAGGGGGCCGTTTGCCGAATTCCGAAAGCGGAAGATAGGGCACGACGCCCGTGCCCGCTTTGCCGTCGACGATCACCTTGTCGGTGTCGCCAAGCACCTTCTCCATGGTGTCGATGAACATGCGTCGGCGGGTCACCTCGGGAGCCTTCTTGTACTGCTCGTAGACCTTGAGGAAGCGGTCGGCCTCACCCTTGGACTCGGCGATGACCTGGTCGCGATAGCCTTGGGCGGCTTGCAGGATGCGCTCGGCCTCGCCTTTCGCCTCAGGGATGATTCGGTTGGCGTAGGCTTGCGCCTCGTTCTGCAGACGCTCCTGGTCGGCCCTCGCCGCCTGCACGTCGCGGAAGGAATCAATCACCTGGAGCGGCGGATCGACCTTCTGCAGCTGCACCTGGGTGACCTGGATGCCGGCGCCGTAGCCGTCGAGAATCTTTTGCATCAGGGCCTGCACGTCCGCCTCAGTCTGGGCGCGCGCCTCGGTGAGAATGGGTTCGATATCGCTCCGGCCGACGACATCGCGCATGGCGCTCTCGGCCACGTCTTTCACGGTGCCTTCCGGGTCCTCAATGTTGAACAGATAGTCCGGCGCGTCGGCGATCCGCCAGAAGACGACGAAGTCGACATCGACGATGTTCTCGTCGCCCGTCAGCATCAGGCTTTCCTCTGGAACGTCGCGGATCGTGCTTGAGGAGTCGCGGCTATCGGAGGAGCCGCGCATGCCGATCTCGATGCGGTTGACGCGCGTCACCTTCGGCAGCTCGACCTCCTCGATCGGGTAAGGCCAGCGGAAGTTGAGGCCGGGTGGAAGCTGGCGCACATATTGGCCGAAGCGAAGCACGATGCCGAGCTCCTCGGGGTTCACCCGCACGGTGAAGCCGAAAAAGCCGACCAGCGCCACCAGCACGACCGCGAGCAGCACGGCCAAGGGTCCGCCCAAGCGGCCGCCGGGCATCGCCTGCCTGATCCGGTCCTGGCTCCGGCGCAGAATCTCTTCCAGGTCAGGCTGCTGGCCGGAGCTGCCGGGCCGCGGGCCCCATGGCCCGCCGCCGCCCCCGCCCTTCCAACCGCCGCCTCCGCTCTGATTGCTCCAAGGCATGATGCAACTTCGTCCTGATGTCTGGTGAAGGGTGGCGCCGGGACCGGCCGGGGTGTGAGCTGCTAGCAGACAAGACTAGCCGCATCAAAATGGCGGTCCTGCGACAAGGATCCCGAGGGTTAGAGGCCAGTCACCGGTGCGGTGCAATGCGGGGGCTAGGCCACGCTTCGTCCTTCGAGACGGCCGCGTCCCGCGGCCTCCTCAGGATGAGGAGCGCGCTCGAGCACGACGAAGCTGAACGCATGGTCGTCCTTCGGTCCCGCCGCATGCTTCTCGCGGAAGACCTCGCGCCATTCGCCTCTGTCGAAATCCGGGAACCAGGTGTCGGCATGGGGCGCCGCATGCACCTCGGTGAGATAGAGGCGGGAAGCGGCAGGAAACACCGCGCGAAAGACGTCCTCGCCGCCGATCACCATGATCTCGTCGACACCGGTCCGTTCCGCCGAGGCCCGCGCCTCCGCAAGCCCCTCCTCCAGACTGTGGGCCATGACTGCGTCAGGCGCGACAAAGCCGCGGTCGCGGGTGAGCACGATATTGAGGCGGCCATCGAGAACCCGCGGAAGAGATTTGAAGGTGCGCCGGCCCATGATGACGGGCTTGCCCATGGTGATCTTGCGGAAATAGCGCATGTCGCTGGAGAGCCGCCAGGGCAGGTCCCCGCCCCTGCCGATGGCGCCGTTTTCGCCCATGGCCACGACCAGGGCGATGACGGGCGCGCGGGCTGCTTGCCGCGCAGGACTCACACCGCGACCTCGGCGCGGATCGCCGGGTGCGGATCGTAGCCGACAAGCTTGAAGTCCTCATAGGCGAAGTCGAGCAGCGAGCTCACCTCGGGATTGATCTCCATGCGGGGAAGCGCACGTGGCTCGCGCTTCAGCTGCTCGTCGGCCTGGTCGAGATGGTTGAGGTAGAGATGGGCGTCGCCGAACGTATGGACGAACTCGCCAGGATCGAGGCCCGTCACCTGCGCCATCATCAGCGTCAGAAGCGCATAAGAGGCGATGTTGAAGGGCACCCCGAGGAATATGTCGGCGGAGCGCTGATAAAGCTGACAGGAGAGGCGCCCCTCCGCCACGTAGAACTGGAACAGGCAATGGCAGGGGGAAAGGGCCATCTGGTCGAGCTCGCCCACGTTCCACGCGCTGACGATGTGCCGGCGCGAATCGGGATCGCGCTTCAGTCCTTCAACGACCTTGGCGATCTGGTCGGTATGCCTCCCATCGGGCGCGGGCCAGGAGCGCCACTGCCGCCCGTAGATGGGGCCGAGCTCGCCATCCTTATCGGCCCACGCGTCCCAGATCGTCACCCCATGCTCATTCAGGTAGCGCACATTGGTCGAGCCTTGCAGGAACCAGAGCAGCTCATGGACGATCGATTTGACATGCAGCTTCTTGGTGGTGACGAGCGGAAAGCCTTGCCGCAGGTCGAAGCGCATCTGGTGGCCGAACAGGCTGAGGGTGCCGGTATTGGTCCGGTCGTCTTTACGGACGCCGGTGTCGCGAATGCGGGCGAGGAGATCGAGATATTGACGCAAAGGGGGAGCTCTTCTTCTATGATCCTGCCTGCGAACGGACGCGGGGCGGTCTTGCTTTATAGACCCGAGCGTCCGGCTTCTGTCGATATGCCTCCAAGAAGGTGCCTCCGATGCGTCTCATCCCAACCTTTTTCGCCATGAGCTTCGCTCTTGCCGTCCCTGCCGCTGCGGCCCCGGTCAACATCGACGATGCCCGCGACATGGCGTTCGGCAAGGGCATCGTGAAGATCGAGGAGGTCAAGCTCAACCATCACGGCGTCTGGAAGGTCGAGGGCGAGGACGCGAGCGGCCATGAGATCAAGATGGAAGTCGATGCCGCGAGCGGCGCCATCATCAAGCTGAAGCGAAACGACTAGCCCCCTCGCCTCACGCAACGTGGGCAACCATATCATTTGCCCGCGATTCGCGGCTGGGGGTTATCGAAGCATCAATCTTTTTTTTGCCGCCATGACGGCTTATATAGGTCTTGTCGGCGCAAGCCGACTATGGCGATAAACAGCCTTCGTAATAAGCCACTCGGACCCGGGGGCGGTACCCGGCGCCTCCACCAGGGATCAGTGAATCAGACATCGGCGGACGAGCGTCTGAAATCGGAAAGCGGACTGATCCGTGGCGGGGGCGAAACAGGATCGACGAGGGTGTAAAGGTCGTGCTTTTGCCCGGCATGGTACCGCCGTTATCGGGCCAACCCTATAGTTGCCAATGACAACTATGCGGAGGCTGCTCTCGCTGCGTAAGCGGCGCGATAGCCTGAAAATGAAGTCCTAACCGCTTCGCAGCGGCTAGGCGCGGTTCGGAGGGCACCGGCCAACAGAAGCCCTCCACTTTGACGGGGTGGTTGACTGCCTCACGTCGCGAGAGGGTAGGCGGCGGTTTCCATGGCAGACGGCGAGATCAGATACGATCTTCTCACGCAGGACGCTCTGCGCGGCGTGGTGCGTCAGGTTTTGGCGCGTGTGCAGCGCGATGGCCTGCCCGGCGAGCACCACCTCTATATCGCTTTCGATACCGTGGCCGAGGGCGTCTCGGTGTCGAAGCGCCTCAAGGAGCAATATCCTGAGGAGATGACCATCGTCCTGCAGTACCAGTTCTGGGACCTGCTGGTGAGCAACGAGCGATTCGAGGTCAAGCTCTCCTTCTCCAACGTGCCGGAGCGGCTCGTGGTCCCGTTCAGCGCGGTGAAGGCATTCTACGATCCTTCCGCCCAGTTCGGGCTGCAGTTCGGCAAGCCCGGCGCCGCCAACGACTCGGCCCGCCAGCATATGGCCGCCGCCCTCCCCGATCTCGTAAGCGAGGCGGAAGAGCCGCGCGGGAGCACCGATCCCGTCCAGGACGACAGCAGCGAAGCTCAAGGCATCGCCGAGGTCGTCCTCTCGCGGCCGCCGGCAGAGGTCGTGCATCTCGACCGCTTCCGCAAGAAATAGCGCGCCGCTTCACCCTCCTTCCCGGGCGTTTTTGCACAAAGTTTATGCATGCGTTTCCATCGCCTGGGTCATCGACCTTGACTGGCGCTTGGTTTTGGGCCCTGGCATAGTTCGCGCATAAAGTTCCGGCCGCCACGATTGGTGCGGCCGAATCTTGGGGAGCCGCGTTGAACAAGGCAACTGGCGTGCAACGCGTCCTCGATCCAAAGGCCACAGCGGCGCTCGCGCCGGTGGCAGGTTACCTTGCGGAGCTGCACGAGCGCGTCTCGGGGCTGACCGGAGGAAAGCCCGCCGATTACATCCCCGAGCTCGGCAAGGCCGATCCCGCCGCTTTCGGCATCGCGCTCGCCACCGTCGATGGTGAGGTCTACGCGGTGGGCGACGCCGATCGCGCCTTCACCATCCAGTCCGTTTCCAAGCCCTTCATGTATGGCTACGCGCTGCAGCGCTATGGACGCGAGGCAGTGCTCACCCATGTCGGCGTCGAGCCCACGGGAGAGGCGTTCAACTCCATCGTGCTCGACGAGGTCGCCAACCGCCCGTTCAACCCCATGGTCAATGCGGGCGCCATCGCCGTCGCTGAGCTCATGCGCGGCAACTCGCAAGACGAGCGCATCGCCAACATGCTCGCGCTGTTCTCAAGCCTCGCCGGCCGCAAGCTCGAGATCGACGAGCAGGTGTTTCGATCCGAGCAGGCGACCGGCCACCGCAACCGCGCCATCGCCTATATGATGCTCAACACCGGCATGATCCGCCGCGATCCGAACGAGGTGCTTGACCTCTATTTCCGGCAGTGCTCGGTCAACGTCACCTGCCGCGACCTCGCGATTATGGCTGCCACGCTGGCCAATGACGGCACCAACCCCCTCACCGGCGAGACGGTGATCGGGTCGGAATATGTGCGGGACGTGCTGACGGTGATGAACTCTTGCGGCATGTACGACTATGCCGGGCAATGGTCCTACGAGGTCGGCATGCCGGCCAAGAGCGGCGTGTCGGGATGCATCATCGCCGTCATTCCCGGGCAGATCGGTTTCGCCGTCTATTCGCCCCCGATCGACACCAGCGGCAACAGCGTGCGCGGTATCCGCGTCTGTCAGGAGATCTCCAACGAGTTCGAGCTGCACGCATTCAACAACCGCACCAATGTACGGAGCGTGATCCGCCGCGACTATCGCGGCGATGTGGTGCGCTCGAACCGCCTGCGCACGCCGGACGAGCGCAAGGTGCTGGCGAAGGAAGGCCGCAAGGTGGTCGTGATCGAGGTGCAGGGGGCGCTGTTCTTCGGCTCGACCGAGCAGCTCTTGCGCAGGCTCACGCTGTTGGCGGCCGAGGCAAGCTATGTTGTCGTCGACTTCAAGCGGGTGCATTTCGCCGATACCGCGGCGCGCAAGCTGATCGCGCGCGCGACGCGATCCATGGCCGGAGGGGAGACCGAGCTCGTGTTCGCCGCGATCGCCGACGACGGCCCGCTAGCGGCGCTCGCCCGCGAGCTTGCCGAGCATGAGGAGAACCGTCTGGTGCGCGTCTTTTGCGACGCCGACGCGGCGCTTGAATGGTGCGAGGATCAGCTGCTCGCCCGCTCGCCGCAGGGAGCATCGGGGCCGAAATTCGCCCTTTCCGAGCTCGACCTGTTCAAGGGGCTGAAGCCCGAGGAATACCGGCTCATCGAGCCCATCGTACGGCCGCTCATCTTCGAAAAGGGCGAGGTCATCATCCGCGAAGGCGCCGAGGCGAAGCTCTTCTTCGTGGTGGCCCGCGGCACGGTTAGCGTCCAGATCAGGATTCCCGGCGAACGCAAGAAGCGGGTGGCGTCGATCGGACCCGGCTTGAGCTTCGGCGAGATGGCGCTGCTCGACGGCGGCAAGCGCTCGGCCGACATCGTCGCCGACGAGCGGGTGATCTGCTATGGGCTGGCGGTGGAGCAGCTGCAGGAGCTTGCGGCCACGCACCCCAACATCATGATCACCATCCTCGGCAATTTGACGCGGGATTTCTCCGAGCGCTTGCGTCACGCCAATGAGGAAATCAGCGCGCTCGAATAGAAAGTGCGCTTCCCGTCTTCCTGGCCTTCTTGAGCAGGGATCGACCCGAACGCGCTGATTCGAGGCCTCCCGCGCTCCCTTGTCCACGCTTCCTGCCGCCGCGCCCTACCCTCGGCCGCACGGTAATCTCCACCTCCACCTCCTGGCCCAGCTTGCCCAGGATCTTGATCATGCGGTCGATCGTGAAGCGTCCAAGCTTCGCCGTGCGGATACGCGAGAACTCAGCTGCACCAACGCCGGTCAGGCCTTCCGCGGCACGCAGACTGAGCTTGCGATCGTCAAGCACACCGATGATCTTGGCTGCAAGAATGGCCCGCGCCTGGGCAAGGTCGGCATTCGGCTTGCCAAGGTCGCGAAAAACGTTGCCGCTGCCGGAAACGAGCTCCACGTCATTCATCCAAGATCTCCTTCAAGCGCTTCAGACGCGTCTTGATCAGCTCGATTTCAGGCCTAGGCGTCCCAATTCCCTTCTTCGACTTCTTTTGAAAGGCGGGGACAACCCACAACGCGTCCGCAGACTGCACTGCATAGATCACGCGGAAAGCATCGCCACGATGCCGAAGCGCAATTTCAAGAACGCCGCTGCCAAGGCCTTTAAGGGGCTTGGCCGTGTCCGCCTTCCGGCCCTCTGCAGCAATGGTCAAGGCACTCAGTGCGGCATCCTGCACTGCTGCAGGAAAGGCTTCGAAGTCCTTCAGCGCCGCTTTGATCCATGAGATCGGTCGCGTGTCTCGCATGTAAGCTCGTTGACAAATTTGTCAACAGAGATCAACCGATATTTGCGCGGCTGTGGGTGTCAGACGCCTCAGGCCAGCTCGGCCGGCGCCCTTTGCGGCTTCATGCGCGGCTCATTCGACGGCTCGAGCGGCACGTTCAGCTCCACATAGAGGCCCGTCGGCCTGAACTCGACCTTGGTATTGCCGCCGAGATTGTGGCGGATGCCCTTGTCGATGAGCTGCATGCCGAAACCGTTGCCGCGCCTCGCCCCCGAAACCGGAACCATGCTCCCCCGCTCCTCCCAGGTGAGCAGGAGGCGGTTGCCGCGCGCGGTCTTCCAGCTGATGCCGAGCTGGCCGAGATTGTGGGAGAGCGCCCCGTATTTCACGGCGTTAGTGGCAAGCTCATGCAGGGTCATGGCGAGGATCGAGGTGCATTGCGGCGGGAGCAGAACGTCGGGCCCCTTGATCATGATCTTCGGCCCGCCCTCCCGGTGATAAGGATCGAGCTCGCGCTCCACCATGGCCTTGAGGCTTGCCCCCGACCACTGCGATTCGAGCAGGAGATCGTGGGCCCGATGCAAGGCCTGCAAGCGCTCGGCGAGCGTCTGGGCCATGGCTTGCGCCGGCCTCGATGTGGCCTGGCGCAGGCTCGCCTGCACCAGCGACTGCACGATGGCGAGCGCATTCTTGACGCGGTGATTGAGCTCGCCGACCAGCATGCTCTGGCGTTGCGCCGTACGCCTTCGCTCGGTGACGTCGCGGAAGATGAGCACCGCACTGGCGAGCGAGCCATCGAAGCCGAGAATGGGCGCGCCGCTATGCTCCACCGGCAGCTCCTTCTCGTCGCGGGTGACGAGAAGGGCGCCCGATTCGAGCCGCGTCACCGCGCGCTCGCGCAGCGCCTTCAGCGCCGGGTCGTCCACCGGCTTGCGCGAGCCTTCGTTGATGACACGGAAGACCTCCCAGATCGGCCGGCCGCGGGCTTCCGGTCCCGTCCACCCCGTCATCTGCTCGGCGATCTTGTTGAGGAGCAGCACGCTGCCGTTCGGATCGGTGGCGATCACGCCGTCGCCGATGCTGCCAAGCGTCGTGCTCAGCCATTCGCGCTGGCCGCGCAGCTCCATGAGCGCGGCGTTGCGATCGCGGTCTGAGCGCCTGACGGCGCCGATGGTGGTCCACGCGAACAGCGCCAGCACGAGGATGCTCGCCACGGCGAAGATGGCGAGCGTCGCGGCGCTGTCATAGTAGGTGTGGGCCTCGGCCTGATGGGCGAACCAGCCAATGACCAGCGGCAGCACCACGATACCGGGCAAGAGCCGGCGCAACATCTCGCCGGCCGGCGACTGCTCCACGATCGCCGCCGCGATGCCGTATTCAGGCGAGGCGGCAAGCAGGCCGAGCGCGAGCAGGAAGCCACTCAGCGCGCCGTAGATCGACATGGAGGTGAAGGGGAACGGGTAGTCGTAGGTGGCCACGCCGTAGGCATAGCCGGCGAGCACGATCAAAACCTGGGCGAGGATGACGAGCGCCAAGATCTGGCTGAAGGCCGACAGTACCCTCCCCTGTTTGGCGTACAGGATTGCAAGCCCGAACAGGATCAACGATCCCGTGATACCCGGCGCCATGCGCAGCGGTTTTCCCGCCGATGCCGCGTCGGCCGCAAGAGTGTTGCCGCGGAGCAGCGCCTGATCGATGCCGAGGCTGAAGCCGAACAGATCCTCGAAGAGGATGGCGAGGCCCAAAATGACAAGGGCGAAACCGATCATCCGCGAAATCGGGCGGAGTGGCCTGAGGGTGAAGCAGAACAGGGCAACCCCCGCGGCCAGGATGCCGGCAGCCGCGTCGGGCGTCATGCTGATGAGGCTGGGAAGCGCGTGGGTCAGCCGCGGAATGGGCAGCTGCCATCCCAGGAGGACGATCCCGCCAATGGCGCAGACAAGAGCAGCGGCGCAGCGCGCGAAGAGCAGCGACATGCGCTCGGCACGCGGCGCGGGCAGCGCCATTTTCACCGGAACTTCAGCCACTAGCCTTCCTCACCCAAGGTCACGGAAGATAGACGCCGTAAGCTCTGGGCGCTCCTCGGCAGAAGGCCGCAACGCATCGAACGAGCGCGTGCTCCCACCCTTTTTACCGATGTTATAGCCTAGCCCCCACAGAGCCGGTAGGCAT
>JBGQMX010000004.1:0-50737 GCA_041500805.1 Methyloceanibacter sp.
AGGCAATAGCCGACGATGAGCATCCGGATCATCAGTTCCGGATCAATCGAGGGCCGGCCAATCGAGCAATAGAACGACTTCAGCTTCTGCCGAACATCGCTCAGATCAAGGAAGCGGTCGATCCGGCGCAACAGATGATCATCAGGAACGTGATCCTCAAGGCAGAAGTCGTAGAACAGCCGCTCCGGTGCTGCTTGCGTCCCCATCATCAATCCGCCCTCCTCGCAAATCACAAGGAAAACGGAATCACGGCACCACGCCCCGATCAAGCCCCGACTAAATCAACAAAATCGGCACTAAGCAGACCTGCGAAGCCCGAGCAGTCTACGACCTTCCGCGAGACGGCCACGCGTCCGGATCGCGCGGGTCTACCTTGAAGCAGGGCAGCCGCAGCCGACGTGTCAGCCGGTGCATCGCGTATTCGTGGTACCCGTCGAACTTCTCTCGACCGCCGCGGGCGACCTCCTCTGCGCTGGTGAGCCAGGAAGCACCAGACGGCAAGCTGCGGTTGACGCGTTCGAGGATACCGTTGTTGGCAGCTACCCGCCCAATTAGGTCCGCAAGACGCCGCTCAATTTCCGGGTAGACCTCCCGCAGTTCCTCGACCAAGGCGTCCCGCTCGCCTTTGGCGGCGTCATAAGCAGCACGGCGCCGAGCGTCGGTCTCGCGTGCCTTGGCGTCGCGGTGTGCGCTCTGCAGGGCGTCGAGCGCCGAACCGAGCCGGTCTAACTCAAAGTGCCGGTCGTCCGCTTCGCACTTCGCTGCAGACGCGGCGACAGCTCCGGCGACAGGATCGAGAGCCCGTGCACGGGCAGCAACGTGATCCTCATCCGCCACCTTCCGCGCCCGCTCGGCGTCGCCGATCAAGATGGCGATCTCTTCGCTGGTTGCCTTGCCAAGCACCGCCGAAGCGATGCGATCGGCGAGGGGTGCGGCCCTTTGAGCTATGTCCTTCATCTCGCACCTCGCCACGCATTGCGGAGACGGTCCTCGTATCCAGCATATGCGGCGCCGAGGTCGCGGCCACCGTTGTCGGCTGGCTGCGCTCCATCTCCGCGCCAAGCGTCTCTTAGCCTGCGCTGATAATCAGCGTGCGCGTGGCTCCGCACCTCGTCTGAGGGGCGTGGCGGCGCGAACACGTAACCGGGCTTGTGGCCTGCCAAGTTGCCCATGCCGTCGTGCAGCAAAGATGGAGCGCCGTCCGCAAGGTATAAGGGCACGTGCAGGACCTCGCCGTCCTCGGCGATCTCTGTTCCGTCTGCTAGCTTCTTCATCTCAATCGTCTCCTTCTGTTAGGTGAAGTTGTCTTTGTCGAGCGCCGACACGCGATCGGACAAAATCTCGATGAGGGTCCTTGTCGCGTCCGAGCGCGCATCGGTTTGGATACGTCATAACGTCTGCCACCACTTCTGCTGGGCGTGCATCGTCTGAAGCGCATAGTTGCCCCAGTAGCTGCCCGGTCGCCGCTCCGTGTAGATCGGCTCGGTCGCCACCTTGCGCTCGGCATCGCGCCTGGCTGCCTGGTCCCTGATCCACGCTGCGACCTCAGGATGCTCGGCACCGTGAAGCCGCAGCCATCGATCAATCTCGCTACGACGGTGGTCAGGGCTGGCCATGCTGCTGAGCCTGCGCGAGAGGCGCTTGACCTTGGGCCAGTCGCTGCTCGCTGCCGCATCCAGCATCTGTGTGACTGCTTCGCGGACCTTGGACATCACAGCGCCTTTGCCAACTCGGCCAGTGCGGCTTGGGCCTCGGGACTTTCAAGCGGGTCGCTGATCTCAAGCGAAGGGACGCACGGCTCGACCTTCTGCCCCGTCTTCTCCTCGATGAACTCGGCCAGCTCAGGTGGGCAGAAGCCGTTAGGACCCAGCGTGGGCTTGCCCCGGGCAATGACCTCCGTCGCAAGGTCGCGGAGCCGCTCGGGGCTTTGCGTCTTGGCCCACTCCCGCACAAGCGAGGTGGGCTGGCCGCTCTCGTCCCTGAGGACGTTGCGCTCACGACAGGCAGCGAGGCGCTCAAAGGCGCGGCCGATGCTGTCGGAGAGTTGCTTGTATTGCTCCTCGTTCAGGTCCTTGCCGTCTGCGAGCTTGATCTCGCACTTCTCTGCCAGCACACAAAGTGATGCGGCTCGCCGTGCGAGCTGCTTCTCTTCCTCAGATAGGAGGCCGCGGCTCAGGCCGTTGTATATTTCAGCGAACCTACGGTTCCAGGTTCCCTTCGCCGCAATCCGCACCGCGTGCAGGCTCGCGCCAGTCCCCACGCGCGTTGCGCATGCGACAGATCCAAGCTCGCGAGGGCGGTTGACCAGGCCGTTGGGGGTCTCGTCTTGGGTCTCGACTGGCTCGTGGGCTAGGTCTTGATCTGGCACCTTGGGGCTACTCCAGGGGCTACAGGTTGAACTCCCCTTAGAGATAGGGCCCATTTTCGTGGAGAACCAGCCCTTGCAGGGCCAGGGGTAGGGCATCGAACAAGGGGTAAGTAGCCCCTGGGCTCGCGGTCCCTTGGATCAAGGCTGCTGAAAAAATCTTGGGGAGCAGGAAGCCCTGTTCAGGGTCGCCAAGGCTTTTGAGGGGGGTCTCACGGAGGCTGTAACTGGCGTAACCAGTTACGCCTAGTTACCAGTTACGCGGCAGGCTTCTGCTGTAACTGGCGTAACCACCCCCTATAGGGGGTTACGCTAGTTACAGAGCCCGACCGAATTACGATTGCAATGCTAGCGTGAACTCATAAACACACCCGCGGATGGCGTGCCAAGTCCGCTTTGGAATCGTAAGCGGCCTTCCTTTGCGGCGGCCGGCACTTCCGGGATGTGCCACTGACAGACATTCTAAATGCGGGATACCTGAAGAAGAAAACTAATACGGAGCGGCTTTAGCACCAGTCACTTAGCCTACTGCACGGCCGGCGGTTGCCACGTTCCGTTGCAGATCGAGGGCGAATCTTGCCTCGGCCAGTAGAGCCGCATCACCACGTAGGCTGGACCGTCAGGCGCGGGTATCCAGTTTGACTCCTTGTCTGCGCCGGAAAGAATCTGGAAAGTCTGCGTCGGTGCTAGAAGCAGATGCAAGTGGACGGCTAGTTAAGCGGCTCGAAGGGTAGGCGAAAGTGGTGCGCCGCAAGATCACGGTATTCTACGCGTGGCAGAGCGACCGGCCGCCTAACATCAATCGTCACTTCATTCGCAAAGCGCTCGACGATGCTGCAAAGCGGCTCACAGAGGATCCATTGCTCGCCGCTGACGTCGCCATCGACGCTGACACGGAAGGGGTCGTTGGTACGCCGCCGGTCACGGAAACCATCCTACGAAAGATCGGAGATGCCGACATCTTTGTCGCGGACCTGACGTTCGTGGGCGAGACGAAAGCTGGCAAACTCATTCCCAATCCGAACGTCATGGTCGAGTACGGCTATGCGCTTCGCGCGCTAACCTACGAAGCGATGATGCCGGTGATGAACACACATTTTGGGGCGCCGGACGAGCTGCCGTTCGACTTAGGGCATGTTCGTCACCCAACACAGTACGATGTGCCTCCCGGTGTGTCCGACGGTGAGCGACGCGCGACGCGGGCCAAGCTTTCGGCGACACTGGAGGACATCCTTCGGCTCATGATCCAGAACGTGCTGAATAAGGTGCGCTCCGACAACCCGTTCATCCCGATGGCGGCGACACGACCCCCAGCTTTCTTCTTTCAGCCCCAGGACGTGCTAGCGAACTTTGGCGATCCGGGTGAGCAGGAGCTTCGCTTCAAGCGCGACCGGGCGATCTATCTTCGTCTCTACCCCACTTATGCGGATCAACCGCGTATTGGCCTGACCCGGGCCATGGAGATTGCGCAAAGGTTGATGCCGCTCCAGCGCGTCATCAACTCGCTCAACACGCGAAACGACTGGGGCGCGATCAACCTCCAACCTCATGGCGACGGCATCACCAGCTTTACTCAGGTGTTCGAAACCGGCGAGTTATGGGGCGTTGGCGAGGAGCCGTTCAAGAGTGGCAACCCGGCGTTCGTGGTGGCTATCGGAGTAGAAAAGGCGTTTGTCGCCGCGCTCGAGAACTATCGCATCGTTTATGAAAGGGAGCTCAAACTTCGGCCACCTTTCACTATCGAATTCGGGGCTACCGGTCTGAAGGGTCAATATCTGCTTGTACCCAGTGCCGAGTTCCCCTCGACTGGCGACTACGCTGGCCCGATCCGAATTGACAGCATCTCGCGCAGGTACGAACTCACCAGCTTTGATGCTGTAGAATGGCGGTCGGCACTGAGAGAATTTCTAATCGATTTCTATGATTTGGCCGCGCGGGACAGATCAACGGTGCTGACGGATCAAATCGTCGCCGCGAACGAATTGCCGTCGCGCTAGACCGCGTGCCAGCACTCCTCCTCTTACCCTCGACGACGTAGGCGGCAGTGAATCCATGACCTTCGGCTACCACTCCTCAAGGTCATGGAAGGTCAATGGGTACGTGTCCGCCTCGGGTCAAATGCGGCCCAAAAAGCGATGTGCGCGTTTAGTCCGCATTCCCCCCAGCTCCGGACGTAGCGTATTCCGCTTGCATGACGTCATTCCGGCTCCCCAGGGCGCTCGCCAGCCGGCAAGGCGCGTGGGCAATATCCCGCCAAAACGTAATCGCGAGGATTCGATCTGCTTCAGCCCTTACCTCTACCTAGAGGGGAGGCTCATCGACCATGGGCAGGCCGTCCCGGTCAAAGAACCGAAGCTTGTAGGCCTTGGTCGCCTTGGACCAGGCATTGCGCTCGTGCTCGTCACTCTTGTCCGCGGCCTTGTAGAGCCGCTTGTGGGCAAGCCTGAGAGTATCGACCGGGGTTGGCCACTCCTTGATGTCGGCCATTGCCTTCAGGAGCAGCAGGGTGCTCTCCGGCAACTTCTTGCCCTTGCCCTTTGGCGCGCCCGCTCCCGGCTCGCCCCACACGACCCGCTTGGTGGTGACGTCATCGCCGTCTTGATCCCGACCAAGGACGATGGTCTCAAGCTGGAAGGGTATCGCTATCATGTCGGGCCCGTTGCGAACCTTGTCGATCAGCATCTCGCCGTCATCGAGGTATGCAACGAAATCGACGAAGTCCTCCTTGGCCGTGTTGCCCCGAGTCCGAACCGCAGCGAGCCCCATGTGGTCGACGCCGAGGACGAAGGTCCGCGTTTCCTCGCTTAAGGTAGTCAAACCATCCCAAACGGCCCCGCCCTGCGACGGGTCATTCTCTCCGCTTTGGCGATAACCGGAGACGCGAAGCATGGTGTCGATAACGATGAGGCCAATGCGAACGCCGTGGCGCTCTAACATTTCCTGATTGGCCGTGCGCCACACAGCCACGAGCTGGTTGATTGCGGCGGCATTGGTTTGGCCGCGAGCGTCGAGCAGCTTCGGGCAGCTCTTGATGTAGACGAATGGCCAGGCGCCCGGCTCCTCGGGTAGGCCGCGCATTCGCTTCTGGATTTGACCCGGTGACTCCGCCGCCACCCACAGCGTGCCGACATTCTCGGTGACCTTCTGCCCGGTCCAGGTCTTGAGTCTCGCGAGCGTAAAGGCGAGGTCGAGCGCGGTGAAGGTCTTTCCCTCGCCGCTTCTGGCGCTGAGGATGCCGGTGCCGGCCTTCTCCATTCGATGCTTGATGAGCCAGTCGGCATCAGTTTCCGCTGTCTCGCCCGGCCACACGAGCTCTATTGGGCTAGCGCCCGGCTCTGCTGCCTTTGGCTGCTCGGCCTTCGGCTGCTCGTCGGCCTCGGTCGCCTCTAAGCCCCCGCGCCAATTCGGGTTGGCCTCATTGGCCATCCAGAAGACCGTGCCAATGGTCCAATTGGTGAGCTTGCGGCACTGCGGCCACTTCTTCTCGGGCGACTCGCCCTTGGGGTACTTTGCCCGAGACCACTGCGACCACTCGATGAACAGCTCCTCGCCATCGTCGCCAAGCTCGTCGTAGAGCGCGGCACCGACATGGAGCCAGTCGTCATAGGAGCAATCGGGAGAGATGGCCGCAAGCGCGGCCTTGATCTCGGCGAGAGTCGCCTTGCGCGGGAGGTCAGCCTCATCAGATGAGACGCCCGCGCCCGCGTGACCCTTGCACTTGGCCTCCAGCCAGGCTGGCATTGGTGTCGAGATGTGATCCTCAATATTGTGCTCACGCATCTGAGGTCGAAGCGCGTGAGGCATGACGGGGAGGTCGATCATAGGATGCCTCCGCTCAGCCAGCGGTAGCCGGGACTCGGTGGCACGATGACATAGCCGCCCTCGCCGCGGGTATCGACGCCATTGGCCACCACGTTCGCGCTGCTGGTGACACCGTCCGCCTTAAAGAACAGATGCGCGCTGCCGCTCGGCGTGATGGCGATGATCGGCGACAGGCTCTTCCACCCGGGGACGTGGGCGAAGCCGTCCTTGCCATTCTTCTTGTCGAGGTCGAGCACGTCATAGCCGCTGGCCTTTCCGGTCGGCATACCGATCCAGGCATCGGGAAACTTGGTCCACCACGCCTCGACCTGATCGGGATCGGCAATGGCGTCCTTGAAGCCATGAGCCGTGAGCGGAGCCTTGCTTCCGTCGCTCTTGCACGGGAACACGGGTATGCCCTTGGCCGCGTATGCGAGGGCAGCATCCATGAGACCGCCCATCACGCGAACCGGGGATCGAGCTTGAGGTAATACTGGCCGTTGCGAGTGTACGGGTTCGGCGTCCCGCGGTCGGTGCAGTGCGGAACCCTTCCGCCCTCGCCAACGCCGTGGGTGTGATGGTGCCGGCAGTATGGGCACCAAAATCTCCACACCGGGCTGTCGCCGCCCAGGAGAAATGGCTCACACAGGACAATAAAGTCTGTGCACTGAGGGTCTGGAACTAGGGGAGGTTTTAGACTAGATTGCTTTTGCATTGCTCAGCCCTCCATGGCTGGTTTGCGTTGCGCAGCTCTCCTTGCTGCTTTGCATCGATCAGCCCCGGTTCCCGTCCTCCCCAGGAATTTGGAACCGGGGTTTTGATTTCATGCGTTCTCAGTCTCGCGAACACGCGCCGCCTTGCGCTCCTTGAGCCATGCATCGATCTCGGCCTCGTCCCAGGCCTGCTTGCGCTCCGACAGGAAGAACGACTTGGGGAACTTGCCCGCCGCCATTAGGCGGTCGAGCTGGTTCATTCCGTATTGGATGCCCTTGACCGGGTGGAGGTCCTTAAACAGGATCACTCTCATTGCTGCTACTCCTCGAAGTGGCAGCGTCGGGTGCGGGGGAAAGATGATGGCCAAACCCGACGCCGATGTTGCGTCGATGTTCGACCCGGACGATTGCAGCGGCTGGGCAGAGGTCCCGCTGCGGGGCTATCACACCCCTCGATGGTCATGCCCTTGCCAGGGGGCTGTCCGGTGCTACGGCACCGACGAATAGGCCTCAGATAAAGCCGCGCTAGGTGGCCTGCCCTCTCCGTGGGCAGGCGCTCGGGCTAAGGGCCATAAAAGACCTAAAATGGCCCCTAGTCCATCCCCTATAAATCCAGCAATATCAAAGGGTAGGAACCCAGGAGGGGGCAAAGGAGCAGGCCTGCCAGCGGCCTTCCCCCAGCCCTGGCGGGCTATTTCACGCCCTCTTCCGAATGTCGATGACCTTGCCGGGCTCGGGCGGATTGACGATAGAGCGCAAGCGAGCGGCCCATGCGTCGAGCGCCTTGCGCATCTCGTCGAGATAATCGTGCTGGTCGTAGACCTTGCCCATACCCTTCTTGCCGTGGCCGATGACCAGCTCGGCGACGTTATAGTCTGTCAGCGGGGACAGGCGCGTTCGTACCGTTCGCCTTATGTCGTGGGTCACCCATCCCGACGCGCCCATGAGCTTGTCGAGCCGCCGCTTGTTCTTGCTCCAGCCGTTGAGGGCCCCTTCGCCGCTAAAGGTGAACAGCAGGTCGCCTCGCGCGAAGCGAGGAAGCTCGGCGAGAATCGCCGCAGCATCATCGCTCAGCGGTACTATGTGAACCTCCTCGGTCTTGAACCGCTCCGGCGGGATGGTCAGAAGTCGCTTCTCAAGATTGACCTCTCCCCATCGCGCCTCGCCGATCTCCATCTTGCGGCAGCCGGTGAGCATGAGCAGGCGGTACAGCGGGCCATAGGGATAGCCGATCTGTTCGGTTGCATCCCATAGTGCTCGAAGCTTGTCGTCAGAGAGCACTCGCGTCGAGACCTTCCTCTTCCCGATGATCTTCTTCGGCGCAATCCGCTCACACGGCGAGCTTGTGATGATTTCTCGGTCAAGGGCCCAGCCGAAGATCAGCCTGGCGTGAGATAGGACATGGTGGGCTCTGCCGGGCGCGCGGTCCGCGATCTTCTCGACGAGCTTGATCACCTCCTTGCGCTTTATCGAGGCGATCGGGCGCTTGCGCCAGCGCGCCACAAGCTCGCTCTGTATCTCGCGCTCCGCGTCCTTCGGGTTGCGGTACTTGCTGACGTGCCGCTCTATGAACTCCTCCGCGACCGCGCCGAAGGTGACAGCATTCGCCTCGCGCGCGTCTGCCGCCGGGTCCTCTCCCCTGCCTGCGGCCTCGAGCCATGCTCGCGCCTTTGTCCGGGCATCCTTGAGGGTGATCTTATCGACGCCGCCGATGGTGCGGCGAGAGGGGACGCCCCGAAAGCGCGTGTAGACGATAAAAGACTTGCTCCCGGTGTCGGTCACCCGCACTCCGAAGCCGGGGCAAAGGCCGTCCCATTCTACAAGGCGCTTGCCCTTGGGCGGTGGCTTGAGCGCCTTGATGATTGCGTCGTTCAGTCTCCTGCGCTGCATTGCGGACGGGCCTTCTTGTGGCTACACCTGGGGCTACAAAACGAGCTTATTACAAAGTAGCCCCATAAGGGAGCTTATAGCCCCTTTCAGGCAGAACTGCTAGGAAATCAATGCCTTGTGGGTTCCTAAGGAGCCGTATGTTTTCCTACTGCCAAGGCTCGTCTACACCTGGGACGCGCGGCCGTTCCCCGCCTTTCCTTATGCCTTGTCGGTGTGGGCCGATGGGGGCAATTGGGAGCTCGGCCATTGGCTCACGGGGCGTGTTGGCGGAGGCGCGCTTGCCGCGATCGTGCGGCAGATCCTCGAGGACTATGGCTTCACCCGCTACGAGGTGACCCGCCTTTACGGGTTCCTCGACGGGTTCCTCATCGACCGCATCATGTCGGCGCGCGAGGCATTGCAGCCTCTCGGGCTCGCTTATCTCTTCGACGCTTATGAGTCGGGAGGCCTGATCCAGTTCGCCCATCGCGGCCTGATCGGCTCGGTCGCAACCGTCACGCCTGACGATCTCGTCGAGACCGACGCCGAAGCCCCGCTCTATACGCTCACGCGCGGACAGGAGACTGAGCTGCCGCTCTCGGCCAAGATCACCTATATCGACGGCAGCCAGGACTATGCCCAGGCCGCGGTCGAGGCGCGACGCTTGAGCGTCAGAAGCGACAGGGTCTCGGCGGCTGAGCTGCCGATCGTCATCGGCCAGGGCAAGGCACAAGCCATCGCCGAGACCTGGTTGCAGGACGCCTGGGCGGCGCGGGAGCGGGCAAGCTTCGGCCTGCCGCCGAGCCGGCTCGCGCTCGAGCCGTCCGATGTCATCACCCTTGCCGCCGGCGGCAGGAGCTACCCGCTTCGTATTACCGAGACGCGCGATAGCGAGTTCAAGGCCGTCCAGGCGCTCTCGGTCGAGCCGTTCAGCTTCGATGCCTTGCCGACGCCCGAGCGGCGGCGCGCGTTCGCCATCGTCACGGTCTATGGACCCACCTCCGCCTTCTTCCTCGACCTGCCGCTCTTGCGCGGCGACGAGGCGCCGCAGACGGGCTACGTCACGGCCAACGCCGATCCTTGGCCCGGTGCTGTCGGCTTCTACCGCTCGCCTTCGACCAGCGGCTATGAGCTGAACACTGTCGTGGCGGCGCGGCCGACGCTCGGGGAGACCGTGTTCGGCTTCTATTCGGGCCCGCTTCATCGCTACGACAAGAGCAATGTGCTTCGCGTGAGCCTCGAGTTCGGCGAGCTCGCCTCGGTGACCGAGGAGGCGCTGTTGAACGGCGCTAACTATGCCGCAATCGAGAACGAAGACGGCGAGTGGGAGCTGATCCAGTTCCAGACCGCCACGCTCGTCGCGCCGGCCACCTACGATCTCTCGGTCTTGCTGCGTGGCATGAACGGCACTGAGCGCGCGATGCGCAATCCGGTGGCGGCGGGCGCGCGCTTCATCATCGTGAACAGCGCCGTCACGCCGGCAAGCATGCGCCCCGACGAGGTGGGGCTTGCGCTCAACTACAAATACGGGCCGGCGAGCGAAAGCCTCGACGAGCCGTCTTATGGCAGCGAGGCTCACGCCTTTCTGGGACTTGGGCTTAGGCCGTTGTCGCCGGTGCATCTGCAAGGCCTGCGCAACCCGGCGAACGGAGACTGGACCTTGGTGTGGACGCGGCGGACCAGGATCGGCGGCGACAGTTGGACGGGCTTCGAGGTCCCGCTCGCCGAGGAGCGGGAGCTTTATCGGCTTGAGATCCTCGATGCGCCGGGAGGCGATGTGCTGCGCAGTGTCGAGGTCACGGCGCCGACGTTCCTCTACACGGCTTCGATGCAGACGGCCGATTTCGGATCGACGCAATGGAATGTGCCGATCCGCGTGACCCAAGTCTCGCCGGTCTACGGTCCGGGCGTCGCCGCCGAGCAGCTCACCTACGATTATCAACACTAGTTTCTGCCCCGCCGCGCTACCGCGCGGGTTTCTTTGCCCCATGGCGCTACCGCGCGTCGCGCTACTTGAGCGCCATGGGGTCCCCGCTCCGACACACTGGACCCTGACATGGCCGAAGAGAGCGCGAAGCTTCGCATCCCCTATATCGCGGCGAGCCAGGCGCAGAAGCACGTCACCCACAACGAAGGCATGACGCTGCTCGACACGCTGGTGCAGCTCGCCGTCAAGGACAAGGACCTCGCCACGCCGCCCGGCAGCCCGGCGGAAGGCGACTGCTATATCATCGCCGCGAGCCCGACCGGCGCCTGGACGGGTTGGGCCGGGCGCGTCGCCCGCTTCATCGACGGCGAGTGGCGATCCTATCTGCCGGGCGTGGGCTCCGGCGCCGGGTGGATTGCCTACGTCATCGACGAGGCCGCGCTCTATGTCTTTAACGGCACGACCTGGGGGATTGCCGGGCTCCAGCTCGGGCAATATATCGACTTTGCCGAGATCTCGCCGCCCTCCGCCCCCGGTGCCGATGTGGCGCGGCTCTACGCCAAGGATTGGAGCGGGACCACTTGGCTCGCTTTCAAGGACCATGCTGGCACCGAGCGGGTGATCGGCCGCAATGCCCTGTCCTTCCGCAACATCGCGGGGCGCAGCGGCGGCTTCGAGGTGTGGCAGCGCGGGGCAGGCGACAGCGCGTCGATCGCGGTGGCCGCCTCGACCACCGCCTACACCACGGATGGCTGGTATCTCGCCAGCGGGGCTAACCAGGCCTCGGTGGTCGCTGCTGTCGCTGGCCTCACCAACGGCTCGAAGCTTGCGGCACGGTTGCGGCGGAACAGCGGGCAAACTGGCACGGGCGTCATGCGCTTCGCCATGCCGCTCGATGTGGACGAGGTCTATGCGGCGCGAGGCGGCATCCTGGCGCTCTCCTTCTGGGCGAAGGCCGGCGCCAATTGGTCCCCGTCGAGCGGCACGCTCAATTTCGACGTCTATTTCGGCAATAGCGGCTCGCCCGCGAAGCGCGGCGGGTCCGCCTATTCCGGCGAGACCAATCCGATCCACGGCTCGGTCAATCTCACCCCAGGCGGGGCCGCAGTGCAGGTCACCCTCGTCGCATCCGGGGCGGCCGGCACTGATCTTCTCAAGGGCGAGATTCAGTTTTCCTGGACCCCGGCGGGCACGGCAGGCGCCGCCGATGACTTCTCCCTCGATGATCTGCAGCTCGAGGTCGTCCCCGCCACGAACAGCCCAGCAACGGACTTCGAGCGGCTGTCCTTTGCCGAGACGTTTTTGGCCTGCCAGCGCTCTTACGAGAAGTCCTATGCCTACGCGACCGTTCCAGGCTCGGCCTACACCGCGGGCACTGCCAACATCACCATGTCGCATCCGTCGGCAAACTTCGCCTACACCTACGGGCTCAAGGCCGCGAAGCGCGCCGCCCCCACGGTCACGATCTACGACGCGGCGGGCAACAGCAACAAGGTGAGCGCCTACACGGCCAGTTGGGCCAATAATCAGGCTGTTGCCGGGAGCTATGCCGAAGAAAATCAGCTCTATATCCAGAGCAACGTCACGAGCGCGCTTTACACCAACTTCGCCTTCGTGGCGGACGCGAGCATCTGACCATGTACAAGGCAACATCAAGTCCGAGGGTGTTCATCCGTCTCCTCGACGGCGCCTTCGTGCCACGCGGCGCGGACACCGGCGATAGCCAAGAGCTTGAGAAGTGGCTTGCGAAGAACACGCCCGAGCCCGCCGATCCGGTGGTCGCGCCCGAGCCTCAGATGGATGTGGCGGCCGAAGTGAAGGCGCTGAAGGCCGCCCTCATTAACAAGGGCACGCTCAGCGATCAGGAGATCGAGGCCGAGAAGGAAGCCCTGGCAGGCGAGCGCGTGCTGAGCGGCATTGCCTCGCCGATTGTGGTGCGGGAAGACAAGGTGGAGTGAGCGGGTCGTGATGCATCTGTTCCACCACTCCGATCTCGGCGGCGCGCTCACCGACTACAGCCTCGCGGGTGCGCTGATCTCCGCCCCGCTCTGGGCGCCCTATCTCGCCGACGTCAACGCCTTGCTCACAACGGCGGGCTTGGTGATTGGCTTGCTGCTCGGCATCAGGCGCCTGATCAGGGATCTGAAGCGCGAGGGCGAGCGGCCCCCTGAATAGAAACCCTTTCCGGCCGAGTCGGCTTCGCCTCTTACCCGGCCTCCCGCGGTGCTCGGGCTTCGCTGGCCATCTTAGTTTGCCTGCCGCGCTCCTGCCTTCGCCGAAGCGAAGCTCCGGCTTGGCGCAGGCAGGTCGCGCTACTTGCGCGCGGTTTGTGCACGAACAGGGCAACAATGAATGTCATTCGCTCTTGGCCGGCCGACCGGCCGTTGCCTTCCTCAGCCCGAAGCGTCGTCGCGCATCAGGGTGAGCATCTCATCCTCATCACCGACGACTTTCCTGAAAGGAGACTTGGAATGCAGACCTTAACCTGGCTCATCACCGGCGGCTTCGCCAAAGGTCACCGCACGCAGGTTCTTGGCGTGACCACCGCACTCTCGGCGATTGCGCTCTGGGCAGTCGGCGACATGTCGCTTGCGGGTCTCTTGGGCAAGCTTCCGATCGCGCTTGGCGGTCTCGGCCTTGCCGCGCTCGGCGCCAAGGTCGACGACGCCAAGGAGACGAAGGGAACCAAGCCCGCTAAGGCAAAATGAAGCCGCCCGGCTTTTCCTTGGAGCATGATCTTTGCGGAAGCCGGGTCCCACTTTTCCGGACCGTGCTCCAGCGTTCATGCCCCGTTCATGCGCCCTCCCTTAGGGTCCCGCCAACAAGGATAATGGGAACTGAATCATGTGGCGGATCCTCAAACCAACGACCATCGCGGCCGTTGCCGGTGTCGCGTTGATGGGGACATCGCAAGCCGCCCTGTCAAATTGCCTTCCTTGGAGTGCTGCCGGACCGGTCATCGCCAAGAACGGGCTCGTTTCGGCCGATGTTGTCTACCAGCAGGTGAAGGCGCGCTCTGGCGGCAAGATTGTGAGCGCGAGCCTCTGCCAGGATGGCGGGCACTTCGTCTACAAGTTCGTCGTGCTCGGGCCGACCGGCGACGTGACCAACGTCAGCGTTGACGCTCAGACCGGGCAGCCTTAGGAGGGACGCAGGTCCCACGCCGTAAAGGGAGGGATTCAAGGCTTGCGGCTTCTCGTCATCGAGGACGATCCCGACCTCAACCGCCAGCTCGTCACCGCGCTGAGCGATGCGGGCTACGCCGTCGACACCGCCTTCGACGGGGAGGAGGGGCATTTTCTCGGCGACACCGAGCCCTACGACGCCGTGGTGCTCGATCTCGGGCTTCCCAAGAAGGACGGCTTGAGCGTGCTTGAGCAATGGCGGCGCGACCAGCGCACGATGCCGGTGCTCATCCTCACCGCCCGGGAGCGGTGGAGCGACAAGGTGGCCGGCATGGATGCCGGCGCCGACGACTATGTCGCCAAGCCCTTCCATATGGAGGAGGTGCTGGCGCGGCTCCGCGCGCTGCTCAGGCGCTCAGCCGGCCATGCAAGCAACGAGATGGAATGCGGGCCGCTCCGTCTCGACACCAAGACGTCGCGCGTCACGGTCGACGGCCAGGCGGTGAAGCTCACCTCACATGAATATCGCGTGCTCGCTTATCTCATGCTGCACCGAAACCGCGTGGTTTCGCGTACCGAGCTCATCGATCATCTCTACGAGCAGGATTTCGACCGCGACTCGAACACCGTCGAGGTGTTCATCGGGCGCTTGCGCAAGAAGCTTCCCCTCGATCTCATCAAAACTGTCCGCGGGCTCGGCTACTGCCTCTCGGACGTGAGCGATGAGGTTTAAGTCCCTCGCCTTCCGGCTGTTCGCCTCCGCCGCGGCGTGGACGCTCGTCGTTCTTCCCGCCACGGCCATCCTCCTCGTCTCCCTTTACCGCCATTCGCTGGAGCGCAATTTCGACGCGCGCCTCAACGTCTATCTGACGAGCATCGTCGCCTCGACCACCGAGGGAAGCGGGCCGAAGCCGAAAGAGCCCGCCAATCTCGGCGAGCCCATCTTTACCATCCCCTTCTCCGGCTGGTACTGGCAGATCAAGCCTCTCGACGGGACCGTGCGGCCCGTCTTCGTCTCCGACTCCCTGCTTGATCAGCAGCTCGAGCTGCCGAGCCAGAACGCCGTCCCCCCCGACAAGAGCCTGACCCGGCGCGCTTATGCCGAGGGCCCCGAGCAGCAGCGCATCCGCGTCGTCGAGCGCGAGATCAGGCCGGCAGGCCCGCACTCGACGCCCTATTCCTATGCGATCGCGGGAGACGCGGGCGAGATCGACCGCGAACTTGCCGAGTTCACCACCATGCTCATCGCGGCGCTTGCCGTGCTCGGGCTTGGGCTGCTGGTCGCGACATTCTTCCAGGTCCGCTTCGGGCTCCTTCCCTTGCGGGCCATTCGGCAGGACCTGGCCCGCATCCGTTCGGGCGAAGCCGAGAAGCTCGAAGGCGAGCTTCCCGACGAGATCAGGCCGCTCCAGCAGGAGCTGAACGCGCTGATCCAGTCCAATCGCGAGATCGTCGACAGGGCGCGCACCCATGTCGGCAATCTGGCACACGCGCTCAAGACGCCGCTCAGCGTGATCACCAATGAGGCGCGGGCGCACGAGGGGGAGCTGTCCGCCAAAGTCGTCGAGCAGGCGGGGATCATGCGCACCCAGATCACGCACCATCTCGACCGGGCGCGCGTGGCGGCGCGGTCGAGCCTGATCGGCGACATCACCGACGTCGAGGCCGTTTTACAGGCGCTGAAGCGGACGCTCGACCGCATCTACGGGGAGCGCGGGCTCGATCTCGAGGTCTCCTGTGGCAATGGACTGAAGTTCCAGGGCGAGAAGCAGGACTTCGAGGAGATGGTTGGCAACCTCATGGACAATGCCTGCAAATGGGCGAAGTGGCAGGTCAGGGTCGAGGCGGCCCGGGTGAAGGGCACCGCAGGCTTCGCGGTCATCGTCGATGACGACGGGCCAGGGCTGACCGAGGCCGAGCGGGCGCAAGCCGTGAAGCGCGGACAGCGTCTCGACGAGAGCAAGCCAGGCTCAGGCCTTGGGCTCTCGATCGTTGCTGATCTCGCCCATCTCTATAAAGGACGCTTCGAGCTCGAGCCCTCGCCGGAAGGAGGCTTGCGCGCCCGGCTCGAGCTTCCCTCGGCCTGATTCCGTCATTTCCCCGGGGCTGCAACCTAATTTGGCCAGAATTGTTATTTTCATAGGGGTGAATTGCGACGATTAACCTCACCTCAGTCTCTTGCCGGGGGCCGGACCTAGCGCCGAAGGGGGAAACCAATGAGACGGGCGTCCCTGATTGCAATGTTGATGCTCCTGCCGGGGCTGATGACGGCTTGCGGCCCGGGCAATAAGCAGGGCACCGGCACCATTGTCGGCGCGACCGCCGGCGCGGTCGCGGGCGCGGCTATCGGCGGTTCCAAGAACCGCGCGGGGGGCATTGCCATCGGTGCTGTCGCCGGCGGGTTGATCGGCAACGCGATCGGCCGTGACATGGACGAGCGCGACCGCCAGATGGCCGAGGCGGCCCAGTATCAGGCGCTGGAATACGGCCAGCCCGGCGCCGCCACGCCGTGGAACAACCCCGAAAATCAGCATCGCGGCCAGATCGTGCCCGGCAAGCCCTATATGCAGGCCGGCCTGAATTGCCGGCCCTATACCCACACCATCTATATCGGCGGTCAGCCCCAGACGGCGCGCGGCACCGCTTGCCGGCAGCCCGACGGCACCTGGAAGACGGTCAGTTAGTCTCGATCCGCGCTCGTCTTCATGGCCGTGCCGGCATTTATGGCTGTGCCGGCTAGGGGTCGCGCCAGCCAGTGGCTGAGATTGCCCAGAATTAATCTTCGCGCCCCTACCGGACCTTGCCCCTCGTTGCGCCTTTCGCCTATGGCTAGCCTTGTCCTGTTTTAGCGGAGGCTAACGCTCCCCGTGCTGCTTTGGGTCATTCTTGCTTGCCTCACGGCGATCGTGCTCCTCGTCCTGTTGCGGCCGCTCGCCGGCGCAGGGCCGAAAGCCCTTGCGCCCGAGGCCTTCGACGCCGCCGTCTACCGCGATCAGCTCGGCGAGATCGAAAGCGACCGCGCGCGCGGGCTGATCGGCGAGCCCGAGGCGGAAGCCGCGCGGATCGAGATCTCACGGCGGCTGCTTGCGGCCGGCAGCAAGGAGCGCGCTCCCGCTCTCGCCAAGGCCGGCGGCAACCGCGCAAGAGTGGCGATGATCGGCGTCGGCACAGCGCTGCCGCTTCTCGCGCTCGGTCTTTATCTCGCCTATGGCTCTCCGCGCCTTCCCGACCAGCCGCTCGCCGTGCGCTTGCAAGACCCGGCGACCAATCAGAATCTCGAAGCCCTCGTCGCCCGCGTCGAGGCGCGGCTCCGCGAGCACCCCGAGGAGGGCGAGGGCTGGGACGTGATCGCGCCGGTCTATATGGGCTGGCAGCGCTATGCCGATGCCGCTGACGCCTATGCCCAGGCCATCCGGCTTCTCGGTCCCTCGGCCAAGCGCTTCTCGGGCCAAGGCCAGGCGCTCGTGCTCGCCAATGACGGCGTGGTGACGGAGGACGCCCGGCAGGCGCTTGAACGCGCCGTCGCGCTCGATGGCAGTCTCGTCGAGCCGCGCATCCTCATCGCCATCGCCAAGGAGCAGGACGGGCAATTCGCCGCAGCGATCGAGGATTGGCGGGCGCTGTTGGCCAAGGAAGGCGACAGCGATGCGGCTTGGCGGCAGATGGTGGAGAAGCGGATCGCCGCCGATGAAGCCCATCTTGCCGGCAAGCCCGTGGCGGGCGAGGCCCAGACGCCGGCAGAGACCGGCGCGCAAGGCGCAGGCGGACCTGGCGCTGCCGATATTGCCGCCGCTCAGAACATGAGCCCGGCCGAACGGCAGGCCATGATCGGGCGCATGGTACAGGGGCTCGCCGCCCGGCTCGACCAGGACGGCAACGATCTTGGCGGCTGGCTTAAGCTGGTCAGGGCCTATAGCGTGCTCGACCGGAAAGACGATGCGGTGAAGGCGCTCACCCGCGCCAAGAGCCAGTTCAGCGGCAATAGCGACGCCATGGAGCAGCTCGATGCGCTCGCGGCCGAGCTAGGATTGAAGTCATGACGCGGAAGCAGCGAAGAGGCATTCTGATCGGCACCTGCCTCGTGGTGCTTGGCGTGGCCGTGGGTCTCGTGCTTTTCGCCATGCGGAATTCCATCGTGTTCTTCTATAGCCCGAGCGAGGTGGCCAAGATGCAGATCGCTCCCGGCCAGCGCTTCAGGCTTGGTGGCCTGGTCGAGACGGGCAGCGTGGTGCGGAGCGAGGGGACGACCGTGCGGTTCGTCGTCACCGACATGGCGAAGACGCTGCCGGTGACCTTTACCGGCGTGCTTCCCGATCTCTTCCGCGAGGGACAGGGCGTGGTGGCGGAAGGCACGCTCGCAGCCGACGGCACCTTCCAGGCCGACAACGTGCTCGCCAAGCACGACGAGAAATACATGCCGCCCGAGGTGGCCAAGAAACTGAAAGAGCAGGGTGTGTGGCGTGGCGATGCGCAAGCCGGCACCCCTGGCGCGCCTGGCAAGGTGAATTGAGCGGAGGCTGAGGGGGCGGGAGATGATTGCAGAGACCGGTCACTACGCGCTGATCCTCGCCCTTGGCGTCGCCATCGTGCAGATGGTGCTGCCGCTGATCGGCACGCGCACACGCGACCCGCAACTCATGGCGGTCGCCGCTCCCGCTGCGCAACTCGAGTTCATCCTGATCGCGATCGCCTTCATCGCGCTGATGACGGCCTATGTCACCTCGGACTTCTCGGTCGAGAATGTCTGGCGCAACTCCCACTCGGCGAAGCCGCTCCTCTACAAGATCGCGGGCGTGTGGGGGAACCACGAAGGCTCCATGGTGCTGTGGGTGCTGATCCTGTCGCTGTTCGGCGCCGCGGTCGCGACCTTCGGCACCAACCTGCCGCGGCAGCTCCAGGCCAATGTGCTCGCCGTGCAGGGCTCGATCGGCGTCGCCTTCCTCCTCTTCATCGTCATCACGTCAAATCCCTTCACCCGCCTCGACCCCGCGCCCTTCGACGGGCAGGGGCTGAACCCGGTGCTGCAGGATCCGGCGCTCGCCTTCCATCCACCCTTCCTCTACACGGGCTATGTCGGCTTCTCGATGGCCTTTTCCTTCGCCGTCGCAGCCCTGATCGAAGGCCGCATCGACGCCGCCTGGGCGCGCTGGGTGCGGCCATGGACCCTTGCCGCCTGGATGTGCCTCACGCTCGGCATCGCCATGGGCTCATGGTGGGCCTATTACGAGCTCGGCTGGGGCGGGTTCTGGTTCTGGGACCCGGTGGAGAACGCCTCCTTCATGCCGTGGCTTGCCGGCACGGCACTCCTCCATTCGGCGCTGGTGATGGAGAAGCGCGACGCACTGAAGGTGTGGACGGTGCTGCTCGCCATCATCACCTTCTCCTTGAGCCTGATGGGGACCTTCCTCGTCCGCTCGGGCGTGCTCACGAGCGTGCATGCCTTCGCCGTCGATCCCGCGCGCGGCATCTTCATCCTCGCCATCATGGGCGTCTTCATCGGCGGAGCGTTAGCGCTCTTCGCCTGGCGCGCGCCGCTTCTCTCCCAAGGCGGGCTGTTCGCCCCGATCAGCCGCGAGGGGAGCCTCGTCCTCAACAATCTCCTCCTCACCACGGCGTGCGCGGCGGTGTTCGTCGGCACGCTCTATCCCCTCGCGCTGGAGGCGCTGACCGGCGACAAGATCTCGGTAGGGCCGCCCTTCTTCAATTTCACCTTCGCGCCGCTCATCCTGCCGCTCCTCATCGCCGTGCCGTTCGGGCCGCTGCTGGCGTGGAAGCGGGGAGACCTTCTGGCGGCGGCACAGCGGCTCATGGCGGCGGCTTGCCTCGCGCTTGCCATTACCGTGTTGGTGCTCGCCTTCCAGCAGAGGGGGCCATGGCTTGCCCCGTTCGGCATCGGCGTTGGCGTGTGGCTCATCGCCGGCGCGTTCACCGAGATCGCCTATCGTGTCAAGCTGTTCGACACCTCCCGGTCGGAAGCCTGGCGGAGGCTGCGCAACTTGCCGCGCGCGGCCTACGGGTCGGCGCTTGCCCATTCGGGCCTCGGCCTCGTGGTCATCGGCATCGTCGCCACCACGGCCTGGCGGTCGGAGCAGATCCTTGCGCTGAAGCCCGGCGAGACGGCCGATATCGCCGGCTACACCCTCACCTTCAAAGGCGTCGCGCCGCGCCAAGGGCCGAACTACCGCGAGCGGGTCGCGCTCTTCACCGTGACGCGCGGCGGCAAGGAGGTGACCGAGCTTACGCCGTCGAAGCGCGAGTTCACCGTGGAGAAGAGCGGCACCACGGAAGCCGGCATTCACGCAAGCTGGCGCGGCGATCTCTATGCGGTCCTCGGCGATCAGTTGAAGGACGGGGCGTACAGCGTGCGGCTCTATTTCAATCCGCTCGTCCGGCTCATCTGGCTGGGCGCCGTCGTCATGTTCGTGGGCGGCGGCGTGTCACTCTCCGACCGGCGCTTGCGCGTCGGCGCGCCGAAGCGGGCGCAAGCCAAGATCGCGGCGGTCCCGGCAGGCGAATGATCATGCCTTCCCCGCGCAGCCTCTCGGCGCTCTTTCTCTCGCTCGCGATCTCCGTCCTCGCCGCGCTTCCCGCCCACGCGGTGCAGCCCGACGAGCTGCTCCCGGACCCGGCGCTCGAGGCGCGCGCCCGGACCATCTCCGAAGGCTTGCGCTGCCTCGTCTGCCAGAACCAGTCGATCGACGATTCTGATGCGCCCTTGGCCAAAGACTTGAGGCTGCTGGTCCGCGAGAGGCTGAAAGCGGGCGACAGCGATCAGGAGATCGTCGACTTCATCGTTGCCCGCTATGGCGAGTTCGTGCTGCTCAAGCCCCGTTTCGAGGCACGTACCTTGCTGCTCTGGTTGGCGACGCCCGCGGTCTTCCTGGCCGCGCTCCTGCTCATCGCGGCGGCCTATCGGCGGCGGAAAGCGTCCGCCGAAGCTCTCGCCCCGCTCAGCGTTAACGAGAAGCGGCGGCTGAAGCGCCTCCTCGACCAAAGCTGAGGCGCGGCTCGTGGAGCGCAGGGCGGAAAAGCCCCGGCCACCGGCCCTTTCCAAGCAAAAACCTTACTGAAATTTAATGACGCCGAAACGGCGGCGTAATCGGCGAAGGCCTATATGTTGGACCCAGATGCCTCGCTCCTTCGTCGATGCAAGGCTCTAGCAAACGGGATTTTCATCTCAGGAGAGAGGTTTACTCATGAAACTTGACCAGAGCTCTGCTGCGAACGAGGGCCCGCGGTGGCGGAAACTGACCCGCAAACCCGCTCTCCTCGCGGCTGCCGCCCTGATCGCCACGAGCGTATTAGGGCTGACGCTCGGCAATAGCGTGCCCTTCGCTGTCGCCGAAACCGCCGCTCAACCGACCATCGACACGCCTTATGGCCGTGCGCCCCTGAGCTTCGCCGATCTGGTGGAGAAGGTGAGCCCGGCCGTGGTCAGCATCAACGTCAAGGGCGACATGAAGGTCGCCGACAACGAGCAGATTCCCGGCCTGCCGGACCTGCCGGAGGACAACCCGCTCTACGATTTCTTCAAGCAGTTCCGCAAAGGCATGCCAAACGCGGCCCCCGCCAAGCCGCAGCCGAGCCTTGCTCAGGGGTCCGGCTTCTTCATCTCGCCTGACGGCTTCATCGTGACCAACAACCACGTGGTCGAGGACGCCGAGGACATCACCGTGACGATGGAGAACGGCGACAAATTTCCGGCCACGCTGGTCGGCACCGACCCGCGCACCGATGTCGCGCTGATCAAGGTGAAGGCCGAGGGCAAGACGTTTCCCTATGTCGAGTTCTCGGGCAAGGACCCGCGCGTCGGCGACTGGGTGCTCGCGGTGGGCAATCCGTTCGGCCTCGGCGGCACGGTGACGGCCGGCATCATCTCGGCGCATAACCGCGACATCGGCTCCGGTCCCTACGACTATCTGCAGATCGATGCGGCGGTGAACCGGGGCAATTCCGGCGGCCCGAGCTTCGATCTCGACGGCAAGGTCATCGGCGTGAACACCGCCATCTTCAGCCCAAGCGGCGGCAATGTCGGCATCGCCTTCGCCGTCCCGGCTGCCCTCGTCAAGGAGGTGGTCACCCAGCTCCAGAGCCATGGCAGCGTCGACCGCGGCTGGCTTGGCGTCGTGATCCAGAATGTCAGCGACGACATCGCCGACTCGATCGGTCTCAAAGAGGCCAAGGGCGCCATGATCACCAAGGTGGCCGAGGACGGACCCGCCGCCAAAACGGACCTCAAGGCCGGCGACGTCATCATCGAGGTGAACGGCGAGAAGATCGACGACTCGCGCGACCTCGCCCGCAAGATCGCCGAGCTGCATCCGAACACCGATGTGAAGCTCGAGATCGTGCGCTACGGCGAGAAGCGTCAGGTCGACATGAAGCTCGGCACCTTCCCGAACAGCAAGAAGCTTGCCTCTCTCGAAGAGGAGAAGCCCGACACGGGCGAGCAGATGAAGGACCTCGGCCTGTCTCTGGCTCCGGCGACGAAGTTCCCCGGTGCCGGTGACCAAGGCGTGGTCATCACCGAGGTCGATCCCGCGAGCGACGCCGCCGACAAAGGCTTGAAGCCCGGCGACGTCATTCTCCAGGTCGCTGGCGTCTCCGTGTCGGATCCCTCCGACGTCGCCGCAGGCGTGAAGAAGGCAATGGACGGTGCCAAGACCGACAAGGACACGGTCAAGGTGCTGATGCAGGTTAAGTCCGGCGATCAGATGCGCTTCGTGGCGCTTTCCCTGAAGAAGGCGTAACCCGTCTTCTATGCCGGAGGGCGGCGCGGTTTCCCCCCACCGCGCCGCCCGCCCTTTTCCCCGTTGGGGTTTGCCGATCCGTCGCCTTCCCGTTCGCGGCAGCCTCGCCAGGAGACCTCCCCACCATGCGCGTGCTGGTCATCGAGGACGATCAGGAGACCGCGACCTTCCTCAAGCGGGCGCTCAAGGAGTCGGGCCATGTCGCCGAATATGCGGGCGACGGTCAGACCGGGCTCGATCTCGCCAGGACCAACGCCTATGACGTGCTGATCGTCGACCGCATGCTGCCGAAACGCGACGGGCTTGCGGTGATCATGGCGCTCCGCGCCGAGGAGATCAGGACGCCGGCGCTCATCCTGAGCGCGCTCGGCGAGGTCGACGACCGCGTCAAAGGCCTGCGCGCGGGCGGTGACGACTATCTCACCAAGCCTTACGCCTTCAGCGAGCTGCTCGCCCGCATCGAGGCGCTCGCCAGGCGCACCTCGCCTGAGGAGGGAAGCACGCGTTTCGTGGTGGGCGATCTCGTGCTCGACCGCCTGTCGCACAAGGTGACGCGCGCGGGCGAAGCCATTATGTTGCAGCCGCGAGAGTTTCGCCTGCTCGAATATCTGATGAAGCATGCCGGCCAAGTGGTGACGCGCACCATGCTGCTCGAGAACGTATGGGATTATCATTTCGACCCGCAAACCAATGTCATCGACGTCCACATTTCCCGGCTTCGGTCCAAGATCGACAAGAATTTCGGCAACCCTCTCCTGCACACGGTCCGCGGCGCCGGCTACAGCATCCGTGACAGCGCTCACTAAGCTCTTCCGGACCACCACCTTTCGCCTGTCGCTGACCTATCTTGCGCTTTTCAGCGCAGCCGCGATCGTCGCCATCTTCTATATCTATTGGAACACGACGGTCCTGCTGTCGCGGCAGCTCAACCAGACCATCGACGCGGAGCTGAAAGGCCTCGCCGAGCAATACCGGGCAGGCGGCCTCGATCAGCTCGTCAGCACCGTCGCCGAGCGCAGCCAAACCCCCGGCAACAGCCTCTATCTCGTGGCCGACAGCGAGGGGCGCAGGGTCGCGGGCAATCTCAGCGCCGTGTCTCCGGCGCTGTGGAATAGCTTGGGACCGGTCGAATTCGTCTATCGGCGGCCGGCGACCGGCGGGGTGGAGACGAGGCTCGCCTTCGCCAATGTGTTCCGGTTGCCGGGCGGGTATCGCCTGATCGTCGGCCGCGACATCGAGGACCGGCGGGAGCTCGCGCGCATGGTCCGCTCGACGATGCTGTGGGGGCTCGGCGTGATGGCGCTGTTCGGCATCGGCGGCGGCTATTGGGTAAGCCGCAAGCTGCTCGCAAGGATCGATGCGGTCGCCGCCACCACGCGCACCATCATGGAGGGCGACCTGAGCGGACGGCTGCCGGTCAACGGCTCAGGCGATGAGCTCGACCGGCTCTCGGGGAGCCTCAACCTCATGCTGGTGCGCATCGAGCAGCTCATGGCGGGCTTGCGCGAGGTCTCCGACAATATCGCCCATGACCTCAAGACGCCTCTGAACCGCTTGCGCAATCGTGTCGAGGCGGCGCTGCGCGAGCCTTACGGCGAGCCCGTCTATCGCGAGGCGCTCGAGCGCACCATCGAGGAGGCCGACGGGCTGATCAAGACCTTCAACGCGCTGCTGTCGATTGCCAGGATCGAGGCCGGGGCGGGCGGCGAGAACCGCGAAACGCTCGATGTGTCGGCGCTTCTGCGCGACGTGGCGGAGCTTTACGAGCCCGTGGCCGACGAGCGCGGCCTCGTGCTCAAAGCGGAGGCGGACGCCCCCATCTACATCCGCGCCGATCGCCAGCTGCTTGGCCAGGCCATCGCCAATCTCATCGACAATGCCATCAAATACGGAGCGCCTGGCGCCGAGGGCAGCAACGGCGCCAAGCCCGAGATCGATGTGAGCGCAAGGGCGAAGGGGTCTTTGGCGGAGATCGTGGTGACCGACCGGGGACCCGGCGTGCCCGTTTCCGACCGTGAGCGGGTGCTCGACCGCTTCGTGCGGCTCGAAGCTAGCCGCTCTGAGCCCGGCAGCGGGTTGGGCTTGAGCCTTGTCGCGGCCGTGGCGCGGCTGCATGGTGGTAGCCTGAGGCTTGAGGATAACGAGCCCGGGCTCAGAGTCGTCCTCGCCTTGCCGATGGACGGCGAAGCGCTTGTCAATGGGGTCGCCGCGCAGGGGCCCAATGGAGCAGAGATCAGACCGGCGTGACGGCGTTCTTCGAGCGCATCACCTGTTCGCCGCTCGTCTATGACGCGGCGCGGGGTGCCGACGCGCTCGACAGTCTGACGAACGCGTTCCGCGGCGCCTCCGATCTGGCTCAAGCCGCCGCGCTCCTGGCCGAGGCGCCAAAGGTCAGGCAGCTGCTGGCGGCAACCTTCTCCGGCTCCCCCTACCTGACTGCGCTTGCGCTGCGGGATCCTTCGACACTCGCTGAATGTATCTTGCGCGATCCGGACGAGCATCTGGCAGAGGCGAGGAGGGGGCTCGCTGAAGCTGTCGCCGAGGCTGACAACGCCAAGGAGGTCATGGCGCTGTTGCGGCGCTTCAAGCGCCGGACGGCCCTGCTGACGGGTCTCGCCGATCTCGGCGGCGTCTGGTCGACCGAGGCCACGCTTTCTGCCATGAGCGTCGCCGCCGACACGGTGCTGGAGCTGGCGACGGCGTTTCTGTTCCGCAAGGCGCGCGAGGCGCATCAGATCAAGCCGCAGGCGGGCGTCTCTTTGTCAGCGCCTGGCTATTTCGTCATCGCCATGGGGAAGCTCGGCGCCTTCGAGCTCAACTATTCGAGCGACATCGACATCATCGTCTTCTACGACGCGGAGCGCGCCGGCTTAAAGCCGGATATCGAGCCGTCCACGTTCTTCGTGCGCCTCACCCGCGAGCTCGTGCGCATGCTCCAGGAGCACACCGCCGACGGCTATGTGTTCCGCACCGATCTTAGGCTTCGCCCCGACCCGGGTGCGACCCAGATCGCGCTCTCGACCGACGCAGGCCTCATTTATTACGAGAGCTTCGGCCAGAACTGGGAGCGCGCCGCCCTGATCAAGGCGCGGGTCGCCGCCGGCGATATCGAGGCGGGCGAGGAGTTCCTGCGCCAGCTTGCGCCCTTCATCTGGCGCAAATATCTCGACTTCGCAGCAGTGGCCGACATCCACGCCATGAAGCGGCGGGTGCATGAATTCAAGGGCCACGGCGCCATCGCCGTGGAGGGCCACGACATCAAGCTCGGGCGAGGGGGCATCCGCGACATCGAGTTCTTCGCCCAGACCCAGCAGCTCATCGCCGGCGGCCGCCATCCGGAGCTCAGGAGGCGCGGGACCATCGAGACGCTCGACCGCTTGGCCGCAGGGGGTTGGATTGCGCCCGAGGCTGCACGCGCGCTCACAGGAGCCTATCTTTTCTTGCGCCGGATCGAGAACCGGTTGCAGATGATCGGCGACCAGCAAACCCATATCATCCCGGCCGACAAGGAGGAGCTTGACCGCGTCGCCCGCTTTTCGGGTTTTGCCGAGACGAACGCCTTCGGCGACGCGCTGATCGCGGAGTTCAAGCGGGTCGAGGCCCATTACGGCGCCCTGTTCGAGAAACTCCCTGAGCATCCCAGCACCGCTCCGCGCCTTGTCGTCCAGGCCGACGAGGCCGACCCTGCGGCGCTCGCGAGTCTGGAGCGGCTCGGCTTCCACAATCCCGCCGCAGCCATCGCCGCCATCCGCGCCTGGCAGTCGGGGCGCTATGTGGCGACACGAAGCCAGCGGGCGCGGGAGCGGCTGACCGAGTTCCTTCCCTCGCTGCTCGATGCCTTCAGCCACACGGCCGAGCCCGATCTCGCGCTTGCCACCTTCGACAAGGTGATCGCCGAGATGCCCGCGGGCGTGCAGCTCTTCTCGCTCCTTGCCGCCAATCCGAGCCTGCTCCGGCTGATCGCCGACATCATGGGGACGGCGCCGCGGCTCGCCCACATCATCGGCACGAGGCCGCGCCTGCTCGATGCCGTGCTCGATCCCGGGTTTTTCGGCACGGTGCCGACCCAAGCCAAGCTCAAGGAGCTGGTCGGGAACGCTCTCGCCGAAGCGCACGATTATCAGGAGGCGCTTGACCTGGCGCGCACCATCGGCCGAGAGCAGGGCTTCCTCATCGGCGTTCGGGTGATCTCCGGCACGCTCTCCGCCCGGCAGGCGGGAGCGGCTTACGCCGGGCTTGCCGAGACGCTGATCGAGGCGCTTGCTGCCCGCGTCGAGGCCGAGCTCGTGCGCCAGCATGGGCGCATGAAGGAAGGGCAGGCTGCCGTCGTCGCCATGGGCAAGCTCGGGGGCCGCGAGATGACCGCCGCGTCCGACCTCGATCTGATCGTCGTCTACGACTATGACGGCGAGGGGGCCCAGTCCGATGGGGCCAAGAGTCTGCCTGGCCCTCAATACTACGCGCGCTTCACCCAGCGCCTGATCGCGGCACTCTCGGCCGCCACCGCCGAGGGGTCCCTCTACCAGGTCGACATGCGGCTCCGCCCTTCCGGCAATCAGGGCCCGGTTGCCACCAAGCTTTCGAGCTTCATCGACTATCAGAACGGCTCAGCCTGGACCTGGGAGCATCTCGCGCTGACGCGCGCGAGCGTCCTCACGGGCCCTGCGTCCTTGCGCCGGCAGATCAACGCCGCGATCTCTGAGGTGCTGGCGCGACCGCGTGACCGCGCCTCGGTGGCGGCCGACGTACGGACGATGCGGGCGAAGATCGCCGGGGAGAAAGGCGGTCAAGACATCTGGGACCTGAAGCAGGTGCGGGGCGGGCTCATCGATCTCGAATTCATCGCCCAGTTCCTGCAGATCGTGAGCGCGGCAGAGCATAAGGAGGTGCTCGACCCCAACACCGAGCTCGCTCTGACCAAGTTGTCGGCGGCCGGCGTGCTTGCTCCCGGCGATGCCGAGATTTTGGTGCCGGCGGCGCGGCTCTATCACACGCTGACGCAAGTCTTGCGGCTTTGTCTCGACAAGCCGTTCGTGGCGGAGGAGGCGCCGCGGGCGCTGAAGGACCTGCTTGCCCGCGCCTCGGAGATGCCCGACTTCCCGACGCTCGAGGCGATGCTGAAAGATACGCTCAGCGCCGTGCACGAGGCCTTCGAGCGGATCGTGACTTAGAAGGCCTCACCCAGCGGCCCGATTCCCGCGAAGCATGCAGTAAGCAAAGCGCTCGTGCCAGCCCGCTTAGGCTGCGTAGCCAATTTGACGCGACTGCATGGCCCGGAACCCTTATTGGCGATTCCCGTTTGTTGCACTAAGATGAAGGCGTCATCAGGAGGAAAACTGTCATGGCGAAGCGGAAACATACGCCTGTCGTAACGCTGGCGCTTGCTGTGGCCACGCCCGGCATCCTGGCTTCAACGGCAGCGAATGCGGCGACGGCTCAACTTCCCAACCAGGTTCAATCCATTTCGCGCGAGGGGGACTCCGCGGCAAAGCTTGAGGCGCAGCAGCTCTTGATGAACGAGCTCGCGCAGATGAGCCCCGCCGAGAAAATGGGGCTAGCGGCCGCGCGTCTGCCGCGTACGAATCTGATCATCCTCGCTGCGAAAAACACGGCAGCCAGTTGCTCCAGCCCGTGCAAGAAGACAAAACTTCTCTGCCCGCATAAGACCAAGGTGACAGGCGGCTGTACAGATCTTCCGAAGAAGGCCGAATAGGTAGACCCCCGCAAATGCGTCGGCGCCTCTAGGTTGGAGCCTTCAGGCATTTGCGGGCGAAGGGTTGCGGCCAGAGGTGTCGATGTCAGCAACGATGTCGGCAGCACTCCAGCAACTTCGCGCGCTAACCTTGGAGGAACGAATAGAGCTGTTAGGCCGGTTGCCGCCTGGCGCCTTCGGCGACAGCGGTCCTGGGCAAGACGATCATTTCGACCTGTTGCGCTCACGCAAGCCGATCTCCCGCAAGACGTTTCAATCCTACGGGATCGCCAACCCGGCAACGTTGCGCTCAGCACGGGCCAAAGCAAAAAGCCTGCTCGAAGCCGCTCCGCCTAGCCAATGGCTGATCGATTTCGAGGCGAAATATCAGAGAGCCGCCTCATGCCGAAATCCGCGCTTCGCCCGTCCGGAGCTCGGGGCTTGCGATTGCCTCTGGCCCCTCATCAACGCGGCCGTCAGCGAGGTCCGCGAATTCCTTGCACTTGGCCGCGCAAGGGGCGCCGCATTGCCAATCGACGAGGAGCTAGTTTTCGATGCCGCAACCGGCGCGCTTTACGGGAAGCTTTTTTCGGCTTGCGCGCGCGCCGTGGTGGTCGAGCTTGGAGCCGCTCACGCCAAAGGCCTTTTGCACGGTCGTACGCCGCAGGAGAGGTTCTCGTTTTTTGTCGAATGTCTGAGGGACGCTTCGTTCTCCCGCAAGATCCTCCGGCAATATCCCGTCTTGATCAGACAGGCTGTCACGCTTGCCAACGATTGGCGCGACGCATTCACCGAGTTTCTCGCCCGGCTGACATCGGATTGGGAGGAGATCTCGGCCACGTTCTTCGCGGGCCGGGACATGGGGAGGCTCAGCATGGTCGAGGTCTCGGCCGGCGACAGCCACAACCGCGGGCGCGCGGTGATCATCGCTCAATTCGAAGACGGCAGCAGGGTCGTCTACAAGCCGAAATCCGTCGCCATCGACAAGCATTTCGCGCAGCTCGTCGATTGGGTAAACGCGCGGGCCAGCGACTTTTCGCTGGCGACCGCCACCACCATCGATAAGACAAATTATGGCTGGTCCGAATTCATTGCCCAGAGGCCGTGCGCGAACGCCAGCGAGATCAGAGAGTTCTACCGGCGGCAAGGGGCAAACCTTGCTTTGCTCTATCTGGTCGGCGGCTGCGATCTTCACTCCGAGAATCTGATTGCCGATGGCGATACGCCCAAGCTCATCGATCTCGAGACGCTGTTCCACCCGATCCTCCTTCCCGACGACATTTCGGGCGCTACCAAGCAGGCGCATCTGTCGCTCAGCCGATCCGTGCTTCGAACGGGACTGCTTCCCTACCGATCCAAAGAGCTGCCTGCGCCTGAGGACTGGGTCGATCTCAGCGGCCTCGGCAATGTGGAAGAGCGCGAGCTGCCATTCGAGATGGTAGCGTGGGAGAACACGGCCAGCGATCAGATGCAGCTCGTCTATCGCAAGCCGGTGACGACCGCAGATCAAAACCTGCCGCTCTATCGCGGCAAGCGTGTCGGACCCGATGCCTATGTCGACGAGGTCATCGATGGGTTTGACAGTGCCTATCGGCTCTTCTTGGCACACAAGAAAGACCTGCTTGCCGCCGATGGGCCGATCCACGCCTTCAGGGGCGACAAAATTCGGGTCGTGGTCAGATCCACCAATCGCTATGTGATGCTGCTGGATGAAGCCTTTCATCCTGAATACCTCTCCGATGCCCTCGCCAAGGAGGCCTTCTTCGACAGCCTGTGGGAGGAGGCGAGCGACCAACAGCTGCTCGGGAGGCTGATGCCTGCCGAGCGTCGCGATCTGTGGCGCGGAGATGTGCCGTATTTTTCGACGAGAACGGATGCGGTCGATGTGTGGACCTCGACCGGTGTACGAATCCCCGATGTCGCGGAAGTGAGCGGGTTCGACGTTGCGCAGGCGTGTATCGCTGAGCTGAGCGAGGAGGACCTCCACCACCAAACAAGTCTGATCCGCTCCGCGCTGGCGATCATGAAGCAACAGACGCGCGCGGCGCCGACTTTGCATGTTCGGATCTCGTCCGACCTGGGCGCATCAGCCTCCCCCCTTCAAATCGCCACGCGAATTGGCGAACGCCTTGAGGCGACCGCCATTCGGGCAGGGGACCGCGCCAGTTGGGTGGTTCTATCCCAAACCGTGTCGACCCATGTCGCCGTCGCTCCTGCCGGGATTGATCTCTATGACGGATTGCCCGGTATCGCGCTGTTTCTCGGCTATTTGGGCCGGGTCACTCACGAGACCCGATTTCAAGAGCTTGCCCGAGCGGCAATCAGGGAACTGCTGGCGACGCCTTCGCTGCGCGAGCGGGGACGCCCTGCCGGAGCCTTCGCTGGCCTTGGCGGCGTCATTTACGCCCTGGCTCATCTCGGCAAGTTCATGCCGGAAGGAGATTATGTCGCCCTCGCCGAGGAACTCGCCGAGATCGTTGATAAAGACCTCGAGACTGAAGCCGAACTCGACGTCGTCGGTGGCCTTGCCGGAATCGTCCTGGCTGCCCTGGCAGCCGCCCAATCGACCGACCGGCCTGTATTCTCCAATCTCGCGGTTCGCGCCGGCCAAGTCCTGGCCGATTGCATAGCGAACACCCAGACTCGCCAACATCGCGATATTCTGGAGGGCCGCCGATGGCCCTTGAGCTTCGCACATGGGCGGGCCGGAATCGCGTATTCGCTGCTCAAGCTTCATGAAGCCTCCGGCCAAGGGCGATGCAAAGCCATTGGGCTCGATCTTGCGGAGCGTGAGCTTGTCGATATCGAGCGGCGTGATCCCGCGTCGAGCGAGCGCGCGCCCGATCACGCCGGAGCTGTCGCCTCCCAGCTTGCGTGGTGTCACGGAAAGCCCGGCGTGGCGCTGGCGCTAAAGGCGGCGAAGCAGGGCAACGATACGCAGAAGATCGACGAGGCGGTTGGGACGATCCTATCGGCGCTCGCTTCGTCGCGGCTTGAGCGCTCGGACTGCATCTGTCACGGCAATTTGGGCAATCTGCTGCTGGTCAGGGCGCTGACGGATTCGGACCCGTTGCCAAGGGCCTACTCGGCGCATGAACGTAAAGTGCTGCGCCGGATCTCACGAGATGGCCTGGTTTGCGGAAACTTCGGATTGGAGACCGCCGGCTTGATGGAAGGTCTGGCGGGGATGGGACTAGCTCTGCTGAAGCTTGCCGAGCCGTCACGAATTCCCAATGTCTTGATACTGGAGCCGGCCAGCGCGGGGTAGGGCTCAGGCGCTGGCGGCGAGCTTATGCTCTTCCTCGGCGATCACCGGCCGCATCGGCAGCATGCAGGTGACCGTGGTGCCCTGACCCTCGCGGCTGTTGATCCGCAAGGTCCCGCCATGCAGCTCGATCAGGGCGCGCGAGATGGCGAGCCCGAGCCCGCTCCCCTGGTGGCTCTTGGAGAACTGGTTCTCGACCTGCTCGAAGGGCCGGCCGAGCTTGGCGATGTCGGCTGCGGGAATGCCGATGCCGGTATCCTTGATGGTGATCTTCACATGACCGCGCGAGTGCGACAGATGCACGTCGACGCTGCCGCCGTCGCGCGTGAACTTGACGGCGTTGGAGAGCAGGTTGAGGAAGACCTGCTTGAGCGCCCGGCGGTCGGCCTCGAGCGTCAAATGTTGCGGTCCGTGATGGCCAAGGGTGATATTGCGCTCGGCGGCGGCCTGGCTCACCACTTTCATGCTGTCCTCGACGATGTCGGCCACGTCGATGGTGTCGACATCGAGGGACATGCGGCCGGCCTCGATCTTCGACATGTCGAGGATGTCGTTGATCACCTCGAGCAGATAAGCGCCGCTCGCGTAAATGTCGCGGGCATATTCCTGATATTTGGGATGGCCGATCGGACCGAACAGGGCCTGCTGCATCACCTCGGAGAAGCCGATCACGGCGTTCAAGGGGGTGCGTAGCTCGTGGCTGATATTGGCAAGGAACTCCGACTTCGCGCGATTGGCGGCCTCGGCGCGATTCTTCTCGAGCGCGTATTTCTCGGCCAGATCGACGAGCTGCTGCTTTTGCTGCTCGAGCTCCCGGCGCGAGAGCCTGAGCTCGGAGACGCTCGCCCTGAGTTGCTGCTCGCTTTCGGCCAGAAGATGCTGGCTCTCCTTGAGCACGGTGATGTCGGTGCCGACGCTGACATAGCCGCCGTCCCGCGTGCGGCGCTCGTTGATGTGGAGCCAGCGGCCGTCCTCGATCTGCGCCTCGTAGGTGCGGCTATCGTCGTCGTTCTTGCCGGTGACGGCGACGCGCTTGCTGACGATCGGCTCCGACGCCGAAGCGATGACCTCGTCATAGGGGCTGCCGGGGCGGACCATATCGTCCGGCAGGCCGTGGAACTGCTGATATTTGCTGTTGCACATCACCAGCCGGTTCTGGTTGTCCCACAGCACGAAGGCTTCCGAGATCGTCTCGACCGCGTCGCGCAGCCTGGCATTGGCGTCGGCAAGGCCCGGCGCCACGTCGTGCTCGGCGATGACGGCGATGCCGGTGAGGCAAGGCTCCCGATCGCGCGTGTTCCGCGTGATGTGGCCGCGCAGCCGCAAGCGTACAAAGTGTCCCTCGGCATGGCGGAGCCGGAAGCTCTCATCGAAGACGGACGCGCCGTCACGAAGATGCCGGTCGGCGTCGCCGCGCAGATCGTCCTCGGGATGCAGCGCCTGGGAGATGATGCGGAAGGACATGGTCTTGCCGGCGGGCTCCAAGCCGAGCAGCCGGTACATGGGCGCCGACCAGTGCACATGGCCGCGTGCGAGGTTCCAGCGCCAGATGCCGCAGCCTGGCAACGCCTCGGTCAGCTCCTTGGCGAAGGCATCGTCGTTCGCGCGGGAAGCCGCGGGGGCGAGATACCAAAGGCCGGCAGCGAGCAGAACGAGCATGAGGCTCGTGCAGACGAGGAGCGTGATCTCAAGGCTCGCATCGCGCCGCCAATCGGCGAGAGCGGCTCCGACCGGCTGGATGAAAGCGAGTTGCGCATCGGTCTGCGCAACGTTGCGGACGGTGACGATGGCGTCGGTGCCGTCGAGCAGCGTCAGGCGCAGCACGCCGGCCTCGGCCCCGAAAATGGTCAGCGGCTGCTGCGGCCCGAGGATGGTGAGAAGGTTGCCCGAGGGAGAGCTCTCGAGCGGCGCGCGGGCCTGGATCTCCCCTTCGGCGTCGCCAAGAATGGCCATGCGGCCGTCGACGGTCGCGCCCTTGGGCAGACTGGCGGCGAGCACACTCTGCCAGCTCACGCTCGAGATGAGGGTCTTGTCCTTGAGGCTCGCGTAGGCGATATCGGCCATCAGCGCGAGCTGATGGCTGGCCGAATCAAGTGCTGCGCGCCTCGCATGCACGATCTGGAAGGCGAAGCCGATCAGGGCAACGGCGACGAAGGCGCTGAGCAGGATGGGGACCAAGCGGCGCAGCAGCTCGGCGTTGGGGAAATGACGACCGATGATCGCGCGGAGGTCCTGCCATTGCGGCCCCGCTAACGCGAATCCCTCACGCGCCGAACGCGCCCGCGACATTCGGTCCCCCTAACCGTTCTCCTGCTTCGAGCCGGAGAAGTGCCGCATCTCCGAATCGTCCCGATCATTGGAATCGATGACGACTCTATCTGTCTAGGGAAAAACTGTGGAAAAGCGGTTAATGACCGGTTGACGGAGCGCGACTCTAGGCGCCGCCAAGCGTCTTGGTCACGATCTCGTAGCTGTCGGTGGAGAGGGGACGCGCGGCAAGATCTTCGAGAACGGCCCTGGCGCGGGCCTGGCGGCCGGGCTCGAGAATGCGCCAGCTTTCGAAGGCGCCGAGAAGGCGCGCGGCGACATGCGGGTTGAAGCGGTCGATCTCAAGGGCCTGGCCGGCGAGCAGCTCATAGCCGGCGCCGTCGGCGCGATTGAAGCCGGTGGGATTGGCGTGGGCGAAGCTCCCGATCAGGGCGCGTATCCGGTTCGGATTCTTCAGCGAGAATTTCGGGTGGGAGATGAGCGCGTGCACGGTCTCCACCGAATCGGGCCTGGCCGCCCGCGCCTGCACGGCGAACCATTTGTCGAGCACGAGCGGCTCGTCCTGCCAGCGTGCATAGAAATGGCCGAGCGTTTCGTCGCGCGCCGGCACCTGCAAATGGGACAGGATGGAAAGCGCCGCGATGGCATCGGTCATGTTGGTGGCCTCGCGATAGTGGCGTTCGGCGCGCGCGATCTCCGCGGGCGCTGCCGTAGCAACCAGGAGGTCGAGCGCCGCGCCGCGCAAGGCTCGCCGTCCTGCGCTTTCGGGGTCCGGCGAATAGGGGCCGCTCGGCGCGGTCGCCTCGTAAAGCTCCGCCAGCGTCTCCCCGATCTCGCCGCCGATCAGGGCGCGCAAGGTCTCGCGCGCGTTGCGCACCGCGTCGGTATCGACGCTGCGGGCAAGCTCACGCGCGATGTCGGATTCGCTCGGCAGCTTGAGGAACTCGGCGCGATAGGCCGGAAGCAGCGAGGCGTCGTTTGCTGTCGTCCCGAGCGCGTGCGCGAGCCGGTTGGCGTCCCTTCCGCTCATCCGCTCGAGGCCCGTCCCGCTCCGCGCGGCGGCAGTGAGCAGATTGCTCGCGCAGGTCTGCGCCGCCTGCCAGCGGTTGAACGGATCGCTGTCATGGGTCATCAGGAACTCGATCTGGTCGGGATCGAGGCTCGAGGTGATGCGCACGGGCGCCGAGAAGCCGCGCAGCAATGAGAGAGTGGGCGGAGAGGGGATGTCGCGGAACGCGAAGACCTGCTCGCGCTCGGTCACTTCGAGCAATCCGTCGGTCAGTTCTTTGCCGTCGAGCTTGAGCGGAAGCTCATCGCCATTGGAGCCGATGAGCCCCACTTTGAGCGGGATGAGCATCGGCTCCTTCTTGGTCTGGCCGGGCGTGGGGGGCACGACCTGGCTCACCGCAAGCCGCGCGGTCTTGGCGTGGGCGTCGTAGTCGAGCGAGCAGGCAAGCTCGGGCGTGCCGCTTTGGGTGTACCACAGCATGAACTGATCGAGATCGCGGCCCGAGACGTCGGCCATCGCCTCGACGAAGTCCTCGACCGTCACCGCCTCGCCGTCATGGCGCTCGAAATAGAGGTCGAGGCCTTTGCGGAAGCCCTCGCGGCCAAGCAGCGTCTGCATCATGCGGCAGACCTCGGCGCCCTTCTCGTAGACGGTGGACGTGTAGAAATTGTTGATCTCGATATAGGAGCCGGGCCGCACGGGATGGGCCAGCGGCCCTGCATCCTCGGGGAATTGATGGGTCTTCAGCATGCGCACGGCGGCGATGCGCTCCACGGGCCCCGAGCGCGTGTCGCCGGTGAACTCCTGGTCGCGGAAAACGGTGAGCCCCTCCTTCAAGCAGAGTTGAAACCAGTCGCGGCAGGTGACGCGGTCGCCGGTCCAGTTATGGAAATATTCGTGCGCGATCACTCCTTCGATCGAGGCGTAATCGCCATCGCTCGCGGTATCGGGCCTCGCCAGCACGAGCTTGTCGTTGAAGATGTTGAGGCCCTTGTTCTCCATCGCCCCCATGTTGAAGTCGCTGACGGCGACGATGTTGAACACATCGAGATCGTATTCGCGGCCGAAGCGCTCCTCGTCCCAGCGCATGGCGCGCTTCAAGGACTCCATGGCCCAGGCGCAGCGGTCCTCCTTGCCGGGCTCGACATAGATGGTAAGCGCGACATTGCGGCCCGAGGCGGTGACGAAGCTGTCAGGAACGGACGCCAGGCTGCCCCCGACCAGCGCAAACAGATAAGACGGCTTGGGGAAGGGGTCGTGCCACACCGCGAAGTGCCGGGAGGTGCCGGGGATGTCGCCTTGCGCTACCGGGTTGCCGTTCGACAGCAGCACCGGGGTCGTGGCGCGGTCGGCCTCGATGCGGACCGTATAGACGGCGAGCACGTCGGGCCGGTCGATAAAATAGGTAATGCGGCGAAAGCCCTCGGGCTCGCACTGGGTGCAATAGGTGCCGCGCGAGAGATAGAGGCCTGAGAGAGCGGTGTTGGCCTCTGGGTCGCACAGGGTGACGATTTCGAGGGTGAAGGGCTGCGCCGGCACGTGGCGGATGGTGAGAGAGCCGTCCTTGAGCTCGTAGTCTTTTGGTGAGAGCGGCTTGCCGTTGAGAGCAAGGCTCTCAAGCGTCAGTCCCTCGCCGTCGAGCACAAGCGGGCGTCCGCCGGTCGCGACCTTAGGGTTGGAGCGCAATCTGAGCTTGGAGGCGACGCGCGCCGCCTTCGGCGCCAGCGCCACGTCGAGATCGACCTCCTCGATGAAATAATCGGGGACGGCGTAGTCTTTCAGGAGTTTGGGCTTGCGGCCGGTCTGGTGCATGGAGGCGTCCCTTCGCCGTCGCTCTTAGAGGGCGGGACGCCGAATGCCAAGTCCGAAGCGCAACTTTTGCGAGGCAGAACGCTCGACGGTCTCTATTCGGTGACTTCGCTGATGACGCGGCGGGCGATCTGAGCGAGCTTGGTCAGGTCGTCGCTCAGATTCTCGGGCTCCTGCTCGGCGTGCTGCAAGAACTCCTCGATCAGCTTCAGGAAGATCGGCGCCCGCACGATAACCTGGGCCTGGTGCTCGATGCGGTAGGGATCGAGATCGTATTCGGCGCCAGGGACCCGCCAGCCGCCCCAATCGCGCTCGGTGGTCACGACCATGGGATGGGTGCCGGGATGAGGGTGATGCCCGCATTGCTCGGCGCTCTTCCAGCGGTTGTGGCCGCGCAAGATCCGCCAAGTTCCGCCGAGGCCATTGGCGGAATGGATATGGGAGGCGGTGGACTCCTCTTCGAGCTCCTCTTGCGAGAATTCACGCCCCATGCCGCAGTCGTAAGCGACCTTGATCGGCTCCTCGCAGCCCTTCACCCATTTCGGCACCACGGCCTCGACATAGGCCCAAGTGCCGACCGGCTTCACGAACACGCGCTGCGACTTATGGAATTTGGCTTTTGCCATGATTGACGCCCTGCTTTGGGAGCTTTGCTCCGCCGACAGGGTTAAATGGCAAAAGTTAAAATTGGCCTAGAGCGCCATCGCAACCAGCGCGCTAGTGTCTTGTTCGGGCATCTCTTTTCGCGAAGATGGGCTCCCACTTTTCCGGCCCATGCCCGGGGGTGCGGCCCCCTGGTGACGCGCGCCCGCTTACCTTAAGACGCAGTTCACCATGACCATTGAGAAGGACGGCCGAGCCAGCGGGCACGAGTTGTTCCTGCCGTCGAAGCGGGCGGTGGCGCTCTTTGCCGCGCTCGGTCTCGCCGCTCTCGGCGCGGCGCTCTTCCTCCGCTACAGCATCATCCAGAACACCCCGATAGGGCTTGCCTGCGAGGCGGGCGAGGAAAGTCTCACCTGCAAGGTGCGACTCGCCGTGATCCTCATGTTCATTCAAGACACCTTCGGCTGGATGGCGGTGATCGCGGCAGGGGTCCAGCTCTGGCGCCCAAATCGCGTCGCCTTCGCCGTTGGCCTCGTCTTCGCCCTGCTCGGGCTCGTCCTTTACAACACGCGCGCTTCGGCGCTCGCGGTGACGCTGCTCGTGCTCAGCCTGGCGAGGCCCGCAGCGCGGTGAGCGAAAGCACGACGAGAAGGCTTGCGAACCAGAGCGCCTGCCAATTGGCGATCCCCTCATTGGCGATGACGTACAGGGCGGCTCCCGTGAGCACCATCGCGGCCACGATCTCTGCGCTCCCGGGGCGGGGAGGGGTGAGGGCGCCGGCAAAGGCAATGATGGCAAGCGCCGCGACGGGGCCGGTGAGCGAGGCAAGGGGAAAGTCCTTGTAGCGCGGATCGAACACGAGCCCGAGCGCCACATGGATGGCGGCGACCACGGTTGCTGCGAACAGTGCCGCAAGGATCACGTCGACAAGACCGTGGCTTCGCCAGCGAGAGGGGTCGAGCGCGGCGGCAAAGCCTAAGAGCCGGTCGCCGCGCGCCACCGCATAGGATGCCGCCATCGGCACGACGAGAGCGAGCACGAGCATGGTCACCGCCCGGAAGCAGTCGCCGGGCTCGATGTTCTCCACGGCCAGGCTCAATGCCGCCCAGCCGAAGACGAGGCCGGAGCCGAGTGCGATCGAGGCCACGGCCAGGTCGCGCCGCCAGGAAGCCTCGTGCCGCTCGCCCTCGCGGCGGCCGAGCCAGAAGGCGAGAAAGACTAGAAAGGCGGCGCCGATGCCGAAGCCTGCCTCTGCCCGCCAATTTGGGTGGTTCGATACGGGCTCGCCGAAGCGGAATTTCAGCTTGCCGCTGGTGTCGTCAAAGAGGCCCCAATAGCCCCCGACGGTCCCTTCGAGCAGCCGTTTCCAAGGCTGGTCGAAGGCCTCGATGAGGTTCACCTTCCAACCCTCCGCCTTGGCCGCCGCCACGACGCCGCTCAGCACGCGCGCCTGGTTGGCGGGGGAGGGGAGCGCTCCGTCCCGCATCCGCCCGGCGCTCGGCCAGCCCACCTCTCCGATCCAAATCTCCTTGCCGGCGAAGGTCGCCTGAAGCTTCCCGCGCACCTCGCGCACATGGGCCACCGCCTCTTCCGCGGCAACCGGCTTGTCCTCCCAATAAGGGAGGATGTGGATGGTGACGAAGTCGGTGGCCGGCGCAATCTCGGGCGCCTTCAGCCAGAACTCCCAGACATCGGCATAGGTCACGGGCAGCCCGGACCGCTTGCGCACCTCTTCGAGATAGGCCTTGATCTTGGCGGCAGGCAGCTCGCCCCTGAGCAGCACCTCGTTGCCGACGATGAAGGCCTCGATCGTGCCGGGATGGCGGCGAGCGAGCGCAAGAGCCGCCTCGATCTCGCGCCGATTCGCGGCCAGGTCCCGCCCAAGCCAGATTCCTTGCAAGACCTTGAGCCCCAAGCCCGAAGCGAGCTTGGTCACCCTCCCTTGCGCGCTCTTGGCCGAATAGGTGCGCACGCAGGAGGTCAACTGGGAAAGGCGCGCAAGGTCGCCCGCGATCTGCTGGTCGGGAATGCGGAGCGCCCAGGTGAAAGGGGCCTGGTCGCCGTGGAACGGGGCATAGGAGATGCACGTTAGCTTGTCCCCCGCAGCCAGCGGGGAGGGAGGCATAGGGAGCGGCCGGCCCATGCCGTACCAGGCAAGCGCGATGACACTGGCGACGAGCGCAAAGAGGCTGAGGGAGCGAAGCATGGTGAGACTTCGAGCGAGGGGATGCGACGAATAGCAGCTTCGAAGGCTCCATTGAACCAATTCCTCTGGTTTGTGCGCCTGCGAAGTGATAAAGAGTCTGCTTGCCGTTGGACTGCCAAAATTTGATGGTCTAACACCATAAGTGACCCCTCCCTGCGTTGGGCGCCTCCCCCATGCTGCGCTGCACTATTCGATCGGCCGCCGCTCTCTTAGCCGGCGGCGTTTTGTTGCTGTCTCCACTTGCCGCGTCCGCCCAACAACCGGGCGGTGAGCAGAAGCCTCCCGAGCAGGCGCAAGGCGAGCAGAAGCCCGACGATCAGAAGGCCGCCGATCAGGCCAAGGCCGAGCAGCAGGAGGCGGCGAAGGCCATCGCCGAATACAAAGAGGCGGCAGAGAAACTATCGAGCTCGGCGGGCGCGCCTGAATGCGTCTGGACCGGACGGCGGATCGCGAGCCTCCTGTGGCGTGACGATATCGACACGGCCCGCCGTTACATCGACCTTTACGACCGCTTCGGTTGCTCGTCGGAGCATCTGAAGCTCGTGTTTCGCTGCGTCATTCAACAAGGACCGATCGATCCAAAGGCGGCGGACCGGCTCGCGTCCCGTGTCCACAACTGCTGGATCGCTCCAGAGGAAGCAACAACAGCGTCGAGTCAGACAACGATCGGCTCGACGACGAGAACCGGAACAATTCCCAACTAAAAAAAGTTTAGGGAGGGGACTGCAGGCTTCTCTGCGGTGCGATGGCCGAGGGGGACGGGGCAGGCCGACTCTGACTGAGATTTCAGGAACATGCGCAGCGTCATTGTCGCCGTTGTGGTCGTCCTTGCGACCGCACTCCATGCGTCGGTGTGGTTACTCCTGCATGAGCGGGTCTCGCCGCCGAACACCAACGGCACGCTCGCCAGTGTGTCCTTCTCTCCCATCAATCCGGATAAGAACGGCGAGGTCGACCGGACGACCGAGGCCCAAATCAGATCGGACCTCGCGGCGATCGCTCCTTATACGCGCGCGGTCAGGACCTATAGCGTCGGCAACGGTTTGGACCTCGTGCCCTCTATCGCCTCCGAATACGGCTTGCGCGTTACGCTCGGCATCTGGATCAACCAATTTGAGGACCAGAACGAAAGTGAGATCGAACGCGCCATCGCGCTCACCAAGCACTACCGCAATATCGAAGGCATCATCGTCGGCAACGAGACGATTTTCCGGGCGCAGGCGCTGCACCGTGACGACCCGGAATACACCTCCAACGACGCCGTGCGAGAGCTCATCGCCAAGATTCAGCGCGTGAAGCGCGAAGTCTCTCTCCCGGTAACCACGGCCGAGGTGCCGAATGTTTGGCTGGAGCACCCCGAGCTTGCTTCCGCCGTCGATTACCTCGCCGTGCACATCCTGCCCTATTGGGAGGGCATGCCCGGCTCGCTGGCCGTCGACCATGCGGTCGATGTCTATGACAGGCTGAGGCAGGCCTATCCTGGCAAGCGCATCGTGATCGCCGAGTTTGGCTGGCCGAGCGCAGGCCTCAATCGCAAGGATGCGGTGCCGAGCCCGCTCACCCAGGCTACCGTCGTGCGCGACTTCGTCACCCGCGCCGATGCCATGGGTATCGACTATTCGATCGTCGAGGCCTTCGACCAGCCGTGGAAGACCTTCGAGGGCAGCGTCGGACCCTATTGGGGTATCTTCGACGCCGACCGTCATCCGAAATTCGCCTTCGCCGGGACGGTCGAGGCGCCGAACTTCCTGTTGAAGGTGATCGCGGCTCTCGCCATCGGGCTCCTCCTCTCGATCCCGATCTTCGCCATCCCGCGCGTGGCCGCAGCTCAAGCCGCCGTGCTTGCGCTTACGGCCAACGCCATCGGGGCGTGGGCGGCCAATGTCGTCGATTATTGGGTGACCCATTATTTCGTGCTCGGCTCGCAGATCGCGCTGTTCGCCGGCGCGGCCTTGCTCGTCCCGCTCATCCTGATCATGAAGCGGCGCGTCGAGGAGCTCGCCGCCATCATGTTTGGGGCGAAGCCCGGGCGACTGCTCGCGCAAAAGGGCGCCTTGCCGGAGCGGGCGCCGCTCGTCTCGATCCATATCCCGGCCTGCCGCGAGCCGCCCGAGATGCTGAGGCAAACCCTCGACAGCGTGGCGCAATTGGACTGGCCCAATCTCGAATGCGTGGTCGTGATCAACAACACGCCCGACGCGAGCATGTGGAGCCCGATCGAGGATCACTGCCGGCTGCTGGGTCCGCGCTTCAAGTTCGTGCGCGCCGACCGACTACAGGGCTTCAAGGCGGGTGCACTCAGGCTTGCGCTCGAGCACACCGCGCCCGAGGCCGAGATCATCGGGGTCCTCGACGCGGATTATGTCGTGCATCCCGATTGGCTGAAGGACCTCGTGGCCGCCTTCGCCGATCCCGCGGTCGGTCTCGTGCAGGCGCCGCAGGACCATCGCGAGGCCGGCCGGAGCATCACGCAGGCGGTCATGAACCGCGAATATGCGGGCTTCTTCGATATCGGCATGGTGCAGCGGAACGAGGTCAACGCCATTGTGGCGCATGGCACGATGTGCCTGATCCGGCGCCTGGCTCTGCTCGATGCCGGCGGTTGGTCGAGTGACACCATCGTCGAGGATACCGATCTTGGGCTCACGCTGCTCGAGCGGGGATGGCGGGCGCATTATACGCAGCGCCGCTATGGCTGGGGTTTGCTTCCTAGCGACTTCGCCGCCTATAAGCGGCAGCGCCACCGGTGGGCCTATGGCGGCATGCAGCTCTTCAAGAAGCACTGGCGCGCCTTCCTGCCGGGACAGAGCCGGCTCACCCCGCAGCAGCGCGGCCAGTATCTGTTCGGCTGGCTGACCTGGCTCGGGGCGGAGAGCCTCGGCGTGCTGATCGCCGTCCTGAACCTGATCTGGATGCCGCTCGTCGCCTTTCTCGGCATCGCCGTGCCGGAGGCGGTTCTGACGCTCCCGGTGCTCGCCACCTTCGTGGTCATGCTGCTGCATTTCATGGTGCTCTACCGCACGCGGGTGCAGGCGCCGATCTTCGCTTCGCTGGGGGCTGCGCTCTCCGCCATGGCGCTGCAGCTTACCGTCGGGCGGGCCGTGGCCGACGGCGTGATCAGGAACGAGCTGCCCTTCGTGCGCACGGCGAAGGGCGGGGCCGGTCGTTGGTCCGATCGCTTCCCGGCGATATGGGAGGCGGTGCTGGGCTCGCTGCTCGTGGCCGGCTCGCTGACCCTTCACCTCACCAACGAGCAGCAGGTGCATGAGATCTCGATCTTCAGCGCGGTGCTCTTGGTGCAGAGCCTGCCCTTCCTTGCCGCCGTCGGGATCGCGCTGATCGAGCGCTCGCCGCTCAATGCCTTCGCCACTTGGCGCAGGTTTGCCACGCTCTCCACCTATCTCCCGCGTCTACCGCGGGGGCCGGCCCCGACCGCAGGTCCGCCGGCAAGCGGCGGCATCGGCATCGTGCCTTGAGATCGGTCATTCCGGCGCAAGCCGGAATCCAGCGAATACCGGCTTTCGCCGGTATGACGAGAAGAGGCGCCTGCTAATCCAAATCGACGTTGCGCAGACGGAGCGCGTTGCCGACCACCGAGACCGAGGAGAGGCTCATGGCCGCGGCGGCGATGATCGGCGAGAGCAGGATGCCGAAGACGGGATAAAGGATGCCTGCCGCGATCGGCACGCCGAGCGCGTTATAGACGAAGGCGAAGAACAGGTTCTGCTTGATGTTGGCCATCGTGGCGCGGGCAAGCTTGACGCCGCGCACCACGCCGCGGAGATCGCCCTTGAGCAGCGTGAGGCCGGCGCTCTCCATGGCCACGTCGGCGCCGGTGCCCATGGCGATGCCGACATCGGCCTTGGCGAGCGCCGGCGCATCGTTGATCCCGTCACCCGCCATGGCGACGACCGCGCCCTTCCGCTGCAAGCCCTCGATCAGGATGAGCTTGTTCTCCGGCCTCAAGCCGGCATGGATCTTGTCTATGCGGAGCTGCCCGGCAACCGCCTTGGCAGTGGTCTCGTTGTCGCCCGTCGCCATGACGATCTTGAGGCCTAAAGCATGGAGCTTGGCGATGGCTTCGGCCGCCGAGGACTTGATGGGATCGGCGACCGCGACGAGGCCGGCAAGCTTGCTATCGACGCCCAAGAACATGACGGTCTCGCCCTGCTTGCGCCTTGCCTCTGCGGCCTTGGCAAGCGGCGCCGGGTCGACGCCGAAGCCCTCCATGAGCCGCGCATTGCCGAGCGCCGCCACGCGCCCATCGACACGTCCCTTGACGCCCTGACCGGTGACCGCCTCGAAGCCCTCGACCTTGGCCGGCTTCAGGCCGCGCTGCTCGGCGCCGCGCAGAATCGCCGCCGCCAGGGGATGCTCGCTGCCAGCCTCCAAGGAGGCTGCAAGGCTCAGCACCTCGTCGGGCTCGAAGCCTGGTGCCATCTCGATCCCGGTCAGCGCGGGCTTGCCTTCGGTCAAGGTTCCGGTCTTGTCGACGACGATGGTGTCGACCGAAGCAAGCCGCTCGAGCGCTGCGGCATTGCGCACCAGCACGCCTCCTTGGGCGCCGCGCCCGGTGGCAACCATGATGGAGATCGGCGTGGCCAGCCCAAGCGCGCAAGGGCAGGCGATGATGAGCACGCTCACGGCGGCGACGAGAGCGTAAGCGAGCTCTGGCGCCGGTCCGAAGAAGAACCAGACGATGAAGGCGAGCAACGCCACGCCAATCACGGCCGGCACGAAATAACCCGACACGGTATCGGCAAGACCCTGGATCGGGGCGCGGGAGCGCTGGGCCGCCGCGACCATGGCCACGACCTGGGCCAGCGTCGTCTCCGCCCCAGTGCGATCGACGCGCATGTCGAAGCTGCCCGTGCCGTTCAGCGTGCCGCCGGTGACGCGGTCGCCTTCCGTCTTCTCCACCGGAACCGGCTCGCCGGTCAGCAACGACTCATCGACCGCGCTTCTGCCCTCGATGACGGTGCCATCGATGGGGATCTTGTCGCCGGGCCTGACGCGCAACACGTCGCCGGCCTTGACCGAGGCGAGCGGCACGGTCTCGGTCTTGCCATCCTTCAGCACACGCAGCGCCGTCTTCGGCGCAAGGTCGAGCAAAGCGCGGATGGCGCCGCCCGTCTTCTCCCGGGCGCGGAGCTCGAGCACCTGGCCGAGCAGCACAAGCGCCACGATGACGGCGGCAGCCTCGTAATAGACCGGGATCAGCCCGTGGGCGTCGCGCATGGCCTCCGGGAACAGCCCGGGCGCCAGTGTGGCGATCAGGCTGTAGAGAAAGGCCGCCCCGGTGCCGAGCGCGATCAGGGTGAACATGTTGAGCCAGCCCGAGCGGAGCGACTCGAACCCGCGCACGAAAAACGGCCAACCGTACCACAGCACCGCCGGAACGGCGAGGGCAAGCTTGAGCCATTGCTCGGCTTGCGCCGACAGGAAGGGCAGAAGATCGAGCCCGAAGACGTGGGAGCCCATGTCGAGCGCGACGAGGGCGAGCGACAGCGGCACGGCGACCTTGAGCCGCCTGGTGAAATCGATCAGCTCGGCGTTCGGCACGTCTTCCGGAAGCGCGCCCATGGGCTCGAGCGCCATGCCGCAGATCGGACAAGGTCCCGGCCCTTCCTGCACGATCTCCGGATGCATCGGGCAGGTGTAGAGCGTGCCTTGCGGCAGAGGCTTCGCCTCTCCGGCCTTGTTCAGATAGCGCGCGGGGTCGGCCGCGAACTTGATGCGGCAGCCGTCGGAGCAGAAATGATAGGTCTGACCGTGATAGTCGTAGCTCGGCTTGCCGGCGTGCGGGTCCACCATCATCCCGCAGACGGGATCGGTGGCCATGTGGGCTTCGAGGCGGGTCATATCTTAAGCTCTTCGCTGCGGGTCGCTGCCGTTATTGGAATCTGCCATCATGAACGTGCGGCTCAAATCGCGACCCCACTACGACGAAGGATGGGGGATGGTGAAGGATCGTAGAGTCGCGCGAACGCAGACGCCAGCCCTCAACAATCAACAGGAGCCGGTTCCGTCCCATTGTCTTGAGAGGCATGAGGTGAAAGTCTAGCTGCGACCGAGTCGAAAGAGGCGAGGCTCCCACGCTAGCGCCCAATCAAACTTGATACGACTCGACTATATGGGTTCTCTGTCTACAAGCCGCCATAGGGTTTCAGGCCATGCTGAAGGCACTCCTCCTGGTCGTCGTGCTCGTTGTCGCGGCTGCGGTAGGTCTCGGTGCGGGCTATGTGATGTGGGGCCAGGTGCCCAATTGGTATGCAGCCGATGTCACCAAGCTCGGGCAAGGCCCCGATAACGATCTCATCCGCTATGGCCGGGACCTGATCATCAATACCCCTGGCCACATCGGCAAGAGCGCGACCAATCCCGCGCTCCGCTTCGCCGGCAACGATCTCGCCTGTCAGAGCTGCCATCTGAATGCGGGGCTACAGCCTTTCGCGGCGCCCTTCGTCTCCACCTTCGCGACCTACCCAATGCTGGTTGACGACCAGGTGCTGACGCTGACCGACCGGATCAATGGCTGCATGCGGCGCAGCATGAACGGCAAGGACTTGCCCTCCGAGAGCCGCGAGATGGAGGCCTTGATCGCCTACATGAAATTCGTGGGCACCGGCACGCCGGAGGGGGTGCGCGTCGCCGGCATGGGCCTCAAATCCATCAAGCCGCCGACGCTGCCGCCGGACGCAAGGCGCGGACAAGAGGCCTACACCCAGCTTTGCGCCAGCTGTCACAAGGAGGACGGGCAGGGGGAGCTAAAGTCGAGCCCCAGCATCGGCTATTCCATCCCGCCGCTGTGGGGCGACGCGAGCTTCAACGCCGGTGCCGGCATGGCCAAGACCGCCTATGCCGCGTCCTACATCCACGACAACATGCCCTTCGGCATCACCTACCAGGCGCCGGTGCTGACCGTGCAGCAGGCCTGGGACGTGGCGGCCTTCATCATCTCCAAACCGCACCCGGTGGCCACGCCCGCGACGGCCTCGAAGCTCGATTGACGTGACGGCTCCGCGTCTCCTCTGAGACGCGGAGCTGCTCATTCTTCATCGCCGCAGGGTCAGACCGCGGCGCCGGCAACGCCTCTCCTGCTCTCCGTGCGCGTGACGCTCCGGCGCAGCTTTGCCAGTGACGCCACATGCAAGAGGATCGACAGCGGTACGAGAAAGACCGGGACGAGCACCAGGGGGAACTGGGTGATGAGCTCGTTCGGCGGCTCTACCAAAAAGGGCTGCAGAAGCGACGGTGCGCTCAGGAACCCGGTCCCGACCGCGACCGCGAGGTCGCCGATCCCAAATATGTTCCAGGCGGAGACGAGGTCTCCGTTCTGGTGGGGGTCGTGCGCATAGCTGAGCCCGACGACGGGGGCGAGCACACCCACGAGGATATCGCCCACGCCGGCCGGCCAGGCGAAGAGGCCGGGCAGCTTGCCGGTCGCATAGAGGATCAGGAAGATCACGCCGAGCGAGCGATAAAGCTGGACGCCGACGATCCAGGATTGCGGTACGGCGTCGAGGATGTGCGCGACCGCCGGCGACCGCCAGATCAGCAGCGCGCCAATCAGGATCGGCAGGAAGACGCCGTATTGAATGGTGGGAATATCGCCAGAGGTCGCGTGAAAGCCGCCCAGCGCGCCGAGCGCAATGACGCCGGCAAGCCAGAAGACGAGGATGAGGGCTGCCGTGCCGACCGTGCGGACGCGTCGCTGCGGCGGCCAATCGGCCTTGGCCAGCGCCTGATTCAGTTCAAAGAGGATGGTGACGACAATGCCCGCCGTGCCGGCGAGGACGTAATAGGGGAGATAGGTCGGAATGGTCATGATACGCCTCCTGTGAGGGGGTTGCGTATCGATGTAGCTATAAATTAGCAAGTCACTTGTCAATAGCTAGCGACTTGAATTCGTCAAGGGGCGCGGCTATCTAGCGCTCATGGCAAGCGGATATGGTCAGGGCGATTGCCCAGTGGCGCGGGCGCTCGATGTGATCGGCGAGAAATGGTCGCTGCTCGTGCTGCGCGACTTGTTCCGCAAGGGACCGTTGCGTTTCCGGGAGCTGGAAAGCGCACTTGGGGGCGTCGCGCCCAACACGCTCTCGGCGCGGCTCAAGAGCCTGGAAGCAAGCGGCGTGGTCGCCACGCGGCTTTATGAAAGCCACCCGCCGCGCTACGAATATTTCCTCACCGACAAGGGCAAGGCGCTCGGGCCAGTGCTGAAGGCGCTGCATGGCTGGGGCGAGCGGTTTGGATAAGATCGCGCGAGCGCTCAGGGGCGATGCGGCGGTTCACAAGTTGAATCTCTTCGAGAGCATAAGTCTTTGAAATCAGACTCACACCGCTTCTGCGTCGCGCCGATGATGGAGTGGACCGACCGCCACTGCCGCTATTTCCTGCGGCTCCTCTCGCGGCGGACCTTTCTCTATACCGAGATGGTGACGGCCGACGCGGTCCTTTACGGCGATCGCGAGCGGGTGCTGGGCTTTAGTCCCGCCGAGCATCCGGTCGGTCTTCAGCTCGGCGGCAGCGATGCTGAGAGGCTCGCCGCAGCTGCGCGTATCGGCGCCGACTACGGCTATGACGAGATCAATCTCAATATCGGCTGTCCCTCCGATCGCGTGCAGTCGGGGCGGTTCGGCGCTTGCCTCATGGCCGAGCCCGATCTCGTCGGCGAATGCGTTGCCGCGATTGGCGCGAGCGCCGGCGTGCCCGTCACCGTGAAGTGCCGCATCGGCATCGACGACCAGGATGCGGAAGAGGGCCTCGACCGGTTCATCGATCGGGTCGCGCAAGCGGGCGCAACGACGTTCATCGTTCATGCGCGCAAAGCCTGGCTCAAGGGTTTAAGCCCCAAAGAGAACCGCGACGTGCCGCCGCTCGATTACGGCCGCGTCTATCGGCTCAAAGCGCGCCGGCCCGAGCTTGCGATCGTCATCAATGGCGGCATCGGCTCTCTCGATGAGGCGGCCGCGCATCTTGCCCATGTCGATGGCGCGATGCTTGGCCGCGCGGCTTACGCCGACCCCTATCTCCTGGCCTCCGTCGATCGCGCGCTGTTCGGTGCGGAGGAGAAGCAGCCTTCGCGGCTCGAGGCGCTCGACGCCTTAATGCCTTATGTCGCGGACGAGCTTGCCCGGGGTGCGCGCCTCAATCAGATGACGCGCCACATCCTCGGGCTGTTCCATGGCCAGCCCCGCGCGCGCGCCTTTCGCCGCCACCTCGCGGAGAATGCCCATCTGGAGGGCGCCGGCATCGAGGTGCTCGAGGCCGCGCGCCGCATCGTTGCGGGGGAGGGACGCGTCGCGGTGGCGGCTGAATAGTGGCGACGCGGATCAAGACTTAACCCATCTCGTCATGCCGGGCACCCGGGTCCTAATTGCCGACCCAATTGTGCCCGGCCTGACGAATTCCATTTATCCCAGTCTGCAGCACGCCGGTTGCTCAGCTCGTTTGACGTGATGGCTTTCTCCGCTCGACGAAAGCGAGCAGGCCTTGGACATCGAGAAAGCGCGCCGTCTGCATGCAATAGTCGCGATAGGGCGCGCCGTAGAGCTGCTTCAGCCAGTCCTCTTCGACCAACGCCATCATGACATAGGCTCCGACCATCACTGTGGACAGGGCGATGGTCGGCAGCGAGTTGGCGCCGATGGACAGGCCAACAAGTCCAATGATCGACGCCGTATATTGCGGGTTGCGGCTGAAGCGGTAGAGGCCGCCCGTCACGAGGCCGTCGGCACCGCAATAGGTATTGCCGAGGCCGAGATTGAAATAGCCGCAGACGGTGATGAAGAGGCCGATCAGGCCGAGCGGCAAGCCGGGGATGAAGCGGGTCCAATCGAGCAAGGGTGTGCTGTTCCAGTCGAGCGCGGCGGTGACGAAGGTCAGGATCATGCCGCCGCGAAACAGTCCCCAAAAGGTCAGGCTCTGCCAGCTGCCCGGCTCGGGCGTCGGCCAGATGCGGAACGGTGGGGCAAGCAGAGTGCGAAGCAGGAGGAGGTCGAGCGTCGCACCCGCGAGGAGGCCTGCGGTAAAGATGATGAGTGTCATGGTTGCGCAAAGAAGCAGAGTCGTTTTGCAAATTTGCGACAGACTGCTGAAGGTTCTGTGGCAAAGGCGCGCGCGAAACGCCTGCTAGATCTTCTGATTGTAGGCGCCGACCTCGGGATGCTTGGCGAGCTCGGCATCGATCTCGGCGAAGATCGCGCGCATGTTGGCCTCCGATGTCGGGCTCTCCACCACGACGACAAGCTCGGGCTTGTTGGAGGAGGCGCGCACCAGCCCCCAGGTGCCGTCGTCGAGCACGATCCTGATGCCGTTGACGGTGATCAGCTCGCGGATCTTCTGCCCGGCGAGCTCCGCGCCATTGGCCGCCACTTTCTTAAAGTGGTCCACCACACGGTCAACGACCGCGTATTTCACCTCGTCGCCGCAATGGGGCGACATGGTGGGCGACTGCCAGGTGCGGGGCAGGGCGTCCTTCAGCTCGGCAAGCGTCTTGTCCGGGTTGCGGTCGAGCATGTCGAGCACCGCGAGCGCGGCGATGAGCCCGTCGTCATAGCCGCGGCCAAGCGGCGGATTGAAGAAGAAGTGGCCGGACTTCTCGAAGCCGACCAGGGCGCCCGTCTCGTGGCTGTAGCGCTTGATGTAGGAATGGCCGGTCTTCCAGTAGAGCGTCTTGGCGCCGTGCTCCTTAAGCACCGGATCGGTGAGGAAGAGCCCGGTCGATTTCACGTCAGCCACGAACAGGGCACCCTTGTTGCGGGCGGCGATGTCGCGGGCGAGCATGACGCCCACCTTGTCGGCGAAGATCTCGTGGCCTTCATTGTCGACCACGCCGCAGCGGTCGCCGTCGCCGTCGAAGGCGAGCCCGAGATCGGCGCCATGCTCGAGCACCGCATCGCTTGTCGCATGCAGCATGCCGAGATCCTCGGGGTTCGGGTTATGGGCGGGGAAGGTATAGTCGAGGTCGCAGTTGAGGGGCACGACGGTTGCGCCGAGCTCGGCAAGGACGCGCGGGGCGAAGGCCCCCGCCGTGCCGTTGCCGCAGGAGACCACGACCTTCAGCGGCTTGAGCAATTTCGGCCGCGCCAAAAGATCGGCCATGTAGCGCTCCGGCATGTCCGGCACGAAGATGTAACGCCCGGCCTCGCGCTCCGGTGAAAAGCCTGCGTTCAGCACGATGTCCTTGAGCGCTGTCATGTCCTCGGGCGAGAAGGTGAGCGGCCGCTGCATGCCCATCTTGATCCCGGTCCAGCCATTGTCGTTATGGCTCGCGGTGACCATGGCGACGCCTTCCACGCCGAGATCGAACTGGGCGAAATAGGCCATGGGCGAA
>JBGQMX010000005.1:0-47175 GCA_041500805.1 Methyloceanibacter sp.
AGCGACCGTGGTCGATGCGGGGCCCGACCTCATTACCGAAACCTATGCCGCGCTCGTCACCGCCGGGGAGAGCCCGGTGCTCGACACTTCCTGCGCGGCGCTGCTCGCGCTTTCCCGCGAGGTGCGCGCCCAAGGCTACAAGGTGGTGCTCACCGGCGAGGGGGCGGACGAGGCCTTCGCCGGTTATTTCTGGTTCAAGATCCGGGAGATCGCGCGCACGCTCGATGTCGGCGACGCGTTCCGGCCGAGCACGGCGGCCAGCCGCTTGGCGCGCAAATATGCGGCGCCCAACCTCGCCTTCGGTGAGCTCGCCCGCATCGACGGCCTGATCGGTGGCCCGCACGCCCAGTCGATCCTTTACAATCTCGTCGCCACGTCGCGCGACCGCTATTACAGCGCGGGGCTGAAAGAAGAGCTTGGCGGCCACGTGGCCTACGAGGACCTTGACCTCGATCTTGCGCGCATGGGCCGGTGGCATCCGCTGAACCGGTCGCTCTATCTCGGCTACAAGGTCCACCTGGCTGGCCTCTTGCTCAGCCAGAAGGGCGACCGCGTGGCCATGGCGAACAGCGTGGAGGCGCGCTACCCGTTCCTCGACGAGGATGTGATCGCCTTTGCTTCTCGCATCCACCCGCGCTGGAAGCTTCGCCACGGACTGAAGGACAAATATCTGTTGCGGCATGCAGCGGCGCGCGTCCTGCCGGCGGAGGTTGCCTGGCGGAAGAAGGGCATGTTCCGGGCGCCGCTCGCCGAGACCTTCCTCGCGCGGCCGCCTTCCTTCGTGCGCGACCTGATCAGCCCCGAGGCTCTAGCGCGGACCGGCTATTTCGATGTCGCAAGCGTGCAGCGCGATTGCGCGTTGCTGGCGAAGGGCGAGGGAGCAACGCTCGGCGCGTTCGCAAGTCTTGGCCTCGGCGGTGTCGTCGCCACGCAGCTCTGGCACCACCTCTATCTCGGCGGCGGGTTGTGCGACCTGCCGCATCTCACCTATGCGCCCAAGGCCGACCCGGCGGCGATCCCGGACACGACACTTGCCGTGGCGTGATTTGCCGATCGGCAACGACGATCTGCAGATCGCGACCGGCGTCAGGCCAAGACCTTGAGGCGCGCGAGCGCTTCAGCGGCGAGCTTGCGGGTGAGCTCCTTGGCGCCAAGGCCAGAGACGGGAACGCCCCCCTGTCCGGACCAGAGCAGCGAGAAGTCGCCTGAGGCCTTCGCCTCAGCCTTCGCACGGAGCGGCGCAAGGGCCGGCGTAGCCAGGGGATAGGCGGGGATGGCCGCATTGATCGGCCCCTGCTCGCGCACGAAACGGGTCAAGATTCCGCGGGCAGGACGTCCGCTCAGCACATTGGTGATGACGGTCTCGCGGCCGGGCTCGGCGAGCGCTGCCCTGTGCAGGGGCGAGATGGTAGCCTCGGGGCAGCAGAGATAGGCCGTGCCGAGCTGCACGCCCGCCGCGCCGAGAGCGAACACCGCCGCGATGCTGCGTCCATCGCCGATGCCACCGGCGGCGATCACCGGCAAGCGCACCGCCCCGACGATCTGCTGCACCAGAGCGAACGTTCCGATCTGGGTGGCGACGTCGGTCTCCAGGAACATGCCGCGATGGCCGCCGGCCTCGGCGCCTTGCGCGATGATGGCATCGACGCCTCGCTCGGCGAGCCAGCGCGCCTCGCGGAGCGTCGTGGCGGAGCTGATGATTTTGGAGCCCGCTTTCTTCACGCGGGCGACAAGAGCTGCATCCGGCAACCCGAAGTGAAAGCTTACCACTGCGGGGCGAAGCTCCTCGACGACCGCGCAGGTGGCTGCGGTGAATGGCACGATGGAGGCTTTGAGCGGGACCTTGGGCATCTCGGCGCCAAGCTCCGCATAGTAAGGCGCTAGACGCTTGAGCCACGCTGCCTCGCGCTCGGCATCGGCGGGTCCAGGCTCATGGCAGAAGAAATTGAGGTTGATCGGCCGCTTGGTTCGCGACCTGATCGCGGCAACGCCGGCACCGATCTTCTCGTGGGTCAGCGCGGCGCAAGGCAGCGACCCGAGCCCGCCGGCTTCTGCCACGGCAATGGCCATATCCACGCCGGTCGCGTTCGCCATGGGCGCTTGGACGATGGGAAGCTCGATGCCGAACAGATCGAGCAGGCGCGTGTCAGGCCACATGGGGTCAGTGCCAATGGCGCGTGTGTCGCATCATAGACGATGAGAACTGATTTGAAGCTGATGCATTCGACGAACCATCCAGCGGTCTAAGTTGCCGGCTTCCCGGCTGCAAGCTCGTACATCTTCGTTAGCTGCTTCGCCAGCAGACTCTCGATGACAGACACCATAGCCGACACATCCAACTGACCCCTCTTGCAGGCTTCGTCGGCATCATCTAGGGCTCGAAAATAAGGGTTCCTGTCCCTCTCGATCTGTTCCGGAATTGTCATGGTGCCAGGCAACCGGTATCCCAACCGGATGCAGAGCAAGACATACGACAAGACCCGAGAAGTCCTCCCGTTCCCGTCGACAAAAGGATGAATCCAATTTAGTCGCCACATGACATAGGCAGCCAAATGCACGGGAGAGCTGGTGGACCAATTCCCGTTTACATAGTCGCACATGTCTTCGACGAGTTCGGGCACCAGATGGGCGCCGGGAGGAGTGTGCTTGCTGCCTTGTATTTCGATGCCGGCCGGCCTGAAGTTGCCTGCGAACGCGCTAATTCCTTCCAACGCTACTCTGTGAAGAGCCAGCACTGCCGATGGCCGCAGACGATAGTCCCCACCTTTCGCCAAGGCATCGCCGACGATCTCGACGCCTAGATCGAATTGGCGGAGGCCATTCCTAGCCTCCGCGCGCGCTCTCTCCTCCGGATCGCTGATTAGGTCGGCGTCGAGCGCCCTGCTATGGCGTCTGCTTGCGTCCGGGCACATACGGCTCTTCTGCAGTAAGCTTGTCCGCTTCAGCCTCAATCATCTCCCTTGTGATCCGATCGTTTTCGATTGCCGTGTTTCCAAAGGCAAAGCTGCGGCGTTGTTCCTCCTTCTCCTTAGAAGACATGTTGGCCCGCTCGGCAGCATCCAATAAGGGCTTGAGATCACGATTCATGGCTTTTCCCCACTGGCAGACTCTAAATGATAGCTGATTTGCTATGTAGGGCCCAGTGGCCCTTCTGGCAACGCTAGGCATCGGTGCTCAATGCTTGCGTTTGCCCAGGAGGCGCAGGCGGAGCGCGTTGAGCTTGATGAAGCCCGCCGCGTCCTTCTGGTCGTAGGCGCCGGCATCGTCCTCGAAAGTGACGATCTTGTCGGAGTAGAGCGACTTCGGGCTTGAGCGGCCGATCACCATGACATTGCCCTTGTAGAGCTTGAGCCTCACCTCGCCCTCGACATGCTCCTGGCTCCTGTCCACCAGCGCTTGCAGCATCTCCCGCTCGGGCGAGAACCAGAAGCCGTAATAGACGAGCTCGGCATAGCGCGGCATCAGGCTGTCCTTCAAATGCATCGCCTCGCGGTCGAGCGTGAGCGACTCCATCGCCCGGTGCGCGACATGGAGGATGGTGCCGCCCGGCGTCTCGTACACCCCGCGCGATTTCATGCCAACATAGCGGTTCTCGACGAGATCGACGCGGCCGATGCCGTTGTCGCGGCCAAGCTCGTTCAGCCGCGTGAGTAGGGCCGCGGGCGACAAGGCCTTGCCGTCGATGGAGACGGCGTCGCCGTGGCTGAAACCGACGGTGACGACCGTCGGTTTGTCGGGCGCGTCCTCCGGCGCAATGGTGCGCTGATAGACGTAAGGCGGCGGCTCTACGCCCGGGTCCTCCAGCACCTTCCCTTCCGATGAGGAGTGCAGCAGGTTCGCGTCCACCGAGAACGGCGCTTCGCCGCGCTTGTCCTTGGCGACGGGGATCTGGTGCTTCTCGGCGAACTCGATGAGGTCGCTGCGCGACTTGAACGCCCACTCCCGCCAGGGAGCGATCACCTTGATGTCTGGGTTGAGCGCATAATAAGTGAGCTCGAAGCGCACCTGGTCGTTGCCCTTCCCCGTCGCGCCATGGGCGACCGCGTCGGCGCCGGTCAGCTTGGCGATCTCGATCTGCCGCTTGGCGATCAGCGGCCGGGCGATCGAGGTGCCGAGCAGATAGACGCCTTCATAAAGCGCGTTCGCCCTGAACATGGGGAAGACGAAGTCGCGCACGAACTCCTCGCGCAGATCCTCAACGAAGATCTGCTTCACCCCCATCATCTCGGCCTTCTTCCTGGCGGGGCCAAGCTCCTCGCCCTGGCCGAGATCGGCCGTGAAGGTCACGACCTCACAACCATAGGTCGTTTGCAGCCATTTCAGGATGATCGAGGTATCGAGCCCGCCGGAATAAGCGAGCACGACCTTCTTGATGTCGGTCGGCATGGGAAGAGCCTAGTCGGAGCGGTTAGAACCCGGGCGACTATAGGCAGGCGACGCGCTTGTGCAAGTACCGGCCGCTCTCGCGGAGCGCCCCGCCCGCGCGTGCGATCGCGGCCCCTACCCAACCAAAGAGCGTCCCCGCGCCCCTATGCAAGGCCACCGCGAACCGTTCGATGCCGCGCTCGAGCCTTGCGTCGTTGCGTCTTGCCGGATCGAGCAGGAGAGAGTGGAGTGCCATGACGATGATGATGGTGATGATGCCTGCGAACACCACGTCGGTTACGAAATGGCGCCCGAAGACGATGCGCAAGCCCCCGACCGCGGCGCCGAAGACGACGGCGCCGCCGAGCGCAATCGGGCGCAGCTGCGGCGGCGCAAGACTCGCCGGCGCGACGGTCCAGAAGGCCTCCGAGGCCTCCCCCGACACGAAGGAGCAGTTCCGCGTGCACGCCCGGCTTGGCCGCCACCAGGGCTGGAAAGTGGCGGTGCCGGCAAACTGCTGGACGAAATTCGGCCGCGGCCTGCCCCAGTTCTCCTTGAGCAAGAGATTGCTGGTAAGCCCCGGGCCGATCGCGAAGGAGCCGATGAGGAAGATCACGACCGAGGGCGCCATCATCATTGGTGCGCTTGGAAATGCGAGCTTGCGCAGCAGGGCAAAGACGGCGGGGACCAGGAAAAGGAAGGGAATCCAGTTGGCGACGCGGCGCACAAGGTTCCATTCGTAATTGATCGCGAGGGGAAATTTGGCTTTCTCGTGGTCGAAAAACCAATCGGCGACTTGCAGGTCCAGCAAGGGGTAGGCGGCGAACAAGACCCCGAGCGCGACACCAAGCGCGATAGATGACAGCAACCAGCCGCGAGACACGGCGTCCCCCTCGAAACCTAACGGTGTCAGAAGGCTAGCGCGCTAAGGCGACCGCTTCAAGGGAGTCCCATGAAGCTTCCGTTGGCGGACCGACCACGAATCTTCCGGCAAATCGATGACACCCCTGATCTAGGACAAAGCGCGGACGGAACCTCTGGGTTATGCCGACGTTGCTGGAGGTGAGCTGGCCGTCGAAGGAGCAGAACCATGCCGTACCGAATCAACCAGGAGCTGCCCGACAGCGTCAAGGACACTCTTCCGAGCCACGCGCGAGCCATCTATCGCGAGGCCTTCGATAGTGCGTGGGACGAGTATGCGGACCCAAGCAAGCGGCGCGGCGCGGAGTCGCGCGAGGAGGTCGCGCATAAGGTCGCCTGGGCCGCAGTGAAGAAGAAATACGAGAAAGTGGGCGAGGAATGGAAACCCAAGGACTAGAGAAGCAGCCGAGGAAATCCTCGAAGCGCGAGTGCGGCAAGCTCGCCAAAATACCGAGCCTCGGCTTCGTTACAAGGCGCACACGGCCGGCCGGCAGCCTTGCCTGGCGAGAGACCGTCACGCAGCACGCACCGGAGCCGTGGCCCGCAGCACGCCTTGCCTTGCAAGCACGGATCGCCGCGCTCGATTGGCGGATCTGACGGCTCACGCCCGCGCGCCGGCGAGCAGCCAGTAGATGAAACCGCCGGCAAAGCCAGCGGCGGCGAAGATGGCCACGTATTGGCTCGTGGCGATTGCCGGTAGGTCCGCGGAGGTTGACGCCATCAGCAGCGGAACGGCGGCAAGTGCTGCCCCTCCCGCCAGCACGTAATACATCCAGGACCTGATCCGCTGAATTTCGCCCACCACCACGGCGAGAAGTGCCGGGAGCGCGTTGAGCGCGGGCGTGACGGTGCCGGCAAACACCACAAAGCCAAGAGCGGCCTCCCCGCCATGGCGGACCAGGGGATGGTTGGGAGCGGCGGCACGGATCTCATCGCCTGCCCAGATGGCGCCGAGTGTGAACAGCACGACGACCGCGGCGAGAGCAGCGAGAAAGAACGCCACCACCACCCAGAGCATGCGGAAGAGGGTCCGGACGATCACACTTCACCCCGTTTCTCGCGCTCGCTCCCGTGGCGCCAGGCCTTATAACATCGCGTGGGGTGGGCAAGGGCAATGCCGTTGCCCACGAGCACCGATGGTGGGCATCCCCCGGCCTTCGCCGAGGGTTTGCCCACCCTACACGTAGCGGGCATCGGATTCCTCGCCATGGGGACTATCGAGTTCTGGTACGAGTTCGCGAGCACCTATTCCTACCCGGCCGCCATGCGCATCGAGGCGCTGGCCGCCGGTGCCGGCGTCGCCTTGCGCTGGCGGCCCTTCCTGCTCGGCCCGCTCTTCAAGGAGCACGGCTGGAACGACTCGCCGTTCAATATCTATGCAGCGAAGGTGCGCTATATGTGGCGCGACTTGACGCGCATCTGCGAAGCCGAGGGTTTGGCGCTCAAGCTGCCGCCGCTGCGCTTCCCGCAGAACGGGCTCAAGGCGGCGCGGCTTGCGCTGGTCGGTGAGAGCGAGGGATGGACGCCCGCCTTCACCCGCGCGGTGTTTGCTGCCAATTATGCCGAGCAGAGGGCCATCAGCGATGACGCGACGCTTGCCGCGATCCTCACCGCGCTCGGCGTCGATGCTGATGCGGCATTCGCCGCCGCCAATGCGCCGGAGAACAAGGAAGCGTTGAAGCGGCAGACCGAGGAGGCAGGATCGCGCGGGCTGTTCGGCGCGCCGTCCTTCACCGTGAGGGATGAATTGTTCTGGGGCAACGACCGCCCCGAAGCGGCGCTTGCCTGGGCGAAGCAGATCACCTCTCCCCAGCGGGGAGAGGTCGGCCGCAACGCGGCCGGGTGAGGGGGAGCCAAAGCTGCAGACTTGCGCGCGTGAGCCCCTCACCCTTCCCGCCATGCGACTTGCGCATGCTTCGCGCGCAAGATCGCGGCGGCAAGCCCTCTCCCCGCCGGGGAGAGGAGATTCGGAAATCACGATGACGTGGCGAGGCGCGCGCTGGCGCGCTGCTTCACGCTGGCGCTTTTCAGCTGGCCGCAGGCCGCCATGATGTCGCGGCCGCGCGGAGAGCGCACCGGGCTCGCATAGCCGGCACGGTTCACCACCTCGGCGAACTTCTCGATCTGCTCCCAGTCGGAGCATTCGAACGGCGCGCCGGGCCAGGGATTGAACGGGATCAGATTGATCTTGGCGGGGATCTTGGCGAGCAGCCGCACCAGCGCCTTGGCGTCAGCGATGGAATCGTTGACGCCCTTCAGCATCACATATTCGAAGGTGATGCGCTTCGCATTGGAGAGGCCGGGATAGGCGCGGCAGGCGGCCAGCAGGTCCTTAAGCGGCCATTTCTTGTTGATGGGCACGAGCTGATCGCGCAGCTCATCGCGCACCGCGTGGAGCGAGATCGCGAGCATCGTGCCCGCCTCCTCGCCCCAGCGCGGGATTTCCGGCACCACGCCTGAGGTCGATAGCGTGATGCGGCGCTTCCCGATGGCGAGCCCCTCGCCGTCGGCGGCGATGGCGCAGGCGTCTCTGACATTGTCGAAATTGTAGAGAGGCTCGCCCATCCCCATGAGCACGACATTGGTGATCTTGCGGTCGGAGGAGGGCAACCCGCGCGGGTCTGGCGCGACAGCACCCGGCCAGTCGCCGAGCCGGTCGCGGGCGAGCATGATCTGGCCCACGATCTCGCCAGGCGTGAGATTGCGCACAAGCTTCTGCGTGCCGGTATGGCAGAAGCTGCAGTTAAGCGTACAGCCGACCTGGCTCGAAATGCAGAGCGTGCCGCGGTCTTCTTCCGGGATGTAGACGGTCTCGACCTCCTTGCCATCGGCAAGGCGCAGGAGCCATTTGCGGGTGCCGTCGACGGAGACCTGCTCGGTCACGATCTCCGGGCGCTCAAGCGTGAAGCTCCTTGCGAGCTCCGTGCGGAGGTCCTTGGCGATATCGGTCATGGCGGCGACGTCGGTCACACCGCGCACATAGAGCCAGCTCCACAACTGGCGCACCCGCATGCGCGTCTGCCGCTCAGGCACGCCGAGCGCGCGCAAGCGTGACGCAAGCTCAGAGCGGCTGAGGCCGAGAAGTGGTTCTGCGCGGGATTGGCCGGGTAGCGTCGGCGTGGCCCGTATGGACAGGGACGGCATGGTCATGACATTGGGCAGTGGACCGGCACCATCCGGCCCTATGGCGTCATATCATGCGGCGGGCTGCAAATGCCAAGGACCAACGCAATCAGCGCCCGGCTCTAGTTGTCCATCGCCTCGTCGGAGGCGTCCAATATCTTCTTGGCGGGATTGGCTGCGCAATCGACCAGCATCTGGGCGAGATGACCTGCCATCTTGCCAAAGTCGATGGTCGCGGGCTCATCCTCCTCGGTGTAGTAGCCCTCGAACCACATCATGATGAGCTTCTTATTGTCCTCGCTGAAATTGGTGAAGTCCTTGCAGGTCAATGCGGAGATGTCGACGGAATTGGCGTCGGCGGCGAGAACAGGCTTCGCGCTCAAGAGCGCGGCGGCGGCAACAAGGGCCGCGAAAAGAACCTTCATGGCAGCACTCCCTGTTTTGCGGCTTCTGCCGCGCGAGCGCGACGCTAACCGTGTTCGATAGTGCGAGCAAGAAAAGGACGGCGGCAGGATTTGCGGCGGCTTAACCGGCGCATTCCTTGGCGGCGCGATCAAGCGCGTCGTTCAAGCCGTCGAGCGAATAGATGTCGCTCGTCGCGGTGCCGCGGATCGACTTGCCCTCGATCTTCATCGTGGTGCCGCCCTTCATGGCCTCGATGAGCTTCGTCTCCATGTCAGGCTTCTCGACGAAGGCTCCCTCGTCCTTGGTGAAGAGATCGAACTTGGCGGTGCCGACCGTCACCGTCGCTTTGCCGCCAGAGGGGAAGGGATAGCCCATCTTCACGCTTACCTCGTTCGTCACCCCGTCCGCGGGCCAGCGCGAGATGTAGAAAAAGATGGGGCCGCGTTTGATCTTCTTGGGATTGGCTTCTTTGGGTTTGGCCACGGCGAAGCACACCTTAGGCGTGCCGGTCGCGGCATAAGCCGACCAGTCCTTGAATTTCTCCAAGAGCGTGACGTCTTGCGCAAAGGTGGGCGTTGAGCTCAACACCCCGATCAGGCAAGCAGCTCGAACGGCTCGGCGCATCTCCCCCGTCCCCGATTCGTGAGCAGGCGTAACCATACAGTGTTGATTTTCCTTTGGCCAGAATAGCCGTTCAACCCTGCCTGCGCCGCCGGCGGGGGGCGCCTTGCACATGCGGGGACCGCGGCAGAGCGTCAGTCCCTTCGGCCACGGGGCGGGAGGCGAAGCGGCCGAGCGAGCGCAGGCGGTCATACATGACGATCGCCCCGGCGGTCGCAAGATTGAGAAAAAAAGCGGCCGGAATGCGTACGAGATGCTGGCAGCGGGCGGCAAGCTCAGGGCTCAGGGCCCCGCGTTCAGGGCCAAGCACATAGGCCGCCCGCAAGGGGTGGGCGAAGCTCGGCAGATCGGCCGCTTGGTCGAGAATCTCCACCCCGACAAGGCTGCAGCCTTTCGGCAGTGCAAGCTCCTCAAGGCTTCGCCAATGGTAGAGCGGTAGGTGCATGTCGGCCTTGGAGGTGTCGGCCCTCACCTCCAGAGCCCTTTCGTCAGCGCCGATGGTAAAGACGAAGCTCGCCCCGAAAGCATGGGCAGAGCGCAGCAAATTGCCGAGATTGACGGCCTTGGAGATGCCCTCGACGCCAATGGCGAAATAGCCGCGGGTGGGAGGAACGAGGGTTTTCACCATGCTTCTCTGCCACAAGCCCGGCAGGGGCAAAAGGGGATTAGGCGGACGGCCAAACAAGGTTTTCCCCGGTATTTTTGCGTGAAGAGGCCCAATGGTCCCAAGACATTGCGTCTACGAGGATAGTCGGTCAGACTACTGATGAGTTTAGGGGGCGCAAATGGCACCGACAACCGAGCCCTTTGGGCAGGAAGCCTTCGACTTCATCGAAGACTTGAATCACCTCTCGACTGCGGCCGCGGTCGCGGAGGAGATGAGCCGGGTGACGGCGGGACTCGGTTTCACCGGGTTGTACATTGGCGGCCACAAGGCGCGCCCGAGCCTAGGCTTCAATGAGCTTCTGCTCGCAACTAAGTGTCCTGCGGAATTTCAAGTGATCTACCATAGCAAGGGCTATATCCACGTCGATCCGACACTTAAGCGCTGCCTTCGCTCACCCCAACCCTTCGAATTCAGCACGAAGACTTTTAGCGAAAAGGACGGTCCGCGCGTCCCGGACATCATGCGCCTCCTTGAGGACTTCCAGTTTTCGCGCGGGCTCGTCATACCGATCCACGGTCCGGAGGGATATGAGGCCGCTGTCGGGATGGTGGGCGACAAGCTCGACCTTTCGCCGGGGGCCAAGCCTCGCATCCATCTGATGGCGCTCTACGCGTATGAACGGCTCCGCCAGCTGGCAGCGGAAGGATTAGAGGGGAAGCCGCGACTGACCCTCCGCGAGCGGGAAGTGCTTGCCTGGTCAGCACAAGGAAAATCAGCCTGGGAGATCGGGGAGATCCTCAACATCGCCAAACGGACCGTCGATGAGCATGCACAGACGGCGATGCGGAAGCTTGGCGCGGCAAACCGCACCCAGGCGGTGGCGATCGCGATACGCCACCGGCTATTCGACATTTGATGCGCTTTCATCTCCTCATGAACCAGAGTGTCGCTCGCGTGACGACCGGGCGGTTGTTGTGCGTGCCGGTAAACTGAGCGAGACTCCTTCCAAGTTCGGCGGTCCGCAAATGACGCAAGCAATCCAAGCCTTTGGCCAGGAAGCCTTCGACTTCATCGAACATCTGAATGGTTTCTCCAGCGCTGATGAAGTAGCGGATGGAATGAATCGGGTGATTGCCCGGTTCGGTTTCGAAGGGCTGTTTTTCGGCGGGCTCCAGCCGAAGCCGGGCCAAAGCTTTGACGATCTCATTCTCGCGGCCCGATGCCCGGCCGAATTCCTCGCCCTCTATGTGAGCAGGGATTACGTCCACTTCGATGCCAACATTCGGCGCGCTCGTTGCTCGACCGAAGCCTTTGAATGGAGCGCGACTCCGAACCACGACGACGATGTGACTCGCATGGCGGAGATCAAACGACTCCTTGCCGATTTCCAGTACTTGCGCGGGCTGTTCGTGCCGCTCCATGGTCCTGGCGGGTTCGTGGCCGCCGCCGTCTTGGCGGGCTCCAAGATCGACCTTTCGGCAAAGAACAAGCCTGGCCTCCATCTCCTGTCGCTTTATGCCTTCGGCCGCATCCGTCAGCTCTCAGCCGCCAAACCCGAGGCCAAGCCGAAACTCACGACCCGCGAGCGCGAAGTGCTCGCCTGGTCGGCGCAGGGAAAGTCGGCCTGGGAAATTGGCGAGATTCTCAACATCGCCAAACGGACTGTCGATGAGCACGCGCAGACGGCCATGCGCAAGCTCGGCGCGGCAAACCGCACCCAGGCGGTGGCAATCGCGATCCTCCATCGGCTGTTCGATATCTGATAGCGCTTCACCGCCGTGATAAATGCCAATTTCGCTGGCAACGCCGCCGTGCGACGTTTTGATAAACGGCAGAGCCTGAGTCTCTCCATGTAGCCTCCAAGTTGGCGGCTGCATGGAGAGTAACTCATGCTGGCATACGAGACTCCTGCCGAATGCGGCGGGGGTGCGCATGGCGAACACAGCCCAAGCCTTTGGGCAAGAAGCTCTCGATTTCATCGAAGATCTGGATCGTCTCTCCAGCGCCGACGCCGTAGCGGAGGCGATGATCGGCGTGGTCGCCCGGTTCGGTTTCGAGGGGTTGATCATCGCCGGGCTCCGGCCGGAACCGGGCCAAGGCTTTGAGGATCTCGTGCTCGCGGCCAAATGCCCTGCCGATTTCCGAGCGGTCTACGAGAGTAGGGACTACATTCGCTTCGATCCAAACGTTCGGCGCGCCCTTCGCTCGATCCATCCCTTCGAATGGAGCACCTCAGACTATGGTGAAGAGGCTGGGCCTCGCGTGGCAGAGATCATGCGATTCCTTGCCGATTTCGGGTATCTGCGCGGCTTCGTCGTGCCGATCCGTGGTCCTTTTGGGTATGAGGCCGGCGTGTGGATGGCCGGCGCCAAGCTCGACCTTACGACCAAGACCAAGCCCAGTATCCATCTCATGGCGCTCTACGCCTTCGAACGGCTCCGCCAGCTTGCTTTGGCCGAATTTGAGGAAAAGCCGCCCCTCACGGGCCGCGAGCGGGAGGTGCTCGCCTGGTCGGCCGAAGGAAAGTCGGCTTCGGAGATCGGGGAGATTCTCAGCGTGGCCAAACGGACCGTCGATGAGCATACCCAAACCGCCATGCGCAAGCTCGGCGCGGCAAACCGCACTCAGGCCGTGGCGATCGCGATCCGCCATCGGCTGTTCGAGATTTGAAACCGTCTCGCGGTCGTCATAAATGACAGTACCGCTCGCGAAACGACCGTGCGACGATTCGAGAAACGGTAGAGCCTTGGGTCTCGCGGCAGCGTCCAAGAGACCGGATTAATGTAACAAGCCCCCGTATGGGGGGCGCGAGCTTCTACCTGTTCCTGTCTGGGCAACCTCAAAAAACGCGGAGCAGCCTCGATGCGCGTTGCGCAATTCGCCGAATTCGGAGGGCCGCAGGCGCTCCGCCTCGAAGAGGCGGCGGAGCCGACCCCTGGGCCCAACGATGTCCTCATCAAGGTGACGGCGGTCGGCCTCAACTTCTTCGACACGCTCTTGCTCCGCAACCAGTACCAGGTCTCCCCGCCGCTCCCCTTCTCGCCGGGAGCCGAGGTGGCCGGAACGATCGAGGGGCTCGGCGCAAGCGTCACCGACCTCAACATCGGGCAAAGAGTGGTGGCCTATATCGGCGGCAATGGCTGCCGGGAGAAGGTGATCACCAAGGCGAAAAACGTCATTCCCATTCCCGACGGTGTGAGCGAGGAGATCGCGGCGGGGATACCGATCACCTACGGCACCGCGCTGCATGCCTTGAAGGACCGCGCCAAGCTGAAGCCTGACGAAACCGTCGCGGTGCTCGGCGCTGCGGGAGGGGCCGGTGTTGCCGCCGTCGAGGTTGCCAAGCTGATGGGTGCGCGGGTCATCGCCGTCGCCTCGTCGGGAGACAAGCTCGCCTTCGCCCGCGAGCATGGCGCCGACGAAGGCATCAACTACGAGACCGAGGACCTCAAGACGAGGCTCAAGCAGCTCACGCTGCCGAAAGGCGTGGACGTGCTCTATGACCCGGTCGGGGGCGCCTACGCCGAGCCGAGCCTCAGGGCCATGGCCTGGGAGGGGCGCTATCTCGTGCTCGGCTTCGCCTCGGGCACGATCCCGAAGATTCCCCTCAATCTCGTGATGCTCAAAGGGTGCGCCATCATCGGCGTGTTCTGGACCTCGTTCGTTGAGCGCAATCCCGAGCAACATCGCGCCAACATGGTCTTGCTGCTCGACTGGTGCAGGCAGGGGATGATCGTGCCCCACATCCATGCCAGCTTCGCGCTGATCGAGACCGCCAAGGCGCTGTCGCTGATCGAGGGCCGCAAAGTCACCGGCAAGGTGATCATCAACCCGCAGCGTTAGAAATTTTAACGCGTGCCGGGCAACTCCTTGTCGAGGGCTCGTGCCGCCGCCGCCCGGTGGGTGGGCGTGATATGGGCGGCGACGAGGCCGACCACCGCGGTCAGCAAGGCGGCATCGTCGGCGAAGCCGAGGCCCGCGATCATGTCGGGGATGAGATCGAAGGGCAGAATGAAATAAGCGAGCGCGGCAAGCAGCATGCCCCTCACGCGCATCGGCGTCGTCGGATCGAGCGCGCAGTAATAGGCCGCCACGAGGTCGTCGACAAACGGCACGCGCCCGGCAAAGCGCTTGAGCTTGGCCCAGAAGTCGCGGCGGATCTTCCGCTTCCGCTCGGCAAAGGCCGTTAACGAAATCTGCCGGCCGAGGGCTGCTTCCCTCAGCTCGCTTGCATCGTTCCAGGCAACCATCGTCTCCACCTCGCGAGGGCTAAGCTCCAGACCCTAGATGGAAAAATAGGATAGGGGCGGGGGTACTGCAAGGAGGCGGCTCCGGGGGCCCCCAAAGTCGCGGGCGGGCGTGGCCCGCTCCTTGCTTTCAACCTTCCGTCTCCTTTTTGCCGGAGTTTCACAATTGACGGGCATGATCCGGCCGCCCTGATTTGAGCGGGTTAGACCAAGTGACGTTTGCGTTGCGCAAGTTTAGTGGTCGACCCCTTGCCGCCGGTGCCGCTCTTGTGGCGCTCGCGGCCTTCGCGTGCTCGGCGATGATCGCGGTGGCCGCGCAAAGCGTGCCGGATGCCTTTGGTCCAAGCGGATCGTCGCTCGATGCCACCATTGGCGGGAAAGTGCGCCAGCTTGCGGTCCTCACATGCAATATCAACCGCTGGGGCTGCGACCGGGTGATGTATGCGACAAGCGTGGAGGGCTGCCGGCAGCTCAACGCGGAAGCGCATAGGCTTGCCGCCGAGCTTCAAGAGCTGAAGGCTGAGGCCGGGGATCGTTGGACGAGCGAGAAGCAAGCGGCGGCTGAAGCAAGCGCACCGCAAGCCCCGCCGTCTCGCCCCAAGCCTTATACCTATCGGGCGCGGACCAATCCCAATATGAGCTACCGCACGCTCTGTGTGCGACTCTGCGACGGCTTCTATTATCCGCTGAGCGAGGCGTCGCAGCCGCAAAGCTTCCTCACGGATGAGCAGAAGTGCCAGTCGAGCTGCTCCTCGCCCACGAAGCTCTTCTATAGTCTCGATCCAGCGGAGGACGCCGAGCAGATGGTGGCGCTGACCGGCGAGCGCTATGGCGAGCTTCCGAACGCGTTCCGCTACCGCACCGAATATGTCGATGCCTGCGCGTGCAAGCCGAAGCCATGGAGCGCCGAAGCCAAGGCCGAGTTCGAGCGGCGCGCTGTCCTCGCCACGCGGACGCAAGCCGAACGCATCGTCGCAGAAGGTGCCGGAGAAGTGGCGAAAGTTCTGGCGGAAAACGACGCCAGGGTTGCGCAAGGCCGGGCTGGTCCCAGGGATGCCAAGGTCAGGTTCAGCCAGTCCGCCGTCGCCAGGGCGCGACATCGCGCCTTTCGCTATGGCGCGGGCCTGTTCGCACCTTCGCCGCGGGCCGCAAACGAGCCGCCGCAGCGTCGTTTCTTCCTGTTCCGCAATCGCGACTAGCCTCTCCCGCCTGCGGCCCACCTTGCATGGGTCATGGCCGCATGCCATTTCAGCCCGCATGGCCAAGCACCGCCTCCTCTTCGTCTGTCTCGGCAATATCTGCCGTTCCCCCATGGCCGAAGGCGTGTTCCGTCGCGTCGCCAAGGATGAAGGCGTGCTCGACCGCTTCGACATCGACTCCGCCGGTCTCGGCAATTGGCATGTGGGCCAGGCGCCCGACACGCGTGCGCAGGAAGCGGCCGCTAATCGCGGCGTCGATATTTCCGGCCGAAGCGCAAGACAGGTGACAGGCGCCGACTATGCAAGCTTCGATCTCCTGCTGGCGATGGATGGCGCGAACTATGAGGAGCTCACGCAACTTGCGCCGAAGGAGGCGCGGCACAAAGTCCGCCGGTTCCTCGATTTCGCGCCGCACACGGGGACGAAGGACGTGCCCGATCCATTCTTTGGCGGGAGCGAAGGATTCGATCATGCGCTCGACCTGATCGAGCAAGCCGCAAGCGGCCTGCTCGCCGATCTCCTCAGCGATGAGGCGCGGCCGGTGAAGAAAGGCGCTTAGTCCTCGAGCGGGTAGGCGGCCTCGACGACGTAGGGTCCGCCACCCACGGAATTGCGCGAGGAATAAAGCACGAAGCGGCTCACCGTGAAGGTCTCGGCCGCGATCCCCCCCTGCCGCTCGAGATAAGCGGCGACGGCATCGGCCCGCGCACGCCTTAGTCTCGCTAGCGTGACATGCGGCTTGAAATTGCGGCCCTCGGGGGGCAGGCCCGCCTCGCGGGCCGCGCGTTCGTGCGCCCGGCGCAAGGCATCGAGCCCCGTGGAGGGGGCGATGCCGGCGAAGATCGCGCGGGGCTTTCCGCCGCCGAAACTGCCAAGGCCGTTCAGTCTCAGCTCGAAGGGGGCGGCCTCGATCCCGCTCAAGGCGAGGGTGAAGTCCCGCGCCGTCGCCCCATCCACATCGCCGATGAAGCGGAGCGTCAGGTGATAGTTCTCGGGGTCGATCCAGCGTGCGCCGCTCAAGCCAGCGCGGAGCCAGGTGAGACGTTCGGCAACGCTTCGCGGAATCTCGATGGCGGAGAAGAGCCTGGGCATCGGCGGGGGGCTCGCTTGAACGGAATAAGACTTCACGGGCAGGGGTTCGGGTAGTCAAGGTGGATCTGCTCGATGTCCGCAAGCACGGCGTCGGGGAGCCGAAGGTCCGCCGCCGCAATATCCGTCTTGAGCTGCTCCATGGTGGTCGCCCCGACGATGGCGCTCGTCACGAAAGGCCGCGAGGCGGCAAATGCGATCGCCATCCGAGCCGGGTCGAGGCCGTGCTTGCGGGCAAGCGCGACATAGGTCGAGATCGCTTTCGGACCATTCCCCATCTCATAGCGGCCGAGGCGGTTGAACAGCGTCTTGCGCGAGTGAGGCGGGAGCGCGCCCCCTTCATATTTGCCGGTGAGATAGCCCTGGCCGAGCGGGGAATAGGCGAGGAGGCTTACCTGCTCCCGGTAGAAGATCTCGGAGAGGCCGGTCTCGAAGGACCGGTTGACGAGGTTGTAGGCGTTCTGAATCGAGACAGGGCGGGGAAGACCATGCTGCTCGGAGGCCTTGAGAAAACTCATCACCCCCCAGGGCGTCTCGTTGGAGAGGCCGACGAACCTCACCTTGCCGTCCTGCACGAGCTTGGCCAGGACGCCGAGGATCTCGTGGACGGGAAAGGCATCGCCTTCAAGATGCACATAGTCGAGGCCTTCGAAAATGCGCATCTTCCGGTCGGGCCAGTGGAGCTGGTAGAGGTCGATATAGTCCGTCCTGAGCCGGGCGAGACTTGCCTCCACCGCCTCCATGATCTGGGCCGCGCTCTGCCGCGTCGGTGAGCCATCCTTGCGGAGCCAAGTCATCTTGCCGCGGCCGGCCGCCTTGGTGGCGATCATGATCTTGCTGCGGTCCTTGCGAAACGCGAGCCACGTGCCGATGATGGCCTCGGTGCGACCTTGGGTCTCAGGCCGGGGCGGGACCGGATAGACCTCTGACGCGTCGAAGATGTTGATGCCGCAGTCCACGGCGTAGTCCATCTGGGCGTGGCCTTCGGCTTCGGAGTTCTGCTCGCCGAAGGTCATGGTGCCGAGGCAGAGCCTAGAGACCTTAACGCCTGTGCGGCCAAGCTCGCGGTATTCCATCCCGTCCCTCCCCTCTCAGCTTCCGTCGACCGTCCGTTTACGATTGAGAAAGGTAAATGCCGCACCGCCGTAGGGGTCGGCTATTTGTCTTTGTTAAGGACTAAAGGACTAAGAAAAAAGCTCTGCCTGACCGGGCCCGCAAAAGGGCACGCTCCATGCAGCCACGTGCTGCAGTCAGCGCGAGGGATAAGGATGGCAGTGGCGTGAATTCAATGACCAGCGTCCGGGCCGGAGCGCTTGATGCGGCACGCAAATTCCCGGAAAATTTCGCCTCCAAACGGTCATTTCGCGAGGCGGTGTCGCAGCGCCTGAGGCGGTGGCTGCTCGGAAGCGCCCATGCGCTCGTGCTAAGACGTGTCCCAGCCCTGCCGAAGCTCTTCGCGCAGAGCGCCGCTCGTCCCCTCATAGCCGACGCCGGGCGCCAGAAAACGGGTGAAATCTTGCGCGCCGCATCCAGCGCGAGACGGTCCAAACAGGGACACCTCGTGCCCGATCCGGGCCAGTCCCTCTCTCTGACCGTCACCCCTACGCTCGACGTGCTTGAGGCTGACTGGAAGGACTTGCAGGAGCGCGCTGCGGTCAGCCCCTATCAAAGGTTCGATCTCGTGGACGCCTGGGTCCGCAACGCCGCAGTCGGCGACGGGCTCGAGGCGCAAATCGGGGTTGCACGGGACGCCGCCGGCCGGGTCGCAATGATTCTTCCCTTCGGTTTGATCCGCCGTCTTGGCACCACCGTCGGCATCTATCTCGGCGGCTCGCATTTCAACGTAAACATGCCGCTCGTCGATCCCGAGCTGCGCATCGGTCCGAAAGCCGTGGCGAGCCTCCTCGATGCGTATTGCCGCGCAACGGGAGTTGACCTGCTCCTCCTCTGCAATCAGCCGAAGAGCTGGAAAGGGACACAGCATCCGTTTCTGTGCCTGCCCCATTACGGCGCCCCCGACGATGTCAGGCTGATCATCATCGAGGACGGCGACTACCAGGGGTATCTCGCCAATCAGCTCACACGGAAAATGCGATCCGAGCTGCGGCGCAAGACGATGAAGTTCGAAGAAGCGGGTGCGGCCAGGGCGGTCCGCGCCGCGACCCCTGAAGACGTGGACCGGTTCCTCGCCGCCTTCATCGAGCAGAAGTCGAAGCGCCTCGCCGCGCAGGGGCTCGACGATCCTTTCGCCCTGCCTGGGGTCAAGAATTTCTTGCGGGACGCCGCGCTGAGCGGGCTGGCCGGACCCGGGATGGAAATGCATGCGATCGAGGCGAATGGCCGTTTGGTCTCCGTGCGCGCCGGGGCGTGCCATCGCGATCACTACTCCTTCATGGTGCAGTCTTTCGACACCGAGGACGCCTTGGCCAAATACTCGCCGAGCGAATATCTCATGGCCGAAGTGCTGGCTGACAGTTGCAAGCAAGGCATCTTCACGTTCGACTACGGGGTCGGGGATGGAAGGTTCAAGAAGGTGTGGTCCAACGACGTGGCGCAGCTGTTCAATGTCACCTACGCGGTCACCAAGAAAGGACAGCTCTATGCCAGCTTCATGCGGCTTTCGAGCGCGGCGATACGCTACATCAAGCGGAATCCTCGCCTCTTCTCGGCCGTGCAGGACGCGCGCGCGCTGAGCGCTCGCCTCCGCGGACAGACTGAATCGTAAGTTTCGAAGGTTCCAATCGACCCGCTTGCCGTTCGATCGAGCCATGGCAACGTCAAGCAGCTTTGGAGGTGCAAGGTGTCACCCGTCAGCCAAGTCTCGCCACGGGCGATGCATGCCCCGGCCGCAAACCGCGCCGGCAAGTCTACCGAAATCAAGTCTACCGAAATCAAGGCCACCGAGATCATGGACCGCCGCGCGGCGCTTTTCCGCGAAACGGCCTGGGACAAATGCCAGCGCGTAGCACTCGGAACAATGTGGTCGCTGCGGCCGAGGCGGGTAGGGAAGCTTTTGCCCCTGGCCCGGGTGTGGCTCTCAGATCTCGTGGCTCCGCAAGGCGGCGTACCGGATCCCGAGGTCCGCGCCGGCAACGGCGAATTCGCCGGGATGGTGCACAACCTCGCGCCAACGACCTTGATCGCCGCCTATCAGCGCGGGCTATTCCCCAAGGGACATTTCGGTCCGCTCAAATGGGTCTCGCCGGTCGAGCGCTGCGTGTTGTTTTTCGACGAGTACCACATCTCGCGACGCATCCGCAGCATCATGCGCCAAGACAAATACGCGGTGACCTTCGACCGCGACTTCGAAGGCGTCATCAAGGCCTGTGCCGGACCGCGCGCCGGGCGCTGGCATCTCACCTGGATCACGCCACGCATCATGCAGGCCTATGCCGAGCTCTACGACGCCGGTTACGTCCATTCCTTCGAGGTGTGGGACAAAGAGGGCCAGCTCGTCGGCGGCGGCTACGGCGTGGCGCTTGGCGGCGTCTTCGTCATCGAATCCCAATTCTCGCGCGACTCGAACACCTCCAAGATCGGCTTCTCGGTGCTCAACTGGCATCTCGCCAAATGGGGCTTCGTCCTGAGCGACAACAAGGACGCAACGCCGACCGCCTTGCAGATGGGCTTTCGCATGATCAAGCGGACCGAATATCTGCGCGACCTCGCCGCCGGCCTGGAACGCGAGGGCAAAACCGGTCGCTGGGACGTCGAGGCTGGGCCAAAGGCCGTCGCCGATTGGCGCCCCGAGAAGGACCGCGGCGCACCGGCGCAGGCGCTCGAGGACGTCGCTTGATGCTCACTCCATGGTAGCCGGTGCCGTGTCGGCGCCAAGAAAAGGCGCCAAGAAACCAAGGGCCATGAAAACACGCGGCGGCAGGTCACGAGGGCGAGCATCTCGTGTCTCATCGGCCATAGGCAGCCGCCTATTTTCGACCTCGTCGTTGCTCACGGGCGCCCGCCTCGCAGGCGCACTTGCGGGCTTTGTGGTCCAGGTGGTGCTGGCGCGGACGCTGCAAGCGAGTGCGCTTGGCCTCTTCTTCTCCGTCACCAGTCTCGCCGCGGTCGTCGGCTTGATCGCCGCTCATGGCTATCCAGCCATCGCCCCTCGCTTCTTGTCGCGCTATCGCGAGCAAGGCAAGGAGCAGCTCATCGCCGCCTTCATCGCCCGGGCGCGGCGCGATGCGAGGGTCTATATCGCGATCGCCACGCTCGCCGTGCTGGCGATCGCCCTGCTCTGGCCTTCGCTCGCCACCGAGGCGCGCATTGCGCTCGTTGCCGCCGCGCTTTCCATCCCCGCCAATGCTTCGCTGCGCCTCAATGGATCGCTGGCGGTGGCCATAAGGCGGTTTGCGCTCGCTTATCTGCCCGACACCTGCATCAGACCATTCCTGTTGCTCGGCGGCATCGCCGGGCTCATGGCTTTGGGCGTCACGCTCACGGCGAGCGGCGTCACCTGGCTGCTGACGCTCGTTTTCGCCGTCCTTGCGGTCGCCCAATATAGGCTGCTGCGCAAGGACCTGCCGAAGACAGCCCCCGCGGCACCGCCGCGCCTCGTCAGCCTCTGGCGCCGCGAGGCGAAGCCCCTGATCCTGGTCGCGCTCTTCACGTCCTTCTTTGCTGATGTCGACATCCTGATCGTCACGCCGCTCCTGTCCGGCGCAGACACGGCCGCAATCGGGCTCTGCCTCAAGCTTGCGCTGCTTGTCGGCTTCGGCGTGCAGGTCGCCCATCAGGTGGCGGTGCCCGATCTCGCCGATGCCCGCGCACGAAAGGACCCGGGCTCGATCAGGGGCGTGGTGTTGCGCGCGCTCGCCTTTCCCCTAACCATAACGCTTGCCGCCATGGTGGTCGTGGCGCTGTGGGGGGAGAGCCTGCTTGCGGTCTTCGGACCGGGGTTCATCGGCGCCAAGCTGCCGCTGTTTATCCTGATGGCGTGCCAGCTCGCGCGCGCCGTGTTCGGGCCGAGCGTGCTGCTTTTGACCGTGATCGGCGCGCAAAGGCAGAACACCGCGCTTGCGGTCGCTGCGCTCGTCGTGCTCGCGCTCAGCAATCTCGTGCTCGCACCCCTCTACGGCGTGCTCGGGGCCGCGATTGCCGTGGCGGTCGGCACCTTATTCTGGCTCGTGGCTTGTGCCGTCGTGCTCGAGCGCGTGAGCGGGCTCAGGACCGATGCGTTCTTTCTGCTCGCGCGGCTTCCCTCGGCTCGCTCGGCGCCGGCTTAGACGGCAGCGCCGCCGCTAAGCTCGATGGCGCCGCTCTGCTGCAGCTTCTGCTCGGCCTGCTCGGTTGCGAAAAACGTGGTGAACAGCAACCAGAGGACAAAGGCCGCAATGGTCAGAAGCGCGATGGCGGCGCCAATTTTGCCGAAATGTAGGGGCATTCGATGGGGATCCCTGCCGAGGCGAGCACAGTAGCCAAGTCGCCGCTCCCGATCAATCTGGCTTTCGAACGGAGGGTGGAATAAATCCGTCCACCCCAGGGCTCTTTAGAGCGCTATCGCACTCAGTTGCATCGATAGCGCTCTAGCTTTTTGATTGGGCATGATCTTTTCGGAAAACCGGTGTCCACTTTTCCGGATCATGCTCTAGGGTCGAGGAATGCCCATGGCAAAGCTCGGTGGTGGCGGCGCGGCAGCCGAAAGCGGGAAGCCTACTCCCGCCCCACGCAACATCCTCGTGATCTGCCCCACCCATCGCGACCATCGCGAGCTCCCGCTCCTTTGCCCTCCCGGCACGCGCTGCCTCTTCCACGATTATGCAAGCGCGAGCCTCGAGGACCTGATCAGCAAGACCGCGCCCGACGGCGATCTCGCCGCCGATCCCCTGGTCGAGATCGACCGCATCCTTGCCGGTGTCAGCGGCATGGAGATCGCCGCCGTCATCAGCACCGACGATTACCCGGGCTCGGCGCTCGCCGCCGGCGTGGCCGAGCGGCTCGGTCTCCCTGGGCCTGCGCCCGAAATCGCGCTCATCTGCCAGCACAAATATCTGTCGAGGGTGGCGCAAGCCAAGATCGTGCCCGATGCCGTCCCGCCTTTTGCGCTGATCGACGTGGCCGAAGGGGCGGCCCTTCCCGGCGGCCTCAGCTTCCCGCTCTTCGTGAAGCCGGTGAAGTCCTTCTTCTCGATCGGCGCCGAGAAGATTGCCTCGGGCGCCGAGCTTGCCGCCGTCCTGCCCCGCTGGGCGATGCTCGATCAATTCTTTCTGCCGTTGGACCGGATGCTCGAGCGCTATGCCGGCACGAGCATTGGCACCAAGCGCCTCATCGCCGAGGGGCTGCTCAAAGGGACGCAGGTCACCGTCGAGGGCTATGCCTATGGCGGTGTGGCGCGCATCATGGGCGTGGTGGACTCCATCATGTTCCCCGGCACGCTCGCCTTCTCCCGCTTCGAATATCCGTCCTCGTTGCCTGAAGCGGTGCAGGCGCGCATGGCCGATATTGCCACGACGTTGATGGGAGGGCTCGGCTTCGACAACGGCCTGTTCAATATCGAGATGATGTACGACGCGGACGCCGACCGCATCACCATCATCGAGATCAATCCGCGCATGGCCTCCCAATTCGCCGACCTTTACGAGAAGGTCGACGGCACCAACAGCTATGAGGTGCTTCTCGCCATCGGGCAGGGGCGCGCGCCCGAGTTCACCCCGCGTCAGGGTCGCTACGGCTTTGCCGCAAGCTGCGTCTTGCGCACCTTCGCGGATCATCTCGTCGCTTCGTTGCCCAGCGAGGCCGATATCGGGCGGCTCGCTCGCCTCTATCCGGATGTCAGGGTCGAGTTGCATGCCACGGTCGGACGCAAGCTCTCCCAAGAGCTCCAGGACGGCCAGAGCTATCGCTACGGCATCGTCAATCTCGGCGGGCGCGACCGCGAAGATGTGCTCGAGCAATTCGAGGCGTGCCGAAAGAGGCTCGGCATTGTGCTTCTGCCGGCGAACAATCCGGGCGGTGCCGTCCCCGATTTGAAAATCCGCCCCGACGCCGCAGGCGCGAACGCATGAAAAGGGCGGCAGAGCTAGAGCATGATCCGGAAAAGTGGGGACCGGTTTTCCGAAAAGATCATGCTCAATTTGGAAGCTAGAGCGCTATCGCGATTCAGGTTCAAGCGACAGCGCTCTAGATGCGCTTTGCCGCCCGCTCGAAGCCTTTGCCGGCGTATCAGTTGTTCTTCATCGTGGTGTTGATCCAATCGGCAAACGAGGCGACCCGGGCATAGGTGCCGGGCATGGTCGGGTCCCCGCATTGCGAGCCTCCGCCGACGATGCCGACCTGGAGGTAGCTACCCTGCGCGGTCTGAACGACGAGCGGGCCGCCGCTGTCGCCGAAGCAGGCGTCTTTCGCCCCCTTCGGCCCCGTGGCGCAGATCTCGTTGGCGCCGACCGCGCCAAAGCCTGCGGCCGCATAGGCTTGGCTGCAGGCTGCCGTATCGATCGACTCGATATCGACGAAGCGAAGCTTCTGCGGGGACTCGATCTCGCCCATTTCGGGCACCCGGCCACCGCTTCGCGACCCGGCCTGGACACGGCTGGCGGCACATTCAGGCTGGGAGTTAAGCGCGTTATACCGTTCGACCAGGTCGTTATATTTGGTCCTCAGCGCCTCATAGGCCTTGTTGAAATCCCGGACGATCTCGAAGTCCCAGGTGACGCCCCAGCCACTGACGGTGAGCTTCTTGCCCGGGACGACAAGGGCCCGATCCAAGTCTGGGTCGGCAAGCTTGATCGCCGGAGCATTGGGGACCGGCTGCTTCAGCTTGATGAGGGCGAGATCATTATTTCCAGGGCTGCCCGTGAAGCCGCTATATTTGATGACTTTCTCGGCGGCAACGTTGTGCGTCCTCTTGCGGTCGATGCTGCCATAGCCGACCACGACCTCGGGCGGGGTCTCGAAGTCCACGCAATGGGCGGCCGTGAGCACCCATTGGTTGGCGATGAACGACCCACCGCAATTGTAGTAAGAGTCCGTCGCCGCGTCGTGGATCTGCAGCAATACCTGCCAGGGGAACTGGCCCTCCTGGGCTTCCTCTCCGCCGACGATCATCTCGGTGTTGGGGGCGGCGTTGGTATCTTCAGCAGACGCCGGCCCGTGCAGCGCACCTATCAACCCCAGAGCCAAGAGAACGCGTGATGGAGGTCCATACACTCTGGTCATTTTCTTTCTCCGCGGCGACGAGAGGGAGCCAAACGATCAATTGGCCTTCAGGGTCTGCTTGATCCAATCATTGAACGACGACACGCGTGTGTAGACGCCGGGATAGAGTGGATTGCCGCATTGCGGACCCCAGCTCACGATGCCCACTTGGACGAAGCCGCGGTCGTTATTGGCCGGGACGACGAGCGGGCCGCCGCTATCGCCGAAGCAGGAGTCTTTGCCGCCGCTCGGACCGGTGGCGCAGATTTCCGTGTCGCCGATGGAGAAGGCCGGAACTTGCAGCGCGTCGTAGACCGCCTTGCATTCTTGTGGATCGATGACCTCGATATCGACCTCATGCAGCTTGCGCGGGGCGTCGAGCTCGTTCTGATCGAGCAGCTTGCGCTCGGACACCGATCTGCGTCCGGCCATGACGTCCATCGAATTCTGAAACGCCTGGAAGTCCCAGATCGCGCCCCAACCGGTGACGGTGACCTTGGCGCCGGCGGGGAGCAGGCTGTGGTCCTCGGCGGCGTCGGCAAAGCCGATCGCGGCCGCGTTGGGGATGGGCGTCTTCAGCTTGATCAGCGCGAGATCGGCCTTCTTGCCGGCGAGATAGGCCGGATTCACGGTGATCTTCGCGCTCGGGATCTTGGTCGTCTTGGTGCGGTCGTTGCTGCCATAGCCAACCACCACTTCCTGCGTATCGAGCACGCAATGTCCCGCCGTCAGGACCCACTGATCGCCGATGAGCGAACCGCCGCAAAAACCGACATTGTCGTCCATCGAGCTATAGAGGCGGACCTGCCAAGGGTACTTGCCCTCGTCAGCCGGATGTCCCCCAACGATCATCTCGGTGTCGGTCTGGGCGAGCGCTTGACCCTGCGTGCCGAAAACGAAGCCGGCAAGCAGTAGCAGCTGTGAGACAAGTACGTGGACTCGCGTCATAGGATGTTCTCCGGGAGCCGAGGTTTGTTGTTGTTTGGAGGTTTGCGATGAACCGTGGGAGGCTCTTGGTATAGGAAGCATTTTATCTAATGGTCGCTGACCCTGTACATTAAACTTTATTGAGGTTGGCGGTGCCGCTTTCGCGGCTCGCCTTGTCACCGCTGGTGAGGGGATGACCACAGAAGCGCAAGTCGAGGCCGATCTCGCCGAGCTCGAGGCCGATGTCGATAAGCGGGTTGACCCCGAGATCCTTTCACCGCGGGCGAGCGCGCTCTTGTCGAGCTTGCCTCCAGACTCCCCGCAGCAGCCTCGCGCGCATCGGCTGCTGGGCGTCGTGCTCAATCGGCTGAAGCTCGATCGCGATGCGCTGACGGAACTCTGCGAGGCCAAGGCAAAGGCAGAGGCCACGTCGCCGCCGAACTATAAGGAGCTTGCCAGGATCGGGCGGGAGACCGCCGTCGTCTACGCCTGGCGGGGGGACGACCGTTCTGCGGCGCTCGAGCTCCTTCCCGCGCTCGCCTTTGCCTGCCTGGCGGGCGATGTCCCCGAGACGGCCAGGATCATCGCCGAATACGGGCGCATCGAGCTCGAAGCACGGCGTTTCGACAACGTCGCCCTATTGCTCCGCCTGTTCGCTGGAACCGCCGGCCAGAAACCTCCGCTGCCGCTGCCCGAGCGTGAGGTTTACCGTATGCGGATCAATCTTTGCCAGGCCTTGAACCGGCTCGGTACGCATGAAGAGGTCTTGCAACGGGCAGCGGAGCTTAGAGGCGAGCTCCCTCCTGACGCGAAGCGCTTGCAGTTTCTCACGCGTCTCGAAGAGGTGCGGGCGCTGGCTGGGCTCAAACGTTTCGACGAGGCCATGGTCGCTTTGCGGCAGGCCGAGGAGCTGCTGCCGGAGAAGGAAGGGGCTTTCGAGCGCTCAGAATATCTCCAGGTGGAGACGGAGCTCCAAGAACAGAGAGGAGGGCCGCCGGCGGTCGAGAGCCTCGAGGCGCTGGTTGACGAATATTCCGAGCAGAGGCTCGTCGTCAGGGAGGCCGTCGCGCGCCGAGCCTTGGCCAGCGCCTTGTTCAAGCTCGGCAAGACCGATGCGGCGAGCGAAGCGCTGGCGAGTGGTCTGCGCAACGCGGTCGGCGCCAATCTCGTGGACCTTGCCGACGAGATTCGGGCCGACATGCTCAAAAGCGCCGGCGCCGAGCACCTCGAAGAGTTGGCCAAGGCCATCGACCTGGTCGGCGGCGGCAGTGGGCTCGACCGCCGCTTCGTCCGACTCGGCCGGCTCGGCAGGGGAGGGTCCGGCGAAGTGCACAAAGCGATCGACCTGCGCGACGGCCGGCACGTGGCGCTCAAGAAGCTCGATCTCAGGGCTTATGGCGACGACAAACGCAAGTCGATCATCGACACCATCAAGACCGAGTATGCCGCGGCGGGCAGGATCGACGACCCGCGCTTTGCCCGCGTTCTCGACCTGCTGATGGTGCCGGACGGCCCGATCTACATCGTGCAGAAATACATCGCCGGCCCGACCTTGAGGCAGGTCTATAGCTCGGGTGCGAGGCCCGCTCGCCTGCTCGACATGCTTGCGCAGATTGCGGACGCGCTCGGATACCTCCACGGCAAGAACGTCGTGCACCGAGACCTGAAACCCGAGAACGTCATCGTGGACCACGACGAGAGCGGCGGCGACAAGCCGGTCCTGATCGATCTCGGCATCGCCTTGGTGGCCGGTAGGCCGGACGGGCTCGAGCGCTTCGGGACGCCGCCTTACGTCGCGCCCGAGCAGCTGCGCGGGGAGAAGGTCGACGGCCGCGCCGACGTCTATGCGCTCGGCCAGATGATCGCCGAGATCTGGGGCGGCAAGGTGCCCGAAGGATTTATGTTCCGCTTCTTCGGCCAGAGGCCTCAGGCGATGCCGCCGGCGCTTGGCCGGCTGGTGCGAGGGATGTTGAAGGACGATCCGGCGCGCCGGTTTTGCGACCTCAAGCTTATTGCTGAGGGGCTGCGGACGGAGTGTCAGCAGCTGCAGCGGGAAGGGACTTAGGCTCCTCCCAGCTATAGGCATGAAGCACGTAGCGCGCCGGCTGCGCGACGAGGCTCCATACGATGACGTCGAGCGTCGTCGGCTCCGGTACCGTCACCCAGGCGGTCGGGGCGAGCTCGAGCTCGCTCGATTGCCTCGGGTCCTTCGCGTCCCTGAGGAATTTTGACGTCCCATGCTGCTTGACGTTGATGCCGACGGGCACGCCGCTCTCGGCATCGGCGATGAAGCCGTAGACCTGGCCGGGCTTGGCTTCGAACGGGTAGGTCTTCGAGACGAGCTTGAACGAATCGACCTTGCCCGCGTCCAGAACGTCGTCACCCAACGGCCTGTCGGCGCCTTCACCGACCGCGTAACGCGACTGGGCCAGCTCCTTGAAGGCTTTGACCGCAACCTTGAAATAGTCGTCGAACCGCGCTGCGGTCTTGCGCCAATAGGTTTCATCCTCGGCCAAGTTCTGGTCGACCGCGCCGTGAGCCAGATCCTCGAGCAGATCGACGCGCTGGGCAAAGTTGATGAGGGCCGCGCTCGGCATGCGCACCTTGGCGTTTACCGCCTCGCCAGTGTCCTTGAAGACGGTGGTGTTGCCGCCGTTCACGATGCCGATGACCTTGCCGCTGGTGTCGATGAGCGGGCTGCCGCTCGCGCCGCCGGTGACCGGGACGCTGTGCTGGATGAGCAGCTGGTGGACTTTATCGGTGCGGCACATGAAGACGTCGGTCAAAGAGCTGATATAGCCGAAATGCAAGGTGCCCGGAGCCTTGGTCGCCGACTCGCTTCCCGCCAGGCCCTCGACGGGAAAGCCGACCGAGGCGACCGGCGTGCCCGGCGCAAGCTGCTCCAGATAGTCCTTCGATGCGAGCTCGAGCGTGACCGGGTTGCCCGTGGCGGAATCCACCGGCAGCGGCGTGGCGGGGTCGATCTCGATGATGCCCACGTCATACTCGTTGATCAGGTCGAGCGGCGTGAAATTGCCCCACCGCGTTACGCCCTGCGTCGTCTTGTATTTGTTGAAGACGAGGTAGCCCGGATGCAAGGTGACGCTCTTGATCTTGATGTGCTTGCCGTCGGGAGCGATGAGGAAAAACTCGCTTTCGTGTCCCTTGATCGCCTCTGTGACATGGGCGTTGGTCGCAAGCTTGTCCTTGTCCGGCCCAAAGGCCCAGGCCGTGCCTTCCGCCATTTCGCCCTCGCCCTCTTTCTTCGCGACCAGATAGACGGCGGCCTCGAGCCTATCGAGGGCGGCTTTCGAGAATTCCTGCTTGGCGCGCTCGCTCGCTTCGGCCTTGGCGGCCTCGATCTGATAGGCAAGCGTCGAATGCTGGTAATCGAAGTACCCGACGATCGCGATGAGAATTGCTCCGATCGCCCCCAAGGCATAGCCAAACTGGCGGCGGAGCGCACGGTCCCGCTCGGCCGCGGTCAGCATTGTGCTTTGCTCGCCAGTCACCGGTAAGCCCTCGGCCGCCGGCGCTGCGATCTCGACTTTGAAAGATGGGCCGTCCTGGCGGCCAAGCCTGAAGACGCTGCCGGACTTCACCGGCGTGCCGTTGTCGGCCGCGATGCCGTCGATCCCGACATAGCGTTTGCCGAAGAGCTCGACCGAATAGTCGCCGGCTTCGTTGCGTCGCAACGCGAAGTGCTTCCTGCCGACGACGTCGTATTCCGGCGGATAGACGACTTCGGCCGCCTCGCGGTCGCGGCCAAACAGAATTGCTCCGACCGTGTCGTCGAAATGCTGCTCTTGGCCGGCAAGCGGACCTTCGAGATGCTTGATGGTGATGGACATGGGTGAGCCGGACTTTGTTACTGACGCTAAGGCTGCGTGATGGAATTACGGCCGGTCCGCGCCCTCAAGCGGAGCAGAGCGCGCCCCACCTTAAATTTTTGCAACACTGACGACTGAGCCGGTAACGGGGCGTCGTTGAGATGCAGGCCTGTCATGACCGGCGCTGAGCCCAATCGACCGTATAGATCGGAAGCGAGGGCCGGCTGCGTATGGACTGACGCACGCCTTCGTCGGTCGCCAGCAGTGCCTCGGCACGCCCGACGGGCACGAGCAGGACCGTGTCGCCGAGATCGAACTTCGCCTCGGCCGCATAGGCTTCCGTCGCCAGCACGCAATCGATGGGGAGGCCAGGCAGATCGTCGGCGGATTGGAGGCGGGCGATCAGCTTCTTGTCGGGCTTGAGGTCGGCGCCAAGCACGAGGCCGAAGTCGCAGATGATCCGCAAGCCGCGCTTCGCCGCCCGCGCCGCTTCGACCGCGGCCAATCCCGTCCCAAGCGCCTCCTCGGGCGAGCTTGCCACAAGGCAGCACCCGCGCCTCCCGTCGCGATGGGTGCGGCCGATATGCTCAAGGCCCTTGCCGACCGATTTGAACAGGCGATCGAGGGCGCCATCCCCGTCTTTGGTGTCAGGTGCCGCATCCCATAAGAAGACGGCAGGCCGAAAGGCGGTCGCCGCTCTCTCGCGCTGAGGACGCCCCGGCCGCCGGTGCGGATAAGGAATGAGATCGAAGGGACGGCCATGGGCGCGCCAATCGCTGACGACCCGGTTGGCGCCGGCGACGGTGTCGGGCCCGGTCTCGTCGGAGACCACGATGAGGCGGCAGGGCGTTTGCAAGATCGCCGCCCGTTGCAGCGCGCAGCCCGCCGCATAGCGAAAGCCATAGAAGAAGTAGCCGTCGAGGTCCCGGTCGATCGGGTCCATGGGCTCCATGACGGTGAGGGAGCGCGCGCCACTTGCCCCTTCGAGGATGACGCGAAAGCGCTGCTCCCATTTGCCGGGCTCACCCGGAGGGTCGCCGATCTTCACCGACGTCTCGATGAAGCGATCGCTGTTGAAGGGGAGCACGGCGTCGAACTCGGCGCCCCGCGCAAGTGCGGTCTCGGCGAGGATGATGTCGGAGCCGCAAGCGAGAGCTCCGTAGACGAAGCCAACATTGTACCTGGTGAAAAGCTCTTCCGCGCGCTTACGGATCACCGCCTCGGTCGCCTGCTGCTCGGCCTCGTCGAGCTCCGTTCCCCTGAACATATGGCCGGAGATAACGGCGACGTTGCGTGGATCAAGCTCGCTCACGAACACCTCCATGTCGGCATCGAGCACCTCTGCAAGTCGGCGGAATTGCAGGATCGTCGATGCCTTGGCGCCGTCGTCGGCGCCCTTCGCCACGCGCGCCTTGGCCAGCGTCTTCTTGGCCTGTTCCCCTTGGCCGGCGATGAGAAGCGCTTCGGCCAGGGTGGCGAGCGGCCAATAATCGGACGCGTCAGGCCGTAGCGAGGCCACGAGCTTGCCGGCGATAGCTTTCGCGGTTGCGGCATCGCCCGCGATCAGCGCCATGGTGGCGGCGTTCACGCCCGGATAGTAGCCCCGCTTGTGCTCGAACAGGCTATTATAGGCCTCGAAGGACGCAAGCGCCTGCTTCCGCTTGTCGGCGGGGCGCACGGCCGCGAAGGCCTCCTCCTTGAGGAGACGGGCGTGCAGCGCTGCGATGTCCTCTACGAGCTGCGCCTCGCTTTGCCCGTCGCGCTCGCCGTTTGGCCCACGCGCGGGCTCTAGCTCGTCCTCGCCAAATCCGTCGTCGACGAAGGGATCGCTCAAGATGCGGTCCATCGGCAGAAAGGGGTTCTTGCGCGCTTTGCGTACAGCATCCTCAAGCGCGCCCAAATTTCGACCCATGGGCAGGCCTGAGCGCGCGAGAAGCTCGAGCGCCCCCTTGCGGTCGCCGCTCCGCGCGGCAGCGAGCGCCGTGCGGTGATGCAGCTCGGGGCTCGAAGGGTAGTAGCGCATGATGTCGAGCCCGATATTGCGGGCGCGGATGAGGTCGCCGCTGGCAATCGCCGCGTCGATGTCGTCGATGGTGCGTTCGAGCGCCGCATGGCTCCGGCTCGAGCGCAGACTCGCGAGCCGGCTGATGCGCTGATAGTCGAGGATCTCGATGTGCTGGCTGCGCGCGCCGGTGCGCAGCAGCCCGGAGCGCTCCCATTCGTTGAGGCGGCGGCTGATGGTCTCGCGGCTGACCCCGAGATCGGCGGCAATATCGCTTTGCGCGATCTTGCGCGAAAAGCGCACGCGATTGCCCTCGGCAATGCCGCTATCCGCGGACAACTCGACGAGCCAGTCGGCGAGCAAGAGGTCCGGATACGTGTGCACCTTCTCGTGCTGCTGAGTGAGCGTGGCGAGCAGCCGCTGCGAGCCGATGCGGATGATGCGGGCGCGCAGCACCGGGTCGGCGTCGATCAGCGCGGCGAGGAGCGGAAGCGGGATGGGAACGACGGCGGCAGGGGTGAGCGCGAAGGCCGAGGTCGTGCGCTTGGCGTCTTTCGGCACCAGGCCCTGCTCCAGAAGCTCAAGCTCGCCGAAAATCTCCCCATGCACGATGCGCTCGAAGCGGAGCGAGCGTTTGCCGGAGGGCGGCTTCAACTCGACCTGCACCAGAGGATCGACGTCCAGCCTCTCTCCACCTGCCCGCGCGCCGAGCAGGAGATAGATGGCATCCACGGGATCGCCCGGCCGGAACACGCATTCGCCGGCGGCAAGCGTGCGGAGCTGCAGCCGCGCCCGGCCGAGCTCGGCACGCACCGCATCGCTTGTCCCGCGCATGAGCGCGGACCTGGCAACCAGGTCGGGAAGGGTCTCGTTCATGCCTGTAGGGGCCTTGGTCGGCAGGAGGCGAGGGTAGTCTATTTCCCTGATGCCGACCAAGGGCGCCGGCGCGGCAAGGCTCATGGTCAGAAGCAGACATATTGATCGTGATAGCCGGACACGGTCCACACCGAGGACCAGCCGCAGGCTGGCGCGTAATAACCGGTATAGGCCGCGATCGGCACTGAGGCACCGGCAAGGGCGAGCGCGGCGATATAGAGATGACGAAGCTTAAGCATGAGGGACACTCCTGTTGCAAAGACCGTGGCCGGCATGGGCAAAGAGCCCTCCGGTCGAGGCCCAAGCTGCCATAAAGCGCGTCCCCTTATTGTGAGGGGCCTCACAAAGGGGAGGCGGGGCTATTGCGGCGGGCTGCGCAAGGCAAGCAGCAGGTCCTTCCAGTTCTTCTGGTCCGGCGTGAGCTTGCCCTCGGCATCGAGCCGTTCGACGATCTTGAGCGCCTCGTCGAGCGCGGTTTCTCTTGCCTCACCATCGCTCGCGTAAGCGAGCCAGTAGAGACTGACGGCAAGAGCGGCCTGTCCTTCGACATTCGTCGCGTCGATCGCCGCGAGCCGCCGTGCGATGGCAACACTCTGATCGGCAGCGGCGAGGGCCGCCGCCTTGTCGCCCCGCAAGACATTCAGGTTGGCGAGCTTGTTCAGGATCGCGATCGCGTCGCGCTGCCACAGGACATTGTTAGGGTCGGTCTCGAGCAGCCGGCGGGTTATCGCCAGGCTCTCCTGATAGGCGGCGAGCGCACCGGGAAAATCGTGCGTGGCACTCTTCACGTCTCCGAGCTTGGTCAGCCCGACGGAAATGTCCCGCTGCAGGAGCACGTTGTCCGGATCGGTCTCGGCAAGGCGCCGGGCAATGGCCGCGCCCTCGTCGTTGGCGGCAAGCGCGGCGGCCATATCACCAAGGCCAAACTTCACGTAAGCGATCTTGTCGAGCGCGATCGAGAGGTCGCGCTGCCATCTGCTGTTCGTCTTATCGGCCTCGACCAGCTTGCGCGCGATCGCCAGACTCTCCTCGAAGTAGGGAAGCGCGCCGTTCAGGTCGGCTTGTTTCAGCTTGACGTCGCCGATGGCGGCGAGACCGGTCAATACGTCCCTCTGCCATCCCGCGTTTCCCGGGTCGATCGCCGCCAGACGGCGGCGGACGACGAGGCCTTCCTGATAAGCGGCAAGCGCACTGGCAACGTCGCCTTCGCGAAGCTTGATGCGGCCAATCCGCTCCAGGCTTACCGCAACGTCGCGCTGCCATTGGGTATTGCCTCGGTCGCTCTCGGCAAGCCGGCGCGCCGTGGCGAGGCTCTCATTGCAGGCGGCAATTGCGCCCTTCCCGTCGCCTGCGAAGCCCTTGAGGTCGCAAATCTTACCGAGGCTCACCACAAGTCCTCGCTGCCACTCGGCCTTCGTGGCGTCCCTCGCCACAAGCGCCCGGCGAACGGCGAGGCTTTCCTCGTAAGCCTTGAGCGCCTCCGCAGGCTCGCCCGCTTGGCGCCTCGCATCGCCGATCCGGTCGAGGCTCGTCGTGAGGTCATACTGCGCTCCCCCATCGTCCTTGTTGCCCTCGGCGATCTTGCGATGAAGGGCGAGGCTCTCCTCGTAGGCAGCGATTGCGGCGGCTGCCTCGCCCTGCGCAGCCTTGATGTCGCCGATGCGGATCAGGTCGACCGAGATGTCGCGCCCCAATTGATCGTCCATGCCCTGTGCGGCGGCTTCGCCGCGCAGAATGGCGAGGCTCTCCTCAGCGCTTTTCAGCGCCGCATCGAGATTGCCGGCGGCGATGTAGGTCTCGGCGAACTCATCGAGCATCACGTCTTTGCTGCGCATGAGCGCGAGATTGCCGGGGTCGGTCTCGGCCAATCGATTCACGGTCGAGCGCACCTGGCCCAGAATCTTGTCGATGGTCTCCACGCGCATGCCTTCAATGTTGCGCAACCCTTGGGTGATGTTGAAGATCAGTCCATCCACCGTGTCCTTGGCGGCGGCGAAGTTCTTCTCGGCGCGGTCCGCCTCACGCCGCGCGATGATGCCGGCCGTCACAGCTCCCACTGCGAGCAGGAGCAGCAGGCCTGCAGCCGACATCGCCAAGATCAGAGCGCGGCGCTGCTGGCGGACCTCCTGGGAGAGCAGGTCCTCCTTGGGCATGCCGTGGATGGCGGCGGCGAAGTCGGCGCCGAGCTCGATGAGCCTCGCATTGCGCGGATCGGCGCCTTCGCGATAGGCGCAAAGATCGACCCATTTGGGCTCGGCGCGGAAGCGTCCCTTCAAGACCTGAGGCAGCGGCGTCTCGGGCGTCCGCGCGAAATCGCCCGCCTTCTCGTCCCAGCCGAGCGTGCCGTCGGTCACGCCGATGAACAGCGTGTCGACGCTCTTATGCTCGAGCCAATATTCGACCTCCTTGCTGACCCAAGGTGAGGCGGCAGAATCGGGCGAGGCGAGCAGAAGCAGGTAGCGCGACTGGGACAGCGCCTGCTCGATCGAAGGCCAAAGCTGCGGCGTGGCCGACAGGCTCGTGTCGTCGCGGAACACGCGCAAGCCCCGGCGCCGGTACCAGGGCTTGCCGAGCTTCTGGATCACCGACTGCAGCGCCGCCGCGACCGGCTTGTCCTTGGCGTGGCTATAGGAAATGAAGGCGTCGTAGACCGGCACACACGCTCTCCCGTGGGACGAAGGGCCAATCTTACGGCGCGGGCGCGAGGCGAGCTACGCTTCCCGCTCATTATTGGGGCCACCCGAACCCCCGCGCGACGCTTTCAGCGAAAGCCCAATCCCATAGCCCATCCGGCTCTGACGTCTTTGTGAGGGGCCTCACAAAGCGCGCGCGGGCGGCTTCCCACCTCTTGGTTGCCGGTCGGGTCCCTAGCCCCTCAGGCCAACGAAAACTGAAGTGTTCGCGTAACACGAGATCGGCATGCCACGCTTGTCCCACCGAGCCGGCGCCGATGAGCTGAAAGGGTAAAATGGGCCCGGGTCCGCTCCTGCCCGGCCTGTCAGTACCCTCCCTTTCAGCGTAGCGGGCGCAAGGTTCCCCCGCCTTGCGCCCGCACCCTTTCATCAAAGGGTGGGGGCCGTGTTGAGATTGATCGCGTGCGTAGAGATAGGTCATATCCTAGAGGTCGAGGCAGCCATGATTGAAAGTCCCGCCAATCGCCGCACGTTCCTAAGCGGAGCGCTCATCACCGCCGCCGCCCTCTCCTTGCCCGACTGCGCCGCCAGGGCGAAGGAGGCGGGAAGCCAGCACGTCGTCCTTCTCGGGGACTCGATCCTCGACAACGGCGCCTATGTGGGGGGCGGCCCCGATGTGGTGCACCAGCTGCGCGGGGTTCTGCCGAAAGGCGCCCGCGCCACGCTTGCCGCCGTCGATGGCTCGGTCGCCTCAGGCGTCAGGCTGCAACTGCAGATTGCCCCCACGGACGCGACGCATCTCGTGGTGAGCGCGGGCGGCAACGATGCGCTTCACTATGCGAATGTCCTGAAGGAGACTGCCGGCTCGGTGAGCGAGGCGCTGGAGAAGCTCGCTGCCGTGCGCGAGTGGTTCGTGCAGGACTATCGGGCGATGCTTGACGACGTGCAGGGCCGCGGCCTCCCGGTCGCCGTCTGCACCATCTATGACGCGCACTTTCCCGATGCGAGGCAGCGCGGCGCCTCGCCTCGGTCGGGCTCACCATCTTCAATGAATGCATCACGCGGGAGGCGTCGGCGCGCGGGCTCGCGCTTATCGATCTTCGCCTGGTTTGCCGCACGGACGAGGACCTCGCCAACCCGATCGAGCCCTCGGTGATCGGCGGCGCCAAGATCGCCAACGCCATCGCCGCCTTCGCCGCAGATTATGATTGGAGCAGGGGCCGCTCGGAGGTGTTTACAGAGGTAAGCGGCAAGATATAGGGAGAAGCACGAAGCAGGGCGCTTATCGTCATGATCACTACTCAATCGATCCAAAGCACGCCCAGTTTCCTGGTAAATTGCCTGTGCTATCTTATCCGTAAGGCACGCGTGACCACAGATTGCATGACCAAGATGTCGGAGTAAGCGCCATGGATCGCCGCAGTGTGCTCGGGATGCTGGCGATGTCCGGCGTCCTCCTCTCCTCGCTGGTCCGCAAGGCGTTGGGCGAGGCTGCTGTCGCGCCGGGCGAGGTTGCCCCGCCCTCCTTGGCTGCGGAGAAGGCCGAAAAGCTCGGACTTCCCTCGGATTGGGGCTTTGTCGAGCCGAAGCGGTGGGGCACCGTCGATGCGAGCTTGCAGGCAAGGCTGAACTCGGTTTTGCGTGACACCTCGCCAATCGACCTCGGCGGTATCCGCGTGGTGCGGTCCTCGGGTCAGATCGAGACCGGCAGGCTCGATCCGGTCGGACCTGCGGTGGAGCTTCCCCCCTCGCTTGCCGCCATTGTCGGTCCGGCCAACCAGGTGTTGAGCCTTGAGGCTGTCAACCACATCCTCAATCCGTTCCTCGAAGAACCACTCGCCCCCGATGGCAAGCCTCTCGTCGGTCCATTCCTCGCAGGGGGCGAGGTCTACGAGGGCAAGACTTTTTTGCCAGTGCGCCACCTGATGGCAACGATGGCCGAGACGATGTCCTTGCCCGGGCAGGCGGTGCTGCCCCTGGTCGATGCCTTAAGCGAGCTCGTGGCGATCCGCACGCCGGCCCATCAATTCCGCTTGGGCCAAGGGCTCGGCAACCGCGTCATTTTCTATGGTGACGACACCGTCAACGGGGAGGACGTCGATATCGGTCACACCCATATCGATCAGCTGGTAACCGAGCTCGCGAAGCAGAATTTCAGGCTCATCAAGCAGATGGTGCATTTCGACCTGGCGGCACAGGGCGGCAAGCTTGATGAAATCGTCACCGAAGGCGACGCCGGGGCTACGCACGCGGGCGGCTTCGCGGCCGGCTTCAACTTGGATGGCAGCCCGATGTCGGTCAAGAGCGATTGGCCGAACAATTACGGAGCGCTCGGCGACAACCACAAAACCTATAACGCCCATCTCATTGCCATCGACTACGCTGCCGGCGTCGAAGATCCGATCCCTGAGGAAACGCTCAACGCCTATTACCGCAACGCCGATATGTGGGATTGCTGCGCAGCGATCCTTGTCCCCTTTGCCGACCAGGACCCTGATCCCAAGTTTCGCAACTACATGTACAATCCCCTCGAAGTGTTCGACCAGGCGTCGGCGCGGGACGTTGCGTCGGGGCTGGCAACGCTCGACTCGGACAAGTTCCTGGAGAAGCACGGCGCCTTCTATTGCGCCGAAGGGCAATATGTTGTTGCCAATCTCGGCCCGCAGGAGGACGAGAACGGCGGCACGTTGCTCAAGCAAAGCCGCTACGGCAACACGCCGTTCGGGCAGCTCATCGCCACCCTCCTCAAGGCTCCCCGCTATGCCGGCATGTCGGTCGAGGAGCGCCAGCGTAATCCCGCGATCGGATGGGAATACCTGCTCGAGCTCGGTCCGAGCAATGGCGGCATCAACGGAACGCAGGCCGCCATTCTGGCCTCGACCGACCGTATCGGCGTGGCGCTGGACTGGATCCCCGAGGACGTCAAAGGCTGGCAGGCCTACCGCCCAAAGTATAGGGAAGCGCTGATCGCGCGGCCGATGACGGTGGCGACGCTCGCCTGGGGGCTGCTCCGCCTTTATATGCCTCGCGACGCCGTCGCCAAGGCGATCGCCGCAGATGTCGGGCGGGCCTATGCGCAAGGAGACGACGCGGTCAAGAAATCGGTCAGCGTCTTGATTGGCGGCGCGGACCCCACGAGCCCTAATGGGCAGGCGCTTCTCGCCGGAGTGGCAGCTAAGGCGGCGACCGGTCTCCTGCTCGGCCTGCTCTCAAGCGACAAGGTCAGGGCGTCGCTACTTTACAAAGCGGGGTTCGCTGAGATCACCAACGACAAGGACAGGGAGACGGTGCTCACGGCTTACCAGGAGTTTTTAGGGATCCTGCAAAACGCCGACTATTCGACCCAGAACTCTCTCGACAAAGCGCTTGAGGAAGCCGACGAAAAACTCGGAAATCTGACTGTCACCCGGACTTTCTACAACCGGGCGACAGAAGAGCGCATGCCGGCCAAGAGCACGGTGATGAAGTATGCCGCGCCCCCCTGTTTCAGCATGTGGGCACAGCAACCATTCCTCGCCGAGACCGGCTGCCTTCGTTATGTCGCAACAGCGATGCATGTCAGCCAAAAGAAGAGCGCCGCCTCTTAACCTTGCAAAGCCCGATCGCCCAGGCGACGCGACAGATTGCTATAGAATTGAACCAAGGATTGCCGACGAGCGAAGCATGGTCCTTGAGGCCCAGAGTTGAAGGCCTGAAGCAATGAAGATCCGGTCCCTCATCGTTATCGCTGCTGCCACCATCGTCGCGGGTGTTTCGGTCGCTTCGGCCGAAACGAATTTCGGCCATTTCATCGGCAAGTTCGTCGCCGAGTTCGGCAACGACGGACGCAAGGTGACACTGCAAGAGCCCTACGCCTTCGTCGACCCCGTGGGGACGGAGTGGGACGTCCCCGACGGGTACAAGACCGACGGCGCCTCGGTCCCCGCCGCGCTGTGGGCCTTCTACCCACCCTTCACCGGGAACTACCGTTCGGCTGCCGTCATCCATGACTATTACTGCGACACCATGGAGCGCAGCTGGCAGGACACGCACAAGGTCTTCTACTACGCCATGCGTGCCGCCAATGTCGACGAGCAGACGGCCAAGATCATGTACACCGCCGTCTACCTGTTCGGGCCGCGCTGGGGGCCGGGCACGGGGCCAGGGCAGCGCAGTGCGCCGGTCAAGGCCACGCCCGCTCAGCAAGAGGCGGTGGTGAAGGAGCTGCAGGACCTGGTGGCCAAGGAAAATCCGGATCTCGACAGTCTCCTCGCGCAGGCCAAGCGCATGAGCGTGCACGCGACGACGGGCACCGGGCCTGCACCGGCCGAGTAGCGCCGTCTTGTTGCCATACTTCGGGGCGAGAGGACTTCGAGGAGCGAAGGCTAATCAAGCGCAACGCGAACGTTTATGTGGGAGGCGTTCGGAGAGACTATACTCTGCTAGAGTTGGTCTCTCAGGTTGCAGGCTCGTTGTGACCGTCTTCGGATGAGAACAGTTCGGGTTTTCGTCTCCTCTCCCGGCGACACGCATTTCGAACGTATGCGGGTCGAGCGCGTCGTCGAGCGCTTGAACGGCGAATTTGCGGGCATCGCCAAGCTCGAAGCCATCCGCTGGGAGCAGAAGTTCTACGAGGCCCGCGCGACCTTCCAGCAGCAGATTCCCGAAGCGTCAGCATGCGATCTCGTCATCGCCATCCTGCGCCATCGCATCGGCACCGAACTGCCGGATGATTTCCCCACCATGCCGAACGGGGAGCCTTATCCCTCCGGCACCGCCTACGAGATTCTCTCGGCCATTGAGGCGAGCAAGACCAAGGCGATCCCCGACGTCTATGTCTTCCGCTATAGCGAGCCGCCCACGGTCAAGCTCGACGACGAGGCGACCAACCGTCTCGTCTCCGAGCAATGGGAGCGGCTCAAGACCTTCTTCAAGACCTGGTTCCAGACGGCAGACGGCAAGTTCAAGCTCGCCTTTCACACCTTCGCCAACACCGACGCGTTCGAGGGCGAGATCGAGAAGCTGCTCAGGGGCTGGCTCGAGGAGAAAGTCCTCAAAGGCCGCTCGGTGCTTTGGCCGGTCGACATCAAGGGCTCTCCCTTCCGGGGCTTAGCGGCCTTCGGCGCCAAGCATGCGCCGGTGTTTTTCGGCCGCTCGCGCGACATCACCAAGGCCATCGACGCGCTGAAGGAGGCGGGAGAGCGGGGGGCGCCCTTCCTGCTCGTGGTCGGCGCGAGCGGATCGGGCAAATCCTCGCTGGCCTTTGCCGGCCTCGTCCCGCGGCTCACGGCACCGGGCGTGATGCCGGCGGTCGACATCTGGCGCGTGGCCGTGATGCGTCCCGGCGAGCACCCCGCCGGTCCCGTTGCCGCCCTTGCCGCGCGTCTGTTCGAGTCGGAGGCTGAGCTCGACGAGAACGACAAGGGCAGGGCGCCGGCGCTGCCCGAGATCGCCGAGAGCGACTACGCGACGGAAGGCGAGCTTGCCGCGCTGCTCGCCCATGCCGACGACACGAGCGCCAAGCCGATCGTGCACGCGCTGGACAGGATCGCCGAGGCCGAGGCCAAGAAAAGCGGCTTCGACCGTCCCGTCCGCGCCGATCTTCTGATCGTTGTCGATCAGCTCGACGAGCTGTTCGCGGGCCAGATCAATGAAGCGGAACGCGCGCGCTTTGCGAAGCTCTTGTCTGCGCTTGTCGCCACGGGGCGCGTTTGGGTGATCACGACGCTCCGCGCCGATCTCTATGAGCGCTTCCTCAAGGAGCCCGAGCTGCTGGCGATGAAGAGCAAGGGCGCAACCTACGATCTCGCGCCGCCCGGCGCGACCGAGATCGACGAGATCATCCGCGGTCCGGCGCTCGCTGCGGGCCTCGTCTATGAGACCGATCCGAAGACAGCCGAGCGGCTGGACGACCGGCTCATCCGCGACGTCGACCGGCCCGACATGCTGCCGCTTCTGCAATTCGCCCTCGACTTCTTGTTCGAGCAGCGGGTCACCGAGAACGGCGAGACGCGGCTGACCTTCAAGGCCTATGACACGCTCGGCGGTCTCGCCGGCGCCATCGATCGAGAGGCCGAGCGAGCCATCGCCCCTCTCGGCAAGGACGAGCTTGAGCGCCTGCCCCGGCTGTTGCGGCAGCTCGCGGCGCCGGCGCCGGCCGGGGAAACCGGCGGCACGGCGGGGCTTACGATCCGGTCGGTGCCGCTCACTGAGGCCGCCTATGACGCTCCGGCCGAGCGCCTCATCCGCGCGCTCGTGGATGCGCGCATCCTGCTCTCCTCGGGCAGCGAGCAGAACGCGACGATCCGCCTTGCGCATCAGCGCGTGTTGGAGAATTGGGGCCGCGCCAAGGCGATCGCCGCCGCCAATGCCGAGTTCTATCGCATTCGCGACGATGTCGAGGCGCTCAGACGCCGCTGGGAGAAGAGCAATAAGGAGCGCGATCTTCTCATCCCCAAAGGCGTGCCGCTGGCCGAGGCCGAGAGCATCGCCAAGCGCTATCCCGGCGAGCTCGGCACTTCGACGCTCGGCTTCATCGGTGCCTCCGGCAAGCGCGCACGGCTGAGGCAGCGTTTGGTCGCGGCGGCAGCGGTCCTCTTCGCGGTGTTGGCCGTGGGGGCGACCGGGGCGGGCGTGCTTGCGGTGCAAGCCAAACGCCTCGCGAATTCGGAGGCGGCGCGGGCGACCACAGCGGCGGCGCTCGCGAAGCTACAGGAGAAGAACGCGGAGCAAAACTTCGGCATCGGGCTCGACGCCGTCAGCGCGCTCGTCTTTGCCGGCATTCAGCGTCTGCGCGCCGAAGGGACCAGGATCGATACCCTCAACAAGCTGCTCGATCTGGTGAAAGACCCGGTCAACGAGCTGGTCGAACGGGCCCCCGACAACACGCGGCTGCTGAACATCCAGTCGGCAATGCTCGATGAGTTCACCAGGAGCTATCTTTCCGCGCGGAACTACGAGGCGGCGAAAAAGAGCGCCGACCAAAGCCTCGAAGTCGCGCGCCGTCTGGCCGCCATCGATCCCAACAACAAGGATTGGCTTTGGGGTGTCACGGTCAGTCTGACCAAGTTGGGCAGTGTGCACGCTCAGTTCGGCGACACGGCCTCGGCGCTTGCCTCCTACGAGGAGAGTCTCGCCATCCAGCGCAAGCTCGCCGACGCCGATAAGGAAAATCGGAAATGGCAGCAGGCCGTGTCGGGGAGCCTCGCGGCGATCGGCGACGTCAAATTCGATATGCGCGACTACCCCGCAGCGCTCGCCTCTTACGAGGAGGCGCTTGGTCTTGGCCGAAGCTTGGCGGAAACCGACAAGAATAATTCCGACTGGTGGACCGATGTCGCGGTGTACTTGAGCAAGATCGCGGATCTCAAGAAGCAGACTGGCGACAAGGACGGGATGCTCGCGGCCTATGCGGAGAGCCTCGCCATCGACAAGGATCTCGCTGCCAACAATCGCGGCAATCTTAAGATCCAGCGCAACTACTCGGTGGACCTCGCATCAATCGGCGATGTGAAATTCGACTCCGGCGACTATGCCGGGGCGCTCGCCAATTTCGAGGAGGCCCTCTCCATCAGGACCCTCCTCGCCGAGATGGACCGCAGCAACAATCAAGCGCAGTGGGACGAGGCGTCTGCCCGCGAGCGGATCGGCAAGACCAAGCTCGCTGCGGGTGACCGTCCAGGCGCGCTTGCCGCTTATCAGGGTAGCCTCGCCATCGGGCGCTATTTGATCGGCGCCGACCCGGCCACGAGTGAATGGCCCCGCAACGCGGCAATAACCCTAAGCAAGATCGGCGATCTGAAGAGCGACGCAAATGACAGCGCCGGGGCGCTGGCGGCCTACGAGGAGAGCCTAACCCTGCGCCGAAACCTTCCCAATACCGACAAGACCCACACGCAGTATCGCCTCGATATCGTTCGGAACCTGGAGGATATCGGCGATATGAAGCGAAATCTCGGCGACAATGCCGGGGCGCTTTCGGCTTTCGAGGAGATGCTGTCCATCGAACGGGAGATGGCAGATCACGAGCCGGCAGAGGCGGTGTGGCAGCGCAATCTGACGCTCGGCCTGAACCGGGTGGGTGATGCGAGATTGTCCTTGGACGACCGTAGCGGCGCCCTTGCCAACTATGAGGAAGCGCTGGACCTAAGGCGGAAGCTTGCCGAGCTGGACAAGACCAACACCCAGCCGCAGCTTGACCTCTCGGTAAGCCTCGAGAAGGTCGGCGATATCAAGCGCGCCGCAGGCGACACCGAGGCGGCGCTTGCCGCCTACGATGAGATGCTCGTCATCGACCGTCAATTGGCAGAGGCCAACAAGGATAGCGCCTCCTATCAGCTGACCGTGGCGATCAGCCTGTCCAAGCTGGGTGATCTCAAGGCCAGCACTAAGGATATTGCGGGCGCTCTTACTGCCTATAAAGAGAGCCTCGATATCCGCCGCCGCGTTGCTGAGTCCAACAGCAAGAATGCCGGACTGCAGCAGGACATCTCGGCGACCCTGGAAAAGATCGCCTATCTCGAAAGCAATTCGGGCGATAGCGCGGCAGCGCTGGCGGCTTTTGCGGAGAGCGCCAATGCCGGCCGCCGCCTGGCCGATGTGAGGCTTAATTCGGGCGACAGCGCCGGCGCGCTTGCGGCCTACGAGAAGAGCCTGGAATTTGCCCGCCGTCTCGCCGACAGCGACAAAGGCAATCTGAACTACCAGTTCGACGTGACGGTCAATCTGCAAGACGTCGCTGCCATGAAGCTCAAGTCGGGCGACAGCGCCGGGGCGCTCGCCGCCTACAACGAAGCCCTCGAAATCCGCCGTCGCCTGGCGGAAACCGACAAGACCAACCCGATATGGCAGCAGAACATCTCGGTCACCCTAGAAAGGATCGGCGATCTCAAACAGGGCTTGAATGACCCCGCTGGCGCGTTAGCCCTCTACGAGGAGATGCTCGGCAACGACCGCAAGCTCGCCGCCGCCGATGCCGGTAATGCGAACCGCAAGAGTGAGGTGGCGGCAAGCCTCGAGAGAATCGGCAAGGCGAAGCTCAATTCGGGCGACAGCGCTGGCGCGCTCGCGGCCTACACGGAAAGCCTCGATATCCGCCGCGGCCTCTTCGAGGCCGACGCCACCAACGAGCAATACAAGCAAAGACTGTCGTACGTCATCGAGAGGGTCGGCGACATCAAGCGCGACTCCGGTGACGCTAAGGGCGCGCTTGCCGCCTATCAAGAGATGCTTGTCTTCGACCGTGAGCTTGCCGGGGCCAATATCGGCGACACCAAACGACAGCAGGTGGTGTCGTCCGACCTCAATAAGATCGCCGATTTGAAAGTCAGCGCCGGTGACACCGACGGTGCGCTTGCCGCCGTTGAGGAGAGCCTCGCCGTTGGCAGGAATATCCTCTTGACCGCCCCGGACAATATCGACTGGCAGAGGGCGGTATCGCTCAACCTGGAGCGATTGGGGAACATCAAATACAACCGCGGCGACACAACCGAGGCACTCGCAGTCTATGAGGAGATGCTGTCCATCGACCGCCGCGTCGCCGGAGCTGATAGCAACGCCGAACGGAAGCGAGACGTCAGGATCAGCCTCCACAAGGTCGGCGACACGCGGCTCGCCCTCAATGACACGAAAGGGGCGCTTGCCGACTACGCGGAAGCACTCTCCATCGCCCGCGAGCTGGCCAAGGCTGACGAGAGCAACGTCAACGCGCAGCGGGAGCTGTCGATCAGCCTCGACAAGGTCGGCGATGCGAAGGCCAAATCTGGAGACAAACCGGGGGCGCTTGCCGCCTTCGAAGAATCTCTCCCCATCCGCAAGCGGCTCGCCGACGGCGACAAGACCAATTCTCAATGGAAGCGGGACGTCTCGGTCGTCTTGGACAAGATCGGCAATGTCAAAAGCGACTCCAAGGACATTGCCGGAGCGCTCGCGGCCTTTGAGGAGAGCCTTGCCATCGCGCGCGAGCTGGCAGATGCCCAAAAAGACAGCATCGACGCACGGATCGCTGTCGTCGTTCGTCTGTACGATCTTGCCACCGTCGCGGCGGGCGAGAAGAAGGACGCCGCCATCGACGAAGGTATCAAGCTACTTGCCCAGCTCGAGGCCGATGGCAAGCTGACCGAGGATCAGAAACGCTGGGGAGACTCGTTCCGCTCTTTGCGCAACGGGTCCCAGTAGACGGCGACCCGCTTACCGTCTCAGGCTAGCGGCCCGCTCCGAGCCTTGACCACGCCCCGCCTTGCGACCTGCTCCAGCACCTCGGAAAAGCGTGGCGCCAGCGCCTTCCAGCCAAGGTCCTCGTCGGCAAGACGGAGCGCATTTCCGGCGCAGCTTCGCAACAGCGCCCGATCCTCGGCAAAGCGTCTGATCGCTGCGGCCAGGGCCGGCGCCGAGACATTCTCGGTGAGGAGGCCGGTCTCGCCACGGCGCACCTGCTCGGGCAAGCCTCCCACCGGCGTCGCAATCACCGGGCGGCCACGCTTGAAGCTCATGGGCACAATGCCCGACTGACTTGCCTCGACATAGGGAAGGACGGCGACGTCGGCCCAGTCGAGATGGGCGATGAGGTCGCGGTCGCTCTTCCAGCCGAGGTCGAACTCGACGCCGGGCAAGGCCGCAAGGGCTTCGATCTCGCTCTCGTCCTGCGCGGCGCCGACGACGCGCACGCTGAGCGGCGGCGTACCGCCGATCAGCCTCAACGCATCGGCCAGAAGCCCAAGTCCCTTATACCGCTTCAGGCGTCCCGCCATGAGTAGCCGCAAGGGACGCTCTTGCGCTGCGTCGGGCAGTTGCGGAGGCGGGAGGTCAAGATCGGCATAGGCAAAGGCCCCCAGAGGAATGGTGGCTTGGACTTTCCCCGCCAGGGACAGGCGCGATGCAAGCTGGCGCGCGACGAAGCCGGTCAGCGTGACGACGCCCTCGCTCATGCCGACCAGCCGCCGTTGCAGTCTTACCATGACATGGAAGCGATCGCCGGGATGGATCTCCGCATCGTGGGCCGTAACCACCACCGGAACGCCCATGCGGTGCAAGCGGCGAATGAGAAAGATGTCCCAATAACCCATCATAGTCACGATGGCGGCGTCGGGCGGGTTGGCGCGGAGTTTCTCGACGATGGGCTGGAGCACCCCCCTGATGACGAGGCTGCGCCGGATGAATTCTTGCGCATTGGCGTAGGTGTAGAGCGGCAGATCGACGGCGCTCCGGCAGGCAGGGTCCTGCATCAGGTCGGCACCTTCGGCGAGCGAGAGGAGCGTGTCGTGGCCACACTCTTCCGACAGGGCGTGCGCCATCTCCAGCGCATAGCGAGCGCCCACTCCGAAGCGTCCCCATTGCCAGACGAGGACTCTCATCGGGCCGATGCTCCTTGTCCCAAAATGATAAGCTAAAACTGGCGGAATCGCTCAGCGCGCCGGGCGGCTCCGCCATTGAAACAACAACATTTCTGGGCTAGATGTGACCCTTGCAAGTGGGCACTCGGAGGGAAATCGATGAACCGCGAAATGACGGTTGATGGCGTTCGCATCGCGGACGAAACCGACACCTACGTGATCGCCGAGATCGGCAACAATCATCAGGGCGATCTCGAGAAGTGCAAGGAGATGTTCAAGGTCGCCAAGCAGCACTGCGGTGTTACCGCTGTCAAGCTGCAAAAGCGTGACAACAAATCCCTGTTCACCCGCGCCATGTACCTCTCGGAGTACCACAGCGAGAACGCCTTCGCCGACACCTACGGCGCCCACCGCGAGAAGCTCGAGTTCGGCCGTGACGCGTATGTCGCGCTCATCGACTATGCCAAGGAGCTCGGCATCACCTTCTTCGCTACCGCCTTCGACAGGCCGAGCGCCGATTTCCTCGCCGAGCTCGACATGCCGGCCTACAAGATCGCCTCGGGCGATCTCACCAACACGCCGCTCCTGAAGCACGTCGCCTCCTTCGGCAAGCCAATGTTCGTCTCGACCGGCGGCGGCACGATGGAGGATGTCCGTCGCGCCTATGAGGTCATCATGCCGATCAACCGGCAGCTCTGCCTGATGCAGTGCACGGCCGGCTATCCGCCAGAGTGGCAGCAGCTCGATCTCGGCGTGATCACCACCTTCCGCCACGCCTTCCCGGACGCCGTGATCGGCTTCTCGTCCCATGACAGCGGCATCTCCATGGGCCCGCCGGCGCACGTGCTCGGCTCCCGCGTCATCGAGAAGCACTTCACGCTCAACCGC